>JAWXUR010000017.1:0-29512 GCA_044426265.1 Clostridia bacterium
TGCGAGCAAAAGTTACGCCCAGCGGCGAGCGTGGACGAAAATGATGAATAAATCAAAGTGGAAATCATCGACACAAATTAACCATTAAATAAGAAAAAAACGCTTAAGTTGCTTGCATTGAGGTCGACCCCTGTGTCGTGCCGAAGTTGGGATTTATTTATTTTTTCTTAAATATGGTAGTTTTTGTTTCGTGAAATCACGAAACCGAACATCGGAATGACACTGGGGTCATTCCCTACGTGTTTTCTTTGAAATTCATTAATCAATCCGTAAAAACCGCTTCGCTGTTTTACTACTAACGCAAATGCGATATCGTTTTCCTTTAGATTGCTCTTGAGGGAAATGATATCGCTTTTTATTTAGCTTGCTTTATTTTTTATATCGCATTTGTTTTTCTTTAATTCTCCATTCTCCATTTTCAATTCTCAATTTATTTGGGGTGTTTCGCTCTTGCGAGAGCGACCAAGGCTCTGCCTTTGGAAACCGCAATTTTTTAAAAAAATTGAGTAAAATTTTGCTTGCTTATTGCTTGGTGTAGGTGTTGCCGTATAGACAACGCTAACTCGGCGTGCGTGTCGAGGCAGCTCGACAAAAAGCCGTGCTCAAGACTTTCATCTTAAACACGGCTTCTTTATTTAATGATAATTAAAAATCATAATGCGAAGTAATATAATCATAACTCTTTTGAAGACAATCAAATGGATCTTCATCAAAACAATCATCTTGCTCAACAAGTGCATATTCAACACCTGATTTAAGAGCTGATTCAATGATACGATCAAAGTTCATGTTACCATAGCCAACAGCTGCTGGTCTGTGATCACTTGAAACACTTCTTTCGCCTGTGAGATGCATTACCATATCTTTAAGGTGGATACAAGGAGCTCTGCCAGCGAGTTTTTCAAGCCATAAAGCAGGATCAGCGCCAGCGAATTGTACCCAATAAACATCGACAGTGATGCCGAAAAGTGATGGGTCAAATTCTTCTAAGAGCATCTCGAGAACTGTTTTTGTTTCGCCCTCGAATCTTGCAAATTCCATGTTGTGATTGTGGTACACAAGGTAAAAACCCTCGTCTTTGAGCTTTTGTGCAACTGGTTTGAACTTCTCTAAGAACTCATCATATTCATGACGACGTCTGCTCATTTCATACATACCGATACCGATATGCTTGCAGCCTAAGATTTTGTGAGCAGCGATAATATCGTCTGTTTCCTCAACCAATCTAACTGGAGGCATATGAGTGAGCACACATTCCAAGCCATTTTTGTCAAGCTCAGCTTTTAACCATTCAGGCTCATAAGCACAAGTGCCAGACACTTGCACATATTTATAACCAATGTCAGCAACTCTTTTGAGTGTTGCTGCAAAATCTTCCAAGGTTTTGCAATGCTCTCTTAATGTGTAAAGTTGTGCACCTAATTTCATGATGTTTTCTTCCTTTAAACTTAATAAATAGCTTTTGTTGCAGCAACAGCAGCGTCGAAAGCTTCAAATCTTGATGCATATCTGTTAGCGATAACAGTTTTGTCGTCACCTTCAAGTTCACTGAAACCGAAGAAGTTGTTAAGGTGAGGCTCGATGCTGATGAGAGCATCTTCTGTTTGTGCAAGGTAAGCAGCTAAGATTTCTTTAACGTGACCGACACCTTCGCCAGCTGGAACAACAACTTTGTCTTCGCCTGCGTCTTTGATGTGTAAGTAGATGATATAATCTTTAAGAACTTCCCAAGCTTCGTATGGTTTAACACCACATTGGATGAAGTTAGCTGGATCTAAGATAAGTTTAATGCCAGGAACTTCTTTAGCGATTGTTAAGCAACGGCTTGTGATATCACCGAAGATACCTTTTTCGTTTTCGTGGCAAAGTTGGATGCCTTCTGCCTGCGCAACTTCTACGAACATTTTAAGTCTTTTGATAACTTCTGCTTCACATTCAGGTGTTTCATCTGTATCGTGGAAGCTGAACATTCTGATTTTATCTGTACCAAAGATTTTAGCTTTAGCAATCATATCTTTAAGACGTACGATTTCATCTTCAACTGGTGAGTTGATTGAAACTTTTCCAATTGGTGAACCCATTGATGAAACTTTGATTCCGTTGTCAGCTAATTTTTTTGCAGCTGCTTCAGCTTCTTCAAGAGTAAGATCAGCGATGTTTTTACCGTCTAAGTTTCTGATTTCGATTTTGTCCATGTCGTGTTTTTTGAGAACTGCGATTTGTTCATCTAATACTTTGCTTGCTTCGTCAGCGAAAGCTGAAAGAATGTTTTTAATAGGCATTGTAGTGTACTCCTTTAAATTTAATATTGATTTTTTTACATTATGAGGTTATAATGTAATTATGACTAAGATAAGGTGGTAAGATATGAACACAAAAAAGAAGTTTATGATAAACAACTTAAATTACACGCATATTCTTAACGAAACTCCGCTTGATGCGAATCTTGAAACTCACACACACGAAGGTGTTGAACTATATTATTTTGTTAGCGGCAACGCAGTTTTTTATATTGAAGGCAATTCATATAAGCTTTGCGCTGGCGACATTGTATTGATTCGAGAAAACGAATCTCACTTTTTGAAAATTCTTTCCGACACGCCTTATGAAAGGGTAGTCATCAATTTTCCAAAAGATTTTTTATCAAACATTGACCCAGAACAAAAATTAATGGATGTTTTTTACAATAGAGATCTCGGTTGCAACAATTTAATCAATGACAGCAATATCGCACTTGATTTGCTATTATATTTCACACAGATGGAAAACACAGAAATTGATTATAACAAAATGCTCATCGTTTCGGTGCTGCTTTCACACATTCTCATGCATTTAAACAATTACTATCATCAAGCTATTAAAGCCGACACAACAGAAAAAGTTAAAGACAAATTTTCAAACATAATTTCTTATGTCAACGAAAATATCATGTCTGATTTAAGCACCAGTTTGATAGCAGATCATTTTTACATCAGTCCGTCTTATCTAAACCGCTGTTTCAAAGAAAAAACAGGTTACACAGTGTGGAAATACATAATTGTTAAGCGCTTAATTCTTGCTCAAACTTTAATCAAAAATGGCAAGTCCGCTTCCCAAGCCTCACAGATGGTCGGCTTCAATGATTACACCGCTTTTTACAAGCAATATAAAAAACATTTCGGCTATCCACCAGCAAAAACTCTGTGAAATCACTAACATTTAAATAGTCCACTAGCGTATCGATTTTTGGTCGATACGCTAATTTATTTTATAACTAATTTTTTGGCGGTACAATTTTTTGCGGTTAACCGCAAAAAAGGTACGCCCCCACACAAGAAAGCTGATGAAATTTTGAGCTTCAAAACTTATTAGCTTCTTGTGTGGAAAATATTTTTATGTAATTCAATTATTAGTTGAATGTTGCTGAGAAATCTCCGCCTTCAACAACTTCATCAGTGATTGTTTTTGTTGATGTTGCGATTTTCTCTTGAAGGAAGTCATAGAATTGATCTTCGTCGATTGGGAAAGTGATTTCTTTACCGCCGAGGAATGAAGATAAATGCATTGCGTTTGAAAGAGAAAGACCTTTGATGCCTTCAGCGCCAACAGCGATGAGGTCATCACCACGAAGAATGTTACCAGCAAAAGCGTTAAGAACTTTTGAGTGTTGGAATTGATCTTTAGGGTTTTTAGGATCGAAAATTTCGATTGTTTTTTCAGGTCTGATGTTTGAAACTTTGTTTTCTTTTGTGAAAACTGATTCAAATTGGCTGAGTCTTGTGATCTCAAGTTTACCGTTTTCGCAAACGATAGTACCACCATCAAGAACGATTTCAAGACGGTTTGTGCCTGGGAATTCACATGTTGATGTGATGAATGTACCAACAGCGCCGTTTGGATATTTAGCGAGTGCAACAACTTCATCTTCAACTTCGATTACGTGACGTGAGCCGTATTTGAGGTTAGCTTGAATTGAAACAGGCATACCGCAAATCCATTGCCATAAGTCAAGTTGGTGTGGGCTTTGGTTGAGAAGAACGCCGCCGCCTTCGCCTTTCCAGCTTGCTCTCCATGCGCCTGAGTTATAATATGCTTGAGGACGGTACCAGTTAGTAACGATCCAGCACATTCTAATCATTTCGCCTAATTCGCCACCTTGAACGAGTTCTCTTAATTTGATGTAAAGAGGGTCTGTTCTTTGGTTATACATTAATGCGAAAACGCCTTCTGATTTTTCGCCAGCAGCGATTAATTCTTTAGCTTGTTTTGTGTAAACAGCGATTGGTTTTTCAACCAATGTGTTTAAACCTTTTTCGAGTGAATAAACACCGAGAGGTACGTGATCATAGTGAGGAACTGAAACGATGATTGAATCACAAACACCGCTGTCAATCATTTCTTTTGCGTCAGAAAATTGTTTTGCGTCTGGGCAAGTTTCTGTGCACCACTGCAATACTTTTGGATCCCAGTCAGCAACTGCTACGAGATCAACTTCTGGACATCTGCCTTCAACAACGTTTTTAACGTGTGTTTTACCGATATTACCGATACCGATAATACCTAACTTGATTTTACTCATGTCTTAAATCTCCTTAATGTTTTTTAATTTTATATTTTTTACTGTTTTAAATAAGCTAAAAGCTAATTAAAACAAAACACAAACATAGTTTATCACTATTTATTTATCAATTAAATTGATAAAAATAGTATCATACATTGCAAAAAGTGAACTAAATTTAACTTATTTCAAATTTACCATATTATATTAAACATTTGTTTCTTTTTAATAAAAAAACAATAGCTAAAATGGGAATTTTGTATCAGTTAAAGCGATAATTGGAGCTGTTGCCCAAGGGTGGAAAAGGCTGGTGTTGTTTTTATCTTCTTTGCCCCAAGCCTCAAAACAAGTTGTTGCGCCTTGAGAAAGCATTTTATTCCACGCACCATCTGACTTGAGATGTTTGAGCATAAGCTCATTTTCTCCAGCGTTTCGAAGAGCAACAAGGAAAAACATTGCCATGTAAACTCCACAGCGGCTTAAACCTTTTGAATCGATATGCTTAATCATTGCTGCATTTGCATCAGGTTTGATTGAGAAAAGCAGTGGCAACACATTTGCGTGCAAACTGCTATGTTTTGAAACGTCACTATCAACAAATAATCCAGTTTCTTCGTCAAAAAAGTTTTTCACGAAAGACTCTTTTAATTTGTCCGCTTTTTTCTCGTGCTCGATGCCAAGCTCGTCATTGATTTGCTCAAGAGCAGTCACAGCGCCAACATAAAACGCATTGATGACGCTTATGCACCCAGCGGTGATTGGACGAGTGAGAGGGAAGTCATAATCATCACGAAGGTTCATTGGCCAATCGACCATGTTCCATTTATCGAAGATGTTGTGAAGCATACCATCTTCACGTTCGTAATATTCAAAATATTCGCAAAGCTGCCGAGCGTACGGCTGCATTTGTTTTAAGAACTCCTTATCCTTTGTAAAGTTATAAACCCAAAGAATTTGAAGCGGGAATTGAAGAGAATAATCTGCTAACTCTTGCATGAAAGAACAGCTTGAAACAGCTAAAAGTCCAGTTGAAACAAATGAAGTTCTTGCGAAATCCATTAAAACTTTTTTCATGAAAGTTGCGTCTTGAGTGAGAATGCTTTGAGCGATAGCGCTGATTGTTGCATCGCCTAAGTATTGCCCTTTTTCACGAGTTGGGCAGTCCATGAGAATTTCTTGAACGCCATATTTAATTGTGTTAGAGCAAAGCGACCAAATTGCTTCAACGTTTTCGTCAGCAACAGGGCAAGCAATTTTTTCTTCAAAAGGATAATGTCTAACAACAATTTCAAAGCTATCTTCATCAAAATAGCAGTTTTTAGGCACTTCAATTTGAAGATATCTAAACGCTTTATAATCGTATTGCTTATAACGAACTGATTTTTCAACAAGTTTAAATTCTTCTTTATATGTGCAGTTGCAGCGAAGCTTGTACCTCACCTTGCCATTTGATTTAAGCTCTTCACCAGATTTGATGATGATTTTTTTGCCTTTTTTGCCACTGGCCGTGAAAGTGACATAACCGATAACTTCTTGCATGGTGTCATAGATATAAACCCCGTCTTTTTTGCTGATAAGCGTTGGTTTTTGCTTATAAACTTGAAGCTGCTCGGTTGGCTGTGGTATCAAACGATAGTAAGAAAAGTTTTTCACAACAGCGTTTTTCCATTTTGAATCGTCAAAATCAACGTTTTCAAAGTCAACTTCTTTTGCACTTGCGTCATATCCCTCAACAAAACTTGTCTTGTAACCAGCGAGGTCACCGCAAGAATAATATGCCGAATGAATGGCAGTTTTCCATGTTTCGTCTGTACTGAGAAGGGCTTCGCCCTCTCGCTGTATCTCACAAATGAGCATATGACGTTGATCGCCACTAACCCACACACGATTGATTAAACCTTGGTAGTATGTATGCACGGCAATTGTGTTGCTTCCCTCGTGCAAGAACTCGGAAATATCTATACTATTATAATAGTATGCAAAATTATAACTCGGTGCTGGACCTTGAGTGACAAATTTGCCGTTTATGTAAAGCTTGTAATAATCATCTGCTGTGATTAAAATCTTGGTGTTTGTTGGGTCTGTACAATTGAACTCTTTCCTAAACAAAATATGTTGATTTTCATATTTTTTGTTTGGTACATATTCGCAGCCCTCGTTTTCTTTATAAAAAACGCTAACTGGGCGAAGATTTTCAAACATTTCGTTGGTTATATGCTTCGCATTTTTAAACTCTAATTTTTTCATGAAAAACTCTTTTCTTACACTTGTTAAATTCAACATTATTTCTTGTGCGTCTTTGTGATACTTACACAGAAATACTGCTAATATAAATAGTTATTTATATACATTATACCGCTATTGTCAAATTTGTCAAGTTTATTGTGTGAATTTTGAGAAAATATTCAAAGTTGATATGAATTTTAGCAATTGTATAATAAAGACACTTCTTACATACTTGTAATCGAAAAATAATTATTCTAAAAAAGAAATAAAAATGCAGTTTTTAATGTGTTTTGCATATTTTCATGCAATTAAAAACGAAAACTAAATAAATAAGTTTGTAAATTAAAGTAATTTTAATAAAAAGTCATTGTAATTTAATGATTTTAATGTTAAAATAAGGTTGTATATATTTATCAGTTAGCTTTTAGCTTTTTGTGATAGGTAAAAAATGAGATACATATATTTTTGGAGGTAGAAAATGGATAGAATAATTAAGATGTCTTGCGCTCTTGGTTGCTGTGCACTTTTGTTTAGCACAATTGCTTTTGCAACAGACGCTCAAGAAACAGCACAAACAACAATCGAAGCTGCTGTGACAACAACACAATCAAGTGGTGCTGTTGAATCAGTAACAGTTAGTAGCGATGCAAATGTTGAATCTGAGCAAGTGACAAATGCACAAAGCGACGAGCAAGTAACTCAAGCTCAAGTTGTTACAACAACTCAAGAAGTTGAGCAAACAACAACTCAAAAAGTTGAGTTAGTCGAAGAAACAACTCAAGCTATTGTTCAAGTTAGTGAAAAAGCTGAGGACGTAGCTCAAGAAGAAACAGACTCTCAAGATTCAATCATCACAATCGAAAAAGATGAAACTGAAGTTGAAATAGAAGAAATTGAAGCTGCAGTTGAATCAGTAATCGATGAAGTTTTAGCTTCTGTTAGCGGTAGCACTGGCGAAACTTTAGTGCTTGCTGAAACTAACTCTAGCACACCAAGTAAAGTGACATCATTGAAATTTTCTCAAAGCCATAATGACGAAGTAACAATTTACTGGCCATCAGCATCAAATGCAACTGGTTATGAAGTTTATTTCAGCGATGACGGTGGTGAAACTTTCACTCTTCACCAAAAAACAAGTGCAACAAGCTATGTTTGTTCTGATCTTGATTCAACAACAGACTATCAATTCAAAATTGTAGCTTATAATGGCACAGTGTACGGCGAATATTCAAATGTTTTCTCATACACAATCGAATCTACAAACGGCATTTATAACATTGACGCAACAAATATCACTGACACAACTGCAACAATCACTTGGGACGCAGTTGAGGGTGCAACATATAAAGTCGAAATGAAAGGCACTTACACTTGGGGCACTGTGAAATCGGGTGTAACAAGCAATTCTTATGATTTAACTGGCCTCTCATCTGGCTCAGACGTGCTCATTAGAGTTAGTGCATATGTTAATGGCAGTTATGGAGATACTGTTGAATTTACATTTAGAACAGTTGTTGGCACTGTAGCTCTTGAGGTTTCAAGCTCGCAAACTGATGAAATTTCATTCGAGTGGAGCGAAATCTCAGGTGCAACATCTTATGAAGTTTATGTGGCTATTGATTCTGGTGATTTCAAATTAGTTGACACAACAACTTCAGAAAGTTATAACTTAGACAGAGATGAAAACTCAACTTATCAAATTAAAGTTCGTGCAATTGATGAATCAGGTGATCAAACAGTTTATGGTGCTTTCTCAGAAGTTATATCAGTTGCTGGTTTACTTGGCGCAGTAACAAACCTTGAAGCAGAAGCCTCAGCAGATAGCGATAAAGGCTATAAAACATTCACATTAAGTTGGGATGCGGTAGACGGCGCTGAAAAATATAACATTTATTATTACTACTCATATGGAAATTATTGGAAAAAATATGGTGACACAACAGGCACTTCTCTCAATGTAACTACTAACTATACGACTCCAGTTTCAATAGTATACAAAGTTTCGGCAGTTGATTCAGAAGGCATTCCAGGTGTTGACAGCGAGCCTATCATGGCAATGTCTGAAGGCGTTTCAATAAGTTTTTCAACAACTAAAACAACTATTACATGGCCAGCTGTAACATCTGCAAATAGTTATGTTGTTAGCTTGAAATCATTAGATGGTCTTACTTATAGTGAACAAGTGACTTCACAAACCAATTCAGCAACGCTTTACTTACCAGCAGATTCAATAGTAACGCTTAAAATTGAGGCTTATAACGGTGATACTAAGCTTTCAACAGTATCAACTGAAATTCAAGTTGTAACAGCTGAGTTATACTTATACAGCCCTAGCGACGATTACGATCTTCAACTTTCATCGCTTCGCTCAGAGCTCATTTATTTCACTCAAGTTATTAATAACACTAAATATTACGATGGTGATGTTGAAGTGGTGAGTGAGGCTATCTTCTCAATGACAGCAAGTGATTTCAAACTTGATGGCGAAGATGTTACAGATATGCTTGAAAGTTTTGATGTTGATCTCGATGATTTCGGTGAAGAAACAACTGAAACTAACACATATTCATTTAGTGAGGGCTTGGCAAAAGATGATAGTGGAAGAACGATTGAACTTGATAATTCTTTCGTACCATTTGAAAACGATGCATATTTATATAACGCTCAAGATGATTCAGTTAGGCTTGCTAGCTACATCTCACTTACAACTATATGGAATAATGATGAGCATTATATCACTGAAAATGCTGATGGAACTTATTCAATCACATTCACTATTTATACCGAGCAAAACTCAGAGTTATATCACTCTGGTTTCACAACTGTTTTTGGCAATGATGACTTAGGCGATGACAGCTTTGCAATCACAGATTCACAATATGGCGCAACAACAATTAATGCAACTTTCACAGATGATGGTTACCTCTTAACACTTGAAGTTATTTCTCCATTTGTTTTCTCAGCAACAGCTTCATTAACTGGTGATAGTTCATCTTTAGGCAACCTTTCAATGAAAATGTCTGGAACAACAACTTATAAATACACATTCATTTACGAATAATTAAGTAAACTTATAACAGCGATATTTAATATTATTGACTGCTGAAAATATCTTTTCGGCAGTCAATCTTATGGATTAAAACAAAAAGCGAGGAGTCTTAAATGAGTTATACAAAGGCAGTAAAAACAGCCGTAACGTGCATACTCTCGGTTTGGTTAATTTGTGCGGTGGTGATTTTTATCACTGATAAAAATCGCACAGAGTTAGAAGTTAGCATGCAAGATGAACTTAATTCAATAGTTGCACGGAACAATGAAACCACAATAACTGAAATAACAACACTTTTTGATGTCACAACCACAACTGGCACAACCTTAGGTTCGGACGGAAACTTAGTTTCAACCACCGCAGGTGCAACTGACCCAGATTGGTATGTTGATCAGCAAGAATCTGTTGCGGCTTCTGAGGCAGCGACAACAACGGCAGCAGCTGTGACAACAACTGAGGCTGGCTTAAGCGTGCCATCAACAACAAGTGAAATTATAGCAGCATACACAAGTGCAGTTAACACTCTTAAATCAGAGCAAAATTTCAGCCTTGTTAAAACTGATACGCTAAACATTGAAATTGATGATATGCCAGGCGGCGATACATTCACAGGCATCGCAGATTCATTAGTTGCAAGTAACAGCCCAAGCGACCCCTACTATTACACTTTTGCAAGCGGTTACGATTCAACAGGAGCGACGCCAACATCAGTCATTGCTCCGCTTAACTCTAGTGCTTCACTTTCAGAAAGTGGTGTTTTATCAGCAACAGCAACAGCCACTGCAAGTGGTGGGTACACAATCAAAATTGCTTTGATTGATGAAACTCAAACCTTAACAGCGCCAGCACCAAACCATTCAACAACAGTGCAAATCATTGATGTTGACTCTTTGGGTCTTCCTTCAGGCACAGATATAACAACCCTTGACATCAATTATTCAGGAGCAACAATTGAAGCTGAAATTAACAGTGATGGAAAAATAGTTTCCATCTATCATGTTTTACCAGTAGATTATGCAACTGCAGATGGGCAATATCTCTTGTTTTCAATCCACGTTGAACTCCATGGTGAATATACAAGTAATTATGAAATAACTTACGCTTAATGCATTGCCAAAGAATAATAAGTCGATATCACTTCGATTTTGATTTCTTTGGCTTTTTTTGTCGTACATGAAGCCACAAAATTTGACGTTTTTAAATAATTTTGAAATTTATGCAGATATATTAAATTTTATGTTGACTTAACTACTTTAAAGTGATATAATTATTATATTAAATTTTTAGGAGGAATCTCATGGATACTATTAAGAAAATCATCAAAATTGTTTCAATCATCGTTGCAGTTGCTGCTGCTGTTGCAGGTGTTTATGTTGCTGTAACAAAACTTATCGAGTGCAAAAAACTCAAAAACGCAGACGATAGAGAAAATTATGTTTCTTGTTCATGCTGTGATTCTGAATTTGTATCAGAAACAGTTGCTAAATAAGCAATTAACAACTAAATAAAATTTAGACTAACCACTCAAATTGAGTTTGGTTAGTCTTTTTTTTGTACTTTTTTTGGGCAAAGCCCAAAAAACTGTACGCCGAAAAAAGAAGTTATCAATTAAGTTTTGCATAAATCAACATTTTTGACAAAACCTATTTTTAACAACTAAAAGGAGGATATAATGAAAGTTTCTAACAATGAATATAGCGCAATGGCGAAAAAAGCTTCTCCAAATTCGCCAACACTCAAAAATTGTTTGTGGGCTTTTTTCGTGGGCGGAACAATCTGCGCTCTTGCTCAATTGGAATCAAGTTTGCTTTTCAAAACAAGCTTAAGCTTAGACGAGGTGAGGGCGGTGACGCTTGTAACTGTTATTGTCATCACTGGAATTTTGACCGGTGTTGGTGTGTTTGATTTCATTGCCAAACACGCAGGAGCTGGCACAATGGTGCCGATTTCAGGGTTTGCGAACTCAATAGTTGCTCCGGCCGTCGAGTTTTCCAAAGAGGGTTTCATCTTAGGCACAGCGGCTCAAATGTTTTCAATCGCTGGGCCAGTCATTGTGTTTGGCTGCACGAGTGCCAGCATTTACGGCTTGATAATTTACCTATTTGGTTGGTATTAGGAGGCAGATATGGGATATAGACTTGGAAAAAACACCATCATTTTAGACAGTAAGCCTCAAGTTGTTTCGAGTTATTCAGTTGTTGGTGAAAAAGAGCAAGAAGGACCACTCGGTGAAAAGTTCGATAGCATTTACACGCAAAAACAGCAAGAAGATAAAAGCTTTGAACAAGCCGAAAGCTTCATGCTTAAAACAGCGATTGAAAACGCAATTTCACGAGCTAAGTTAATAAATTCAGACATCAACGCAATTTTTACTGGGGATTTATTAAATCAATGCACCGCTTCGAATTTTGCGGTTCGAGATTTAGGCGTACCGCTTTGCGGTATGTATGGCGCTTGCTCAACCATGGCGCTAAGCTTAGTTATGGCGAGCTTATCGATTGAAAGTGGTGGCTTCGAGCACTGTGTGAGCGCAACATCATCACATTTTTGCACGGCTGAAAGGCAGTTTCGCAAACCCTTGGAATATGGCGGACAGCGACCACCAACAGCGCAGTGGACAGTGACTGGCGCAGGTGCAGTTGTGCTGGCAAAAGGTGAAGAAAACAAAAAGAATTTGCCTTATATTCACAGCGTACATCTAGGCACAATTCAAGATTTGAACATCACCGATGCCAACAACATGGGCGCAGCAATGGCGCCAGCGGCAAGAAAAACAATCAGCGATTTTTTGCGTGACACTCAAACAAAACCCAGCGACTACGATTTGATTTTAACTGGAGATTTAGGCTATGTTGGCAGCATTTTGCTGGAGCAACTTTTGATTAAACAAGATCAATTTGACATTTCAAATGTGCATAAAGATTGTGGCATCTTGATTTATAATCGTAAAGAACAAGATGTGCACGCTGGTGGCTCAGGTTGTGGTTGCAGTGCGAGCGTTTTAAGCTCACATATTTTGCCAGCGCTTAAAAGTGGTGAGCTAGAAAACGTGCTGTTCGTGGCAACTGGTGCACTCATGTCAACAACGTCTTCACTTCAAGGTGAAAGCATTCTCGGCATTGCTCATGCGGTGAATTTCAAGCGATAAAATGTTAGCAAATGTTGAGGTTTCGTCAGTTAGCGAAGCGATGTACGAAAAAAAGAAAAAACAGAAAGAGGGAACAATTATGAATTTGATGAAAGAACTTAAATATTTTACTTGCCTTTTAAAAATTAGCAAATGGCTTTATTTTGCCAAAAAAATGGTTATGTTTGCGACCTTGGCTTTGGCAGTTTGCTGCGCTATTGGTTGCTGTTGCAGCTGCAAAGATTCGATGTCTTGTTGCAAGAAATGAGGTGAGCCATGGATTTACTTTTAGATATGATAAAAGCATTTTGCGTGGGCGGTTTAATCTGCGTTTGTGGGCAAATTTTGATTGACCACACGAAGCTCACACCTGGTAAGATACTAGTGAGCTTCGTGGTCTTAGGCGTGTTTTTGGGCGCAATAGGCGTGTATGAATATGTGGTTCGGTGGGCTGGTTCTGGGGCGACAATTCCGATTGTTGGCTTTGGTTACAACTTGGCGAAAGGGACTAAGGAAGCGGTTGAAGAAATGGGTCTTCTTGGCGTACTGTGGGGGCCTTTAGCGTCTGCATCAGTTGGCATCATGGCGGCAATAATCACTGGACTTGTGATGTCAATTTTTTGTCGACCTAAGATGAAAAAGTAATAAGTAAACGCAATGAGTAAAGTTTTGTCCAGTTTTTCAAAACTGGTGGTTTCTTAAGGCGAAGCCTTAAGTCGTTCGCCGCAGCGAACGAAATCCCCTATCGTCAAAAAAATCAGGAGGATAGATAAAAAAGAGTCCATTGGACTCTTTTTTATCGTAAGGAACCCTATTAAGGGGTTCCTTGATTTTGCCGCAGGCAAAACAAAGCAAGCTAACCAACACACAAAAACTATCTAGTAATCGCCAATATTGATTTTTTGTTATCGTTTTAGCATTGCAATAAAGGAAAATTCACCGCCGTTCTTGGTGGAGTAGAATCCATCCTATACGGTTCAAAACCGTTTTTTCTTGAACTTTGCAAAAACAGACCGCAAAATTCGCTACGCTGTTTTGCTACTAACGCAAATGCGATATCGTTTTCCTCGACTTTGTTGTTGAGGGAACGATATCGCATTTTAGTTTGCTTTGTTTTATTTTTTTAATCGCATTTGTTGCGATTGGTTTCGGGGATTGTGTTTGCTTTTTTAATTGCTGGGGTGTTTCGCTCTTGCGAGAGCGACTTAAGGCTCTGCCTTAAGAAACCGCAATTTTTCGAGAAAAATTGAGTAAAGCTTTGCTTGATTGTTTCATGCAGTTACGGCGTGCGTGTCGAGGCACTCGACTATTTAATAATGCGCTCTGCTTTGTTGTAATTCATTTCTAAGCTGCCAGTTTCACCACTAACAACAATTTTTTCTGCTTTGCGATCAGATACAACATACTTACAATCATATCTCTTATAAGTAGTGTCTTGAAGTTCATCATTAACCTTGAACTCACCACCATAATTAGCATTGAGTTTACCACTAGCTGTGATGTATTCAACACTATCACCACTGAATTTAACAGAGTTGCCCTTGATTCGAGCCTTAAACTCTTCAAAAGTTTCAACTGTAACATCTGAAAGCTCAGTGACATATGCGTGATATTCGCCGCCGTGCATACAAAGGTCAAATTCGCCCTTGATAACGTTTCTTTCAGGTTCATTTTCCATTGGGTGAGTCTTATAAAATGGGCGCATAGCATTAGGGTTGTGAGGTTTAAACTTCATCTCTTGACTACCGATTAATGCAACGAAAACTCCGTTTTTCTTGCCGAAGAAGATGTTATTTGTGAGTTCGCTTTCATCATAGAAACATTTTGGAGCGTAAGCATGAGTCATTTTAACAATGCCAAGCTCTGGAAGTCTAATCTTTTTAGGGAGTTTATAAATGCTGATGTTAACATTTTCATTTTGAACGCTCATTGGTCGTCTGCCGTTACCAATCCAGTATCCAGGAGAAGAGCCGAATTTTGCATCTTCTTTACCAGCTGGGTGGTGAGTGTAAAGTGTTAAAGCTTCAGCGATGTTCGCTGTCCAAATGTGCTCTTGAGCACCACAGCAGTCAACGTCTTTATTCATAAGAGTTGTCATTGAATAATGCTTAGTTCTATATGTATACATATTACCTCTGCCAAGGGCGATGCCGTGGGTCATAAACTCACGTTTTGCACAGCTCTTTTTCAAATTCAAACAGTTAAGTGGGAAGACCGAGAGGAATTTGAAATAGCCGATAAAAGCATTTTTATTAAGATCATTGTTTTTGATATAGCTAACAGTGTTTTGGATAACTTGAGGATTTGTGAAAGTTTCAGCGCCCCATTGAGCCATGATTTGATGAGGCTGTGCACCGATAAGATTTTCTTCATCCATATCTTCAGGTGAAAGACCGCAACCCATTTTAACACTGAAAGTGTCACGAGAAGTTGCAATTTCTTTGATAACTGCTGGAAGTTTATATTTGCCATCATCAACCAAAGAGTTGAAAGCGGCGCTCATTGAGTCGTTTGGTTTTGAAAGAGAACCTCTTGCATTTGCAATTTCATCTTCGCTCACACAATCATCTGTGAGCAGTGCATTCATGCAGTCTTCGCCCCAAAGTTTATTCATTGAGTGCAAGAAGCTGTTGCCCAAATAGTTGCCAGATTTATCATCACCATACATACGGCTACTAGCAGCTGCAACACGTTTGTTAACTGAGTTGAGTGCAACGTCGAGCCATAAAATATCCATGATCATGCTCATTTTAGCTTTGAGTGTTTCGTCTTTAACAAAATAGATGAAGTTAGCCAAAGCGCCGATATCTTCTTTGAGGTAGGTACTGCTCATGTATTCCGAAAAGCCGAACTTAAAGCGTTGCTCCATCCAAGCATTAACACGAATTTCTGCTTTGTCTTTATGAGCTTGACCTGTGATGTTGGCATTTGTGAAAGTTTCATCAGCCCACTCGTCACCAGCAAGATATTCATTAACCGCAAACAAAATTTGATGATTTTCCGACCAAAGGCACATACTATCGTCACCTGGTTCGTCCATGAAATATTTGAAGTTTAAGAAACAATTTTTGATAAGCTCTTGGTTTCTTGTATCGAGTTTGTGCCCACCCTCTTTATGGATTTTGAAAAGCATAGGCATCAAGAAATCTGAGCAGTCATAACGTCTATCAACGTATTTTGTTTTGTTTGAGAGAATTTCATACATCTCATCTTGAGTGAAGCTCACGCCCTCGTCAGCCTTGTCAGTGAGGAAGAGATAAACATTGAGAAAGTTTTTAGCGTCCTCTTTAGTTGTGGTTACTGGTGGAACTTTTTCCTTGTTAGGTCTTTCAGGTGCGTTTTTTTGAAGTGCAAGTGGCAAAACTTGAGCCAACACAACAATCAAAATCACACCGAGAATGCCTAAAATGCAATATAAAGCGATCATTTTTTTGTTACTCCTTTTTAATTTTTCATTTTTTTCACACGACAATTTAACAAAAAAACTGCCGTATTATCACCTTAAATTATAACATTGTACGCATAAAAATGCAAGAGAAAAATCAAATTTTGTGGCGTTTTTTGTACGTCGCTTCGCTTACACTTATCTGGCTAGCCAGATAATAAAAACTGGTTCGGAGTATTTTTGCTTGGCTACAGCTGGCGGCGTGTTTTTTTGCGGTTTACCGCAAAAAATTGTACGAAAAAAAGACACCACAAAATGCAGTGTCTTTTGAAAAAATTATAAGGCTAAGTTTTATTTGTCCGAATCAACAGTTTCTTTTTGTGCTTGAGCTTCTTGTAAAACTTTTTCGAGGAGGTCTTCTTTTTCTTTTGCCATTTGAGCTCTAGCTTCAACAACGAGTTGAGAAACTTCTTCCATTTTCTCTTCAGTGAGTGGATATTTGAGCATTGCAAGATATGTGATTAAGTGACCAGCTGCTGGGAAGAGGAAGATGCCGATGAGCACGCAATAGAAGAATTTGTCGTTTTGATAAACGTTAGCTTCAACAACATATTCTGTGTCGTGGAAGCAATACCACATCATACCAGTTGTGATAAGGCTAACAACACTAGTGATACATTTTGTTACAAATGTAAGTGTTGCACCGATTGTACCTGGGATATATTTGCCGCTTTGGGTGTATTCATAGTCACTAAGGTCACCAGTCATTGAGTTAACCAAGTTAGATGAGATGCCAAGTGAGCTGATGTACATACCAAATACGAGGATAACTAAAGCGATTGGAATAGTAAGACCTTCGTAAATACTGTCTGTGTCGCCTTGTAAGAAGATAACAGCCAAAACGAAACCGCCAACTGAAAGCAAGGTTTGTATGAGCGAAATTTTAGAGTAAACAACAGTTGAACCTTTTTTTGTTGCGATATACATACCGATTAAAAGAACAGGTACGCCGAAAACAACACCGTTTAAGATTTCAAATACTGAGTTTAAGCTGTAGTTTAAGATAACGTTAGCGAAAAGGTAGATTGCAAGTGAAGCTCTAACACTTGCTGCGATTGAGTCAGATGCAACAGCGATGATAAGGCTTTTTCATTGGGTTACTACGCTTGATAAGAGCGAAGAACTCACCGATATTTGTTTTGCCAGCATTTGTGCTAAGTGCATAATATGTAGGATTATCTCTTGTTTCAATAGCTTTCATACCTGCGAAGATGAGAAGAAGAGAAACTACTGATAAGATACCAGTTGCGAGCATCCAAACCCATTGGTTTTGCATATCACCGATAAGTCCGCTTGTGATAACAATTGAGATGAAGCCCATAACGATAGCATCAACAACTGTTTTGCCCAAACCATAAAGAGGACGTTGTTTAGGATCTTGAGTGATAACAGCTTGACCGGCACGAATCGCAGTGTTTAAGATTGTGTTGCCGACTGTTAATATTGAATAAGCAACTGCAAGAATAACGATTGTTACCCATTTGCTAAGACCCATTTCATTAGCCCAGTCCATTGGATAAAAGAAAATAACAACAGCGGAGCAATTGATGAAAGACCACCAACTAACATGAAGAGTCGATATTTACCCATTTTGCCTGGCTTAACTTTAAAGTTATCAAATATACACTAGCGATGAGTGGATCTGTGACAGCATCTAAAAGACGCATTGGAACGAGGATTGTTGCAAGCAATATTCCGAGCTCAAGCACGTTTTGCGTGTAATAAGACCATTTGCCGACAAGTGACATAAGTGCAATTGATGCACCAGAGTTGCAAGCGAATAATAAAACACGCCATAAATCATTTTTTCTTGGATCAGTTCCGTCATTTCTATAACCTTTAACGGTTGAGAGAACAGAATTGAAACCAGTTTTAAGTTTTCCCATAAGTTTTGTACCTAACCTTTCATTTTTGCCTTTTGCTTTTGTTTTAATTTTATTCTAACTTCACATTCAATTAATGTTGATTAGCGAAGTAAAAATCGAGTTTTTTTGTTGGATTTTTAAATTTTGTCTTTTTTTGTACGCATTAAAATCCGAACTTTAAATAAACAACACTTATTTAGTTTTTGTCATGCATAAGCTTAAATAAAAATAATAACCAAATTTCTATTAGAAAAATTAGCTATTATTAACTAAAAAATGCACACTAAACAATATATTTATATTTATATTAGAGTAATTATACCATGATTACAACTGCAATGCAATATCTATTGGAAAATTTATAGATAGTTTTTTGCCAAGATTGAAAATAGTGCATATAAATTATTTTGGCTATAGACAACTGTGAAAAAACGGCAATGAATTTATTATACAAATTTTATTAAATGTTTAAATTGTTTTTATATTAATTTTTTAAAAACTATGCATAATCAGCCTTGTTTTAACTAAAACAAAATTGATTTTTACTATACTATTATATATAAGCAAAAACAAATGTTATATGTGAGCAAAAAAATAAATGGTAAATAATTAAAATTACATAAAAAATCTTGACAAATGGTAAGTAATGTGGTAATATGAAATTGAAAATCGTTTTCAATTTACTTTTGAAAGTGAAAACCCAAGGAAAGGGGAGATAGTTTATGAAAAACAAGCTAAGGTTAATTAGCATTATTGTTACACTTGCACTTATGTTCACATGGGTGTCTGCGGCAGTGATTGTTGAGCACGAACATCAACATATAGCTAGTTGTACGAGTGAAAATTGTCAAATTTGTTATCAATATTCAATGATAAAAAACACTTTGAAGTATCTTTCATTTATCTTAATCGCTCCTTTATTTTTTGCGTTATTCGCTTATTTTGCAATTGATTTAAAACGATATTTAACTTTTGAGATGTCGAGCGACACTTTGGTGTCACTTAAGGCGAAGTTATCAAATTGATGTGTGTAAAACATAAAGTAAGACATCACAAAATAATCAAAATTAAATTATAAAATATCTGGAGGATAATTCAATGAAAAAAATTATTGCAATTTTAGTTGCACTCACAATGGTAGTAGGTCTTTTTGCGGCTTGCTCAAGCACAACAACAGAAGAAGAAAACACAGAAAAACTCACAATCGTAACAACAATCTTCCCAATTTATGATTGGGTTATGCAAGTTTTAGGCGACAACGCTGATGATTATAACGTTGTTATGCTCATGGATACTGGTGTGGATTTACACAGCTATGAAGCAACAGCAGACGATTTAATCACAATTTACGAATCAGATATGTTCATCTATAACGGTGGCGAATCAGATGAGTGGGTTGAAGATGCACTCGAAAATGCAACAAACCCAGACATGGTTGTTATTGACCTTTTAGTTGACGTTCTTGGCGATGATGCTCTTATGGAAGTAAGCGTTGATGGCATGCAAGAAGAGGAAGAAGAAGATCACGACCATGACGAAGACGAAGAAGAAACAGATGCTGAAGAAGAAGATCACGATCACGACGAAGACGAAGACACAACAGAAGCTGAAGAAGTAACTGAAGAAGATGAAGAAGATCACGATCACGACGAAGACGAAACAGAAGAAGATGAAGAAGAACACGAGCACAGCCACGAAGACGAACACATCTGGCTCTCATTAAACAACGCTCAAATCTTCACAAGCTATCTTGCTGACGAATTTGCAGCTCTTGATGCAGACAATGCAGACACATACACAGCAAACGCAGATGCTTATAACACTGAATTAGCAGCTCTTGACCTTGAATATGCAGCAGTTGTTGAAGCAGGTGCATTTGACACTATCCTTTTCGCAGACAGATTCCCATTCAGATACCTCACAGAAGATTATGATATCGAATATTTTGCAGCATTCTCAGGTTGCTCATCAGAAACAGAAGCAAGCTTTGAAACAATCACATTCTTAGCTGATAAAGTTGACGAACTCGGCTTAACATCTATTCTCATCATTGATGGTGCAACAACAGATATTGCTGACACAGTTATCGCAAACACAGCAACAGGCGATCAAGAAATCTTAGTTCTTGATTCAATGCAATCAATCACAGCAGCAGATATCGAAGATGGCGCAAGCTACCTCGACATCATGACAAGCAACCTTGAAGTGCTTGAAAGTGCTTTAAACTAAGAGATTATATAACTTTAAATTTGAACTAAAAACTAAAAAAGTGAAAGATTTGATGTTAAGCATTTAAATCTTTCACTTTTAAGTGTTTATTTAGATTGTAAAAAATTATAATTGTTTAGTGTTTTATACTAAAGGAGATGACTATTTAAAATGTCCCAATTAATTTGTAAAGATTTAGTTCTTGGATATGATGGTAATGTTGTTATCGATAACGTCAATTGCGTTGTTGAAAAAGGCGATTATTTATGTATCCTCGGTGAAAATGGTGCTGGTAAAAGTACACTTATGAAAGCAATTTTAGGTTTATTGAAGCCAATGAGTGGCGAAATAACCTGGGGTGATGATTTAGGTACAAACGAAATCGGCTACCTAACACAACAAAGCCAAATTCAAAGAGAGTTTCCAGCTTCGGTGCGTGAAATTGTTATTTCAGGTTTCCAAAGTCGCTGCGGAATACGTCCTTTTTACACTAAGGCTGAAAAGAAAGAAGCTGCTATGCTCATGGAAAAAATGGGTGTAACTCAGTTTGCAAAAAAATGTTACCGTGAACTTTCAGGCGGTCAACAGCAGCGTGTACTTCTCGCAAGAGCGCTTTGTGCAACTCAAAAAATCTTGTTTCTTGATGAACCTGTAACTGGTCTTGATACAAAGGTTAGTGCAGAGATGTATAACGTTGTTGAAGCTCTCAATCGAGATGACAAGGTGACTATCATCATGATTTCTCATGACGTGGAAACTGCTGTCAAGTACGCCTCACACATTTTAAGAATAGGCAACAACTCCTTTTTTGGCACAAAACAAGAGTATTTAGACATCACAGACTCATTGCTCTTCAAAGATAACGGAGGGCAAAATAATGGCTGAAATGTATAGTAAATTAATGACATATTTGCAATATGATTTCGTGGTTAATGCAATCATTGTTGGCGTACTCATCGCACTTTGTGCTTCACTTTTAGGTGTAACCTTGGTGCTTAAACGTCTTTCATATATCGGTGATGGACTTTCTCACGTTGCCTTTGGTGCAATGGCTATCGCAGGAGTGCTTAACTTCACAAACGATATGCCGCTCATCTTAATAATCACAACAGCGTGCGCAGTTTTTCTCATAAGTGCTGGTCAAAATGCAAAAGTTAAGGGTGATGCCTCAATTGCGATGCTTTCAGTTGGTAGCCTTGCAATCGGTTATTTGCTCTTCAACGTTTTTTCAACTTCAGCAAACCTAAGCGGTGACGTTTGTAGCACCCTTTTCGGCTCAACTTCAATCTTAACACTCCAAAGCAATGACGTTATGCTTTGTGCTGTGCTTTCGGCTTTGGTTATCGTGGTGTTCTTCTTTTTCTATAATAAGATTTTCGCCGTTACCTTTGATGAAAATTTTTCTAAAGCAATTGGAACAAAAGCTTCGCTATATAACTTGATTATTGCGGTAATAACTGCTATAATAATAGTATTGGCGATGAATTTAGTTGGTTCGCTGCTCATAACGGCTCTAGTTATCTTCCCAGCGGTTTCAGCAATGAGAGTTTGCAAGACTTTCAAATCTGTAACAATTTGCTCGGCGATAATTTCTGTTGTTTGCGCAGTAGCAGGTCTTCTAATTTCAATTTTAGCTGGTACACCTGTCGGCTCAACAATCGTTGTAGCAGACATCGTGGCTTTCGCAGCTTTCACAATCGCTGGAAAAATTATTAAATCATAAAAGGGGATTTGACAAATGAAAAAGTTACTTTGTATCGTAATGGCAATGATAATGATGTTCTCATTTTCAGCTTGCACAGGTTCTAGCGACACAGACACAGACACTGACGTAACACTCGGTGAAGCAGCTGAGGGCGTGGACGTTGATTTAACCGTGCTTAGTGCAACCATGGTGTATTCTGAGGTTTACAACATGATTATGAATCCAGATGAATACTTAGGCAAAATCGTTAAAATGACTGGTATCTTTGGTGTGTATGAAGACACTTCAACTGGCAATATGTATTTCGCAATCTTAATCATGGACGCAACAGCTTGCTGTACACAAGGCGTTGAGTTTATCTTAGCAGATGCCTCATATCCAGATGATTACCCAGAAGTCGGCGAAACAGCAACAGTTATCGGAGAGTTCCAAACCTACGATGAATATGGCACTGAGTATATCAACTTGATTGATGCTTATTTAGTTTAAAATTTAAAAGCTTGTGATAAAACAAAATCGTTTTATTGCAAGCTTTTTTTTGTACAGTTTTTTGGCTTCGCCAAAAAAAGTACGCCACCCAACAAAAAACTTTACTTTGTTTCGTTGAGGTAGTATACTATTATAGCCAGAGAATAATAAGATGAAAAAGAGGTTTGATTATGACAAAAACAAACGCAATGAGGCTTTTAGATGCAGCAAAAAAGCCATATAAAATCAAAACATACGTGCCAAATGAAGACAACGTTTTGCCACTTGACCAAGTTGGGCAGTTAGACATGATAGCGGAGCAAGTGTTTAAAACACTAGTGACAAAAAACGAGAAAAACATCATCAACGTTTTTTGTGTGCCGCTCAATTGTGAGTTAGACTTGAAAAAGGCAGCAAAGATTAGCTCAAGCAAAAAAGTTGAAATGGTGCACGTTAAAGATATCTTGAAATTAACAGGCTATGTGCGTGGTGGCTGTTCGCCAATTGGAATGAAAAAGAAATATGCAACGTTTATTGATGAAACAGCGATTTTATTTGACGAAATTGGCATCAGCGCTGGTTTAAGTGGCAATGAAATTGTTATTGAGCCAAATGTTTTGTGTGAGTTTGTGCAAAGCGAGTTTTGCGATTTAACAAAAGAGCAATAGAATTTTTAAGCAAATAGCATTAAAAACTATAAAAAAATCAATAAAAACCAAAGACAAACTCACAAGCGTAAAAATAAAAAAATTCCTCTTATTATTATAGTATAGAATTAAAACCAACATCATTTCACAAATTAAAACAAGGAAAAAATGAACATTGTACTTGAAACCGAAACAATTTAACAATACATATAACTTTGAAATAAAAATCAAATTCAAAATTTTAAATGCCTTATAGTTCTTTCAAAGATATATAATTCACAATTTATTAATAAAGTTAATGAAGTTGTCGTTTTATGTTCCTTATAATCAAAATAAACACAAAAATTTTTCTAAATAATAAATAAAAATGAAGCTAGTTAGGCAACAAAAGTTGATTAAATTTTTGTAAAATAGGGTATATTAGTTAAAAATTTCTTAATATTTAGTGCAATATGAACGAATTTTTCTAAAATAGAAAAAATAATGTTTTAATTCTAAAAAATAATTTAAAAATTCATAATTTTGATATATAATATAACTATGATGTTGTGGCATTGTGAAATTATATGTGCCACAAGATTAAATATTTCAAATGAAACAAATACGAAAGAGGAGATTTTTACAATGAAAAAGACAAAAGCAAATTTTAAAAAAGTTCTCAGTACCTTCCTCGCTGTTTTGATGCTCGTTACATCGTGCTCAGTTGCCTTTGGTGTTAATGCTTTCGATAGCACATCAACTGACATGAATGCATTGCAAAACTTAGAAGATCTATTCTTAGATAACTTCGATTTGATTTATGCACTTTATAGCGAAGATTCAACAGTGGCAACAGTTGATGATTTTGTTGGCAATGCCTATACGTCATCTTACACAGCAAAATCAGGCGACACCACAAACTTAAACAAAGAAATTTATTTCGTTAACTATGCAGACTTTTATGCATTCAACGAACTTCTCGAAGCAGTTTGGTATGCAGCTGACTATGTTATGAGATATAACGCAAGTGACGTTGCAAGAAGTAACACAGTTAGTAATGGCTCTTACGCAATTAAATACACTGACGACAACACCTACGCTGAAAACGTAACTTCACTTGGTGACGGAATCGTTTCTCGCTTAACTGGTAGTGATTACAATTTAAGTGCTTATTCTAGCTATCTTCAATATTTTGTTGATTTAGTTTTCGGCTGGAGAACTGGTGATGACATCGATTCAACACTAGACAAAAAAGGATATGACGATACTGACTGGGGAAATACATTGAACAGTTATAGCTCAGACCCATATTCTTATCTTCAAATCAATGTCACAGCGTACACAAACGATGCAATCGGTTGGTTTGACTTTAATGACTCAACTGATTATAACGATATGCACCTCAAAAACACCTATACTGTAACAATGCACCGCACAAGTACAAGTTATTGGGGAAGTACTTACAGATTCTGGGGTTTTGATAATGACGAATATATTCTCTCAACAGATAAACCAGTAACACAAGTAACAAGCGCAGTGACTAACGTTGTTAGCGCTGCAAATGATTATAAAGACACAATGGACGCAATGGTAGCAGCGTATTCAAGTTTTGAAGACGTTTACAACTTCCAGCGTTTATATCCAAACTCATTTAACACGGCGCTTTCAAATATGCAATCGACCTACATCGCATTAACAACAGCTCTCGGTGACGGCGATTCAGACACCTCTGACGAAGCCGCTCTCATTGCAAGTATGTTTGAAGATTATGCAGCCTATCAAGATGTACTTTCAAACTTTGAAACAGTTGCAGATTTAGACACATACTTAGAAGTAGCTGAAGAAATGGAAACATTCTCAAGCGAAAGCGCAGATTATGGAACCTTCTCATCTTTAGGCTTTGACGATGGCGTTGACTTAATCGCAGATTATGAAGAATACAGAGCAATGTATAACACTCTTTCTTCTTCAACAGATGGTGCTTTCGAATATCTTTGTAAATTATACGATATAGATGAAACTTATTACACAAATTTCAGTGACAACGTTGATGCGTACACCGCTATCGCTATTAAAGCTGAACTTGACGATTTAGTTGCAACTTATGGTGATTACACTGCTGACGATGTGGCAAACCTCGATGCAACAACTCAATCGGTTGTTTACACCACTCTCGACACTTCGCTCACAACAGTAACTTCATATTCAACTCAAGTTGTGTATGCAAGCAACATCTTCGACGGAGATTTTGAAGAGTATTACCTCCTCAAATCACTTTTCTTCTGCGAAGTTAACCCAGCAATCGCTTATTTCGTTGAAATGGGCTTGGCAGATTTAGACGATTATGATACTGACTATCTCATTGATTGTTTAAATGATTTTGATATCGATTATGCACAATTAGATGCAGCATATGCAGTTATCGTAGCAGAAACAACACAAGCAAACGCAGCAACAGTTCTTAGAACAGTTTATTCATATGCTGATGCACTCGTTGAAAGAATTTACGCTTGCTTAGCTAACAGATTCACAGCTCAAGTTGATTATGCTTACTTAGTGTATAACTCAATTGACGGCGGCGTAACAGCCAGTACTATGGACGTTGTTTTATACTACGAACTTAAATCATCAATCGGTGCAATTGATGCAGACATAATCACAGCTCTTGACAGCAATTACACCTCGCTTGTTTCATCAGACACAAGAACAGATTATAGTAGCCTTTCAAGCATTATTTCAATTTACACAACATACGCAGCAACCTTAGGTTTCGATTCATTTGAAACTTACGAAATGGACTACACTGATCGTGAAGTGTATGAAACAGACGTGGTTAACGACACAACTTATGCAGTTGATGCAATCGATATGTCAACAATCATTGAGCTTTTAGATAAAATTCTTGCAGATGAAGATATCATCACAATGATCGCTAATCTTTTAGGTCTTGGCGAAGAGGGCGAAGAAGATGTGACTTTCACACTTAGCTCAATCGTTGAAGATTTAATCGCAGATATGCTTTTCTCAGATTCAATTATCAACATGATTGTTGGTTTAATCTATCCAATTGTTGAAGGTGAGTTTAATGGAATTGATCTTCCAACTTCCTATTCAATCTTTTCAATCAGTTACACTAAAACACTTGCAAGTATCGTTGCTGACTCAGGTTCGGGCGAAGGCGGACTTTGTATCGACCCTCAATCACTCGCTTGGATTTTAGACGACACCTTAGCTCCAACTTACTCAGGCGACAACTACTCAACAATTAATTACAAGAGTTTTTGTCAAGAGGGAATTGAAGCTCTTAATGCAGCTGGCACAAACTGGTACAGTGCAGAAATCTATGATGGCTTAACTGGCACATGGACAATCAACTGGGGTATGGACGATTATAAAGAAGCTAACCCAGATGCAGAATTTGAAGATTTAGCAGACCAATTCATCAGCTCAGCTGGCGCAGCTCTTCAAGGTTTATATCCACTCTTAGGTGCGTTACTCTTAGGTCAAAGCTGGTATTCAAATAGAGAAAGTATCGCAACAGTTTCTTCAACTTTAACTGTTGACCTCACACTTGAAGCCTCAGCAAACAATGGTTATGTAAACTTCCTCGGACCTATCTTTGAAGTTCTTGGTTATTATAAATATTCAACAACAAGCGATTGCTCAAAAATTAGCAATGCAACTGAATTTATTCAAATGGCATATGATGATATTTATGCTACAGTTTCTAACTTATTAGAATCACCAGTTGAAAACATTCTTTCAGCACTTCCAGGCGTGGTTTACTCACTTTTATTCGATATGATTCCATCGCTCATGTCAATGCTTAGCACAACAATCGCATATGATGCTTCTGTTTCTGGCATTTCAGCATATAGTGACGATATCGACATCGACCTCGGTGAAATGCTTAATTTAGCAGACATGGGACTTGATACCTCAAACGGATTAAACGGCATTTTAGGCTTGCTCGGTCTTGAGCTAACAGGCTTTAACGAAGGTATCGTTGCAACTCTCGGTACGAAAACAACCACAACATCAAATAGAACAGCTTCAATCTATGGCTTGTCATCAGGCAAGGCGTACAGCATCGAAGGCGATGCAGATGCAGTTCTTTATTACGTTTTAACCTACGTTATCGATAGCATTAAAAATGGTTCTTTATACACACTCCTCGGAGCTTTCTTGGACGATTCAGCGATAGCAACGGTTGAAGAAATCGTTGGTTACACTGGTATCGCAGATGTAAGCGTAACTTCAGGAGATATCATCGCAGCAGTTGTTCAGCTCCTTGACACAACTTCATATGAAGACTTAATTTCAGCTGAAACTCTCGCAAATTACGAATACTTCTCAATGCCAGAAGTATCAGAAACAGCAATCGAGTATTACACAGACCCAGACACAGATAAAGTATTAGAAATCCCTTATGGCTACACAGTAGGCGATGATGGATACTTAATTCCAATCGAAGATGGTCTTTATTCAGATTATTGGACAACAGACACAGCAAGTTACATCATTGAAGATCTTCCAAACTTCGCAGTTCAAGCAGCATCACTTTTCGGCTATGATATTGACGAATACATCAACGGAACTCTCGATGATTTACTCGAAACATACATCACACAAGATATGCTCGCATCAATTTTCGACATGATCGATCCTTACCTTTCAATGCTCACAGACGACGAAACAATCTCAATGATCGTTGATATCGTTGTTGACCTCGGAATTGTTGATGATATCGAAGTTAAAGAAATCATCACTCACTTGTCAACTTTTGACTATACAACATACGAATTTGAAGATGGCGACATCGAGGGTATGCTCGAAGTTATCATTGACTTCGTTGCACCACTTTCACCAATCTTTGAATTTATCTTGCTCGATGGCACAATCTCAGTTTATAACGAAACTATCGTTGTTGAAGGCGGCAACGGCTATGAAACAGCTCTCGTGCCTATTTACGAAGCATTCGGAATCACTGCAGACGAAATGAGCTCATATGATGATCTTGTTGCACTCGCAGCAGTTAAAGATGGCGAAGAAGCTTTCATCGAAGCTGTCATTTCTCCAATCGTAACATTTATCACAGATTTACTCACAACAGTTCAAAGTGAAGACGGCACTTTAACAGTACTTTATAACGTTCTCGATTTACTTCCAAACGTTCTTTATTTCATCGAACAAGGCGGCTTAAACACAGCTCTTGAAAACATTTTGCTTCCAGTTTATGTTGTTCTCGATAAAATCCGTCCAATCTATAGCCTTTCATTCACACTTGATTTTGACCTCGTTGACGTTGTTGATGGCTTACTTTCAAGCATCGCAATTGATGAAGAAATTTTCGTAATTCCATCATTCAATGAGCTTATCTTATCAATCAAACAAATCAGTGCAAGTGAAGAAAGAACATCTGTAACCGGCGAAACTTATAACTATTTATCACTCACAAATGATGGTTACGCAGATCTCGTTTCAATGCTCCTTGTTGAAGCAATCGAGGGCGCAACAATCTTAGAAAATGTTCAACCATATATCAACATCGTTGTTGCAATGTCAACATTCTTACCAGACTCATTAGCATCTGAAGAGTTAACAGAGCTTCTCAACGGTTTTGCAGAGCTCAACGAAACAGATCAAGTTCTCTTCGTTGTTTATTATTTAGTTTATGGCGTTGACGTTGCTGAAGAAACAATCACAGGTTTCTATGACCTCATTGATGATTCTCTCGAAGCTTTCTTTGAAGTTATCGGCGGCTTCACATCTGAGCAATATATCGAAATTGCTGAAGAAACAAGCAACTTAGCAAGCGATCTCAAAGATCAACTTGACGAGTGGGGCGCTGATCCAGAGCAAACAGAAGTAGTTCTCACATGGTTCGAAGAAATCATTCAAGCAATTCAAGATTTCTTTGCAATGATTGCAGAATGGTTCACATTCTAACTTTTTAATCCTTTAATTTAAGCAAGCACGAGAAAAACAGCTTCTCGTGCTTGTGAAAAATGCTTTTTGGGGCGGTACAATTTTTGGCTTCGCCAAAAAGGTACGCAAAAGAAGCGAAAAATCTTAAATGTTATGCTAAATTTATGAATTAGCGTGGTCTAACTCATATTTAATAAGTCAAAATGAAAAAGGAGAACAAATTTTTTATGAAAAACACAAAATTAAGAAGAACCCTAAGCATCTTGCTGTCAATCATCATGATTATGGCAACATGCTCAATAGCTTTCGGCACAGGTGCTTCGGCAGC
>JAWXUR010000112.1:0-5620 GCA_044426265.1 Clostridia bacterium
CGCAAAAATGTCCACTGGACACTTTTGCTATCTTCCTGCGGTTCTTGACGATGGGGTGTTTCGTTCGCTGCGGCGAACGACTTAAGGCTCTGCCTTAAGAAACCGCAATTTTTTAAAAAATTGAGTAAAATTTTACATGATTTTCCCTTAAGTTGCTTGCATTGAGGTCGCCCCTACATTTACAATGCGTACGAAGTACGCCACCACAATTTTTCATTTTTCATTATTCATTTTTCATTGTGAGCGCAGCGAACTCTCTCCAGCACAACAAATTAATATACAAAAACAACATCAAAACCAACAAAGGAATTTTACATATGAAAGTTAGTTTTTACACTCTCGGTTGCAAGGTCAACCAATATGAAAGCCAAGTTATGAGCGAAACGCTCGCTAAGCATGGCTATGAAACTGTGTCCACGAAGGAAAAAGCGGACGTTTTTATCATCAACTCATGCACTGTTACGAGCGTAGCTGATGCCAAGACTCGCCAAGCTGTGCGCCGTTTTAAGCGCAACAATCCTGAATCTGTTGTTGTGCTAACTGGCTGTATGCCGCAAGCTTATCCAGAGCGGGCGATTGAGCTTGTGGAGGCGGATATCGTTATGGGTAACAAAAATAATGATAAGCTTTTGCATTTTATCGATGAGTTTGTGAAAAATGGCAGACGAATCACAAGCATCGCCCAACATGAAAAGGGCGAGAAATTTTCTTCAAGCGCCATCACAACTTTTGATGAGCGTACTCGTGCCTATATCAAAATTCAAGACGGTTGCAATCGTTTTTGCTCTTATTGCATCATTCCTTATTCTCGTGGTCGAGTTCGCTCGAAACCACTTGACGAGCTTAAGGCTGAACTTGAAAAAGTTGCAAAAAACGGCTACACTGAAGTCGTACTAGTGGGAATTAACCTTTCATCTTATGGTCAAGACAGTGGCGACAGCTTCCCTGCTGCCGTACGCTTGGCAAATGACACTGTGGGAATTGAACGTGTGCGTTTAGGTTCACTTGAGCCAGACCACCTCACAGACGAAGTTATCACCGAGCTTTCAAAATGTGAAAAACTTTGCCCTCAATTTCATCTTTCGCTTCAAAGTGGCGCTGAGTCAACGCTCAAGGCAATGAACAGACAATACACCGCTGCCGAGTTTGAGCAAATTTGCAACAAACTTCGTGAATGTTTTGACGATTGCACTCTCACCACCGATGTTATGGTCGGCTTTGCTGGCGAAACTGATGAGGTTTTCGCTGAAAATCTTGACTTTGTGAAAAAGATTGGCTTTGAAAAAGTGCATATCTTCCCTTATTCAATTCGAACTGGCACAAGAGCCGAAAAAATGAGCGGTCACATTGAAAAATGCGTTAAAGAAAAACGCTGCCACCTCATGAACGATGTTATGGGCGAAGTTCGCAGTGAATTTTTGCAAAATCAAGTTGGCAAAACTGTTGAGGTTTTGTTTGAAACCACTCTCAAAGATGAATTTGTTTGTGGTCACACTCGCAACTTCACACCAGTTAAGGTGAGCCATGATGATGGGGTTTGTGGAGAATATGCAAACGTTAAAATCACTGGAGTTGATGGCGATTTTTGCGTTGGTGAGATTATTTAATTGAATTTTAAAGTTATTTAAAGTTATTTGGTCTATATATTAATAAAGAATGAAATAACTAGGAGGAGTTTATTTTTATGAAAAAGAATTTTGGAGCAATATTTTTTGGTCTGTTGCTCGTATTGATGGGTGTTGGCTCAATCGGTTTGATTTTTGACATTTGGACTTGGTCGGACATTGGCACAATGTTTAGCACAATCTTTTTTGATGGTTGGTGGTCATTTTTCCTTATTATACCTTGCGCCATTGGACTTGTTAAAAAAGACGGCAAAATCCTCAATTTAGCAGGCATTATCATCGGTATCTTGTTACTACTCAATGCACAAGGCGTTGAAATTAGCAAGAACATACTTTATAGCATAGTTCCAATTTTAATCATCGGTCTTGGTTTAAGCATTATGTACACAGGATTTTTTGGCAAAAAAGCAAAGGTTTTTTCGAAAATACCGCTTGGCAATTGCAATCACTCCTGCTTTTTTGGCAGCGACAAGCCAACTTATGCTGGCAGAGTTTACACTGGCGGAAAATGCACAGCAGCATTTTCAAACCTTGACTTAAACCTCAATGACGGCTATATCAATCAAAATTGCAGAATTAATTGCAATTGTTTTTTCAGCGACATCGATATAAAATTACCACCAAATGTCAGAGTTGAAGTTACTAACAAGCCAATTTTTGGCAAGCTGACAAACAACTTCATGAACTGCCCAGATGTCAACGTACCAACAGTTTTTGTTAGTGCCGTAACTATTTTTGGTGATGTTAATATTTGGTAAGCTTTTTAATCAATATCAAGCAAAAACCGCTACTTCGTTTTTTTGAAGTAGCGGTTTATTTTTATGTTTCGTTTTTGATGATTATCCGTGAGTTTGTTTGCTCAAGTGAGCATGGGCGAATTTTCTCACTAAACATGGCAAACATATCAGTGTTTGCACATTCAAGTTCGTAGATTTTTATTACCTCATCATCAAGTTTCATGATTTCGCTGTGCTTTGTTACGAGTGGCAACTCCATTTCGTTTTTGCGTTTTGCAATGAGTTTTAACCCATTTTGATTCACCGCTAACACCTTGATATATGGCGGAATTTTTTTTGCGATGTTTTTATCAATCCCCAAAAATGCTGACATGATTTCACGTCTAATTCTTGAATGAGTGTAATTTTTTATTTTGATGTTTTCATAAAGCTGCTCAAGTGTGGTGCTAATTTTTGCACTTTCAAACACTCGGCTCACCAACCCTGTATCGTCACTGATGAAGTTTGACAGCTCGCTTTTTGACATTGTTCTAAGCTTGGCTAAGATGATTTTTTCGCCATTTTCAAGCTTCACTGGTGCTTGCCCCAAAGCGACTTGCTCACCGACAAGGGAAAACGAAGTTTTCGGTACAAAACTCTCAATGCCCTCAAAATTCATCTTTCTAATTAAACTCGCACTTGCAAAGTTTTCCTTAGCCGCTTCGCTATCGTGATCGACGGCTTCACGCTTGATTGGCAAGATTTTCATGCTTGAATTTTGCTCTCGAATTTGCTTGATATATTCAATCGCCAGCGTTGAATTTGGATTTGAAATAATGCTTTGAAACTGGCTTAAATCCCCCACCGAAAAAACTTCGCTCAATGCCGCTGGGTATGACATTCCAGTTTTCATTTTGGTTTTAACTTGCGATTTTATATCTTGACTTTCAAGTGCATTCACGCACGCTAAAAGCTTATCGCTTTCTTCGATTTCACTGCCAAAGCTCAGAGTATCAACTCCGAAAGCTTTCAAAATTGCAACGCCACCACGAGCGAAAGTTTCAGCGCTCGCACACGCCCAAGGTGTTGGAAGTTCAAACACGATATCCGCACCATTTTGCACGGCAATTTTGGCTCTTGTCCATTTATCAACGCTCGCACATTCGCCACGCTGCATGAAGTTGCCACTCATGACGCACACAACAAAGTCATGCCCCTTTTCTCGAGTTTTCTCGATATGGTAAACATGGGCATTATGCATGGGATTATATTCGCAGATTATTCCAGCTATCATGAGTTTCACCTCTTTTTTATTATTTACTATAGTTTATCACAAATAAGCTAATAAGTAAATGCTTGACTTATTTATTTTTGAGTTGTATAATAAAAACAATACTATACAAAATCAAAAGAAAATGGAGAATATTATGAAATTGACAACTAGTGAAGTTATTTCACAGCTTAAAATAATTACACCTGACGTTTTCGGTGATAGCCGAGGTTGGTTTTATGAGATGTACAGCGAGAAAAAATTCGCAGATCTCGGAATTAACATAAAATTTGTGCAAGATAACACATCTTTTTCTAAACAAAAAGGTACGCTTAGAGGTCTTCATTTTCAAACTGAACCAATGGCACAAACTAAACTCGTTAGCTGCGTACGTGGTGAAATTTTAGATGTGGCGGTTGACCTTAGAGTGGGTTCGCCAACTTATTTGAAGTTTGACAGCGTTATTTTAAGCGAAGAAAACAAAAAGATGTTTCTTATTCCAAAAGGCTTTGCTCACGGCTTTTTAACCCTCACGGACGATGTTCAAGTTATGTATAAAGTTGATGAGTTTTACAGCTATGAAAATGACCGCAGCATCAAATTTGATGATCCAGCAATTGGCGTTGATTGGGGCTGTGGTGAGGTTATTTTATCTGATAAAGATAAAAAAGCACCGCTTCTTTGTGATAGCGATGCAAACTTTGTTTATGGGGGCAAGTTATGATTTTAGTTACTGGCGCAAAAGGGCAAGTTGGTGGCGATGTTTGCCGTGTGCTTCAAGCTCGTAACCTCAATTTTTGGGGCATTGACCTTGATGATTTTGACCTCACAAACGAAAAAGAAGTCGAGTCTATTTTTAAAGAAAAAACCATTGATGCACTCATTCACTGCGCTGCTTACACCGCTGTTGATAAGGCTGAATCAGAAGAAAAGCTGTGCATGAAAGTCAACGCAGAGGCTGTGCGGTACTTGGCGAAAAACTGCCAAGCAAATAAAGCTAAGTTTTTGCTTGTTAGCACTGATTATGTTTTTAGTGGTGATGGCGAACTTCCTTTTGAAACCGATGGCGAAATCAAGCCTTTGAGCGTTTACGGAAAAAGCAAACAGCTTGCCGAAAAATATGCTCGCACTTTATGCGATAGCTTTTTTGTCGTACGCACTTCGTGGGTGTTTGGTGAGAAAAACACCAATTTTATTAACACTATGCTAAACTTAAGTGGAAAACTCGACGAAGTCAAGGTGGTTTGCGATCAAGTTGGCTCACCAACATATTCAAACGATTTAGCTAAACTGCTTTGCGACATCATATTAACAGATAAATTTGGAGTTTACCACGCAACAAATGAAAACTTCACTTCATGGGATAAACTCGCACAGTTCACCTTTGATTATGCAAAAAAATCAACCAAGGTGACTCCGATTAAAACCAAGCAATATCCAACACCAGCGAAACGTCCGCTTAATTCTAGGCTTAGCAAGAAATCACTTGTTGAAAATGGCTTTGATTTGCTGCCAACGTGGCAAGATGCTGTTGTTCGATATTTGGGTAATGTTTTGTTGTAGGATATGGTGTTTCGTTCGTCGCAATGATTTTTACTCAATCGTGTTGATTAGGAATAAACATTACGAAAAAATAAATTAATTGACCACGTAGTGGCGACCCTAATGCAAGCAACTTAAGGGTTTTTATTTAATAAAATTCAATTTTTTAGTCTTGCTATATATGTTGAGAAATATTTTTGTAACCGTAGGGGAGGGGTTCTACTCCTCCTTGTTTCCCATTTTTGCAATTTCATTGATTATGTAATGGTTTGGGTTTTGTGTTATCGTTTTTGCGTTTGCGTGTTGGTTGATTTTTCTGCCGTTCTTGCGTTTGTTGTTGTGGGTCATTTTCCGTTTTATATTTATGTTTTGTTGATGCGATTAGTGCAGTTTCTGCTGCCGCAGGGGCGTTACGTTTTTTTGCTTGCCCAAAAAAAGTAACCAAAAAAATGGCATTTTCTTTTTTT
>JAWXUR010000113.1:0-5348 GCA_044426265.1 Clostridia bacterium
AGTGCTCTGTGTCAACTAAACCTTTACATATCTATCGGTTATTTTGCTTAAAACTGCGTTGTCGTCGATCGCAATACGGCAAGTATTACTCACTCCTTCGCCTTGGTTTAAACAAAATTCCTCGATAGCTATTGTAAAGTTTTAGCTGACACAGAGCACTAGGGGAGTTGATGGGAAAAGTTCGCTAACGCTCACAATGAAAAATGAAAAATGAAGAATGAAAAATTGTGGTGGCGTGCGTTACACGCATTATAAGCGTAGGGGCGACCTCATAGTTGGGAACTTAAGGAAACAATAAAAAACAATAATGGAGAATTGAGAATGGAGAATGGAAAATTAAGGGTCGCATTCGCTCCGATTGTAATTTTTGCTTCGCAAAAAAAAGTTAAAATCCAAAAAATCTTTGATTTTTCCCATAATTCTCAATTCTCCATTTTCAATTTTCAATTAATTATACGATAAAACTAATTGAAAATCTCTTAAGTTCCCGAGTATGAGGGGCGACCTTTGGTCGCCAGTAGGTTTGATGTGATTTTCTGGCGACCAAAGGTCGCCCTCAACGCAAGCAACTTAAGAGAAAATAGATTAATAATTAAAAAATCGAGGTAAAAAACAAAAAAACCAAAGAAAAACAACAAACCAAAAATCCAATACCAAGCCCAAAGAAAAGCAGAGCAGTGCGAGAGGATTTTCAAGGACACTTCCTTGAATGCTTTTTTTGTTTTTCTTTTTTTCCAGAAAAAAAGAAAATGCCATTTTTTTGGTTACTTTTTTTGGGCAAGCAAAAAAACGTAACGCCCCTGCGGCAGAGTTCGCTTCGCTCACAATGAAATTATGCTTCGCATAGTGAAATTACTTCGTAATGAAATAATACTTCGCATAATGAAATGTTGCTTCGCAACATAAAATCGATAACTCACCCCCCTACAAATTAACGCTCAAAAATCTCTAATCAACACGCATGAGTAGAACCCCTCCCCTACGGTTACAAAAATATTTCTCAACATATATAGCAAGACTAAAAAATTAAATTTTATTAAATAAAAACCCTTAAGTTGCTTGCCTTGGGCACGACCCTACGAACTGAAAAAAGGTTTTTGTTTGAAACAATCGTTTTTTGCGGTTCACCGCAAAAAACTGTACCGCCAAAACAAAACAAATGCGAAAAGCACCCATCGCAATTGATGAGTGCTTTTCTTTATATATGGGGGTTGGAAGAAATGGGAGATTTTTGTTTTAGGTGGCTGCGTCGATGTCGCTTTCGATGATTGCTGCGAGTTTTTCCATGCTTTGTGCTTCGTTTTCGCCATCACAGATGAGTTCAACTTCTGTGTCGCATTTGATTGCAGCAACCATGATGTTGAGTATGCTCTTGAGTTGGATTTCTCTTGTGCCAACTAACATTTTAACATCACATTTGCACGCTGATGCCTCTTTTGCGAGTATGCCTGCTGGTCTTGCGTGTAAACCTGCTGGATTTTTTACGATTAATTTTCTTGATATCATTTTTTTGCTCTCCTTTTTTAATTATACTTCAACACCATAGTGTGCGAATAAAATGTTTTCTGCCTCTGCGCTCCAAAGACCTCTGTTTGCTTTGCATACTTTATCGAGTTTTGCATAAAGCTCATCTGTTTCACCGAGTTTTGCGAAGTCTTCGATTGCTGTGAGTGGCATATCGAATTGAGTGTATGTTAACTTTTTGCCGCCGGGGATTGATGGTAAGTCTAATGTTGCCCCAGCGATTGAGTCGATACCACCGATGTGTGTAACCATAACTGCTGGCTCGATTAAGCCTTTTGCAGCGAGGTCGTTTGCTTCGATTAAATCGTCGTTGTTACCGCCAGTTGTGCCGATGATGTGAGCGCTGATGTAGTGCACGTTGTAAAGATTTACTTCGCCCATGAAGTTGCTATCTGTTGGGCCAGCGAAGAAGTTTAAGCAGCCATCAAAGCCGAGGAGTTTGTCGCCAAGTTCAGCAACGTGTCTGTTTGGAATGTACACAAAAACATCATCATAACCTTTTGAGTCATCTGTTAAAGCTCTAAGCTCTGTCACTTCGTCTGTCATTTTGCTTGTGTTAACATAGATGAGTTCAACGCCATTTTCAGCTGCTTTTGATTCTGGAATAACTTCACGAGCTCTTGCGATTCTCTCGTCACTGATTTCAGTTACAACGATTCTCTTAGGTTTATTTTCAAGCTGCATACCATAGCTGATAGCGCCAAGACCCATTGGGCCACAGCCGCCAAGGATAATGATGTCGCCACCTTCTTTTGTGCCAGTTGTTAAATCGTGGTTGCGTTTGTTTGTGTGATAGTTGCCGTGGAAGCCGCCGATAACGCAGCTCATTGGCTCACCGAGTGAAGCTTCGAAGAAACTGTCGCCCTCATATGGCATTAAACAGCCGAGCTCCATAACTTCTTGAGGGATAATGCAATATGTGCAAGCACCGCCGAAAAATTCATATGAATAGCCTGGTGATGCGAGGCTACCTTTATAGTTGAGAGCTGGTTGTTGAGCGAATTTTTGACCAGGTTTGAATTGATCTTTCCATTTTTCGCCAACTTCAACGATAACACCAGCGAATTCGTGGCCGATGATGATTGGGTTAGTGTCGATATTTTTTGGTGAGCGTTTGTGTTTTGCGCCTTGCTCAACGAGTTTAAATGTTGACATACAAATGCTGTCGCTGATAACTTTAACGAGGATTTCATTGTCTTTGATTTGTGGAAGTTCAAATTCTTCGAGTCTAAGGTCACGAGCACCATACATTCTTACTGCTTTAGTTTTCATAATATTTTTCTCCATTCATATATTAATTTATTTGTTATGCATTATTTTTATTTATTCGTTTTGTTTGTTTTGTTTTGGCGGTACAATTTTTGGCTTCGCCAAAAAGGTTACGACCGCCAAGGTTGGTTTTATTTTTTATTTATGTTTGTTGAATTGGGGAACATGGCAAGGGTAGAACCCCATAGTTGGGAACTTAAGAGATTTCCAATTAGTTTTATCGTATAATTAATTAAAAATTGAAAATGGAGAATTGAGAATGATGGGAAAAATCAAAGATTTTTTGGATTTTAACTTTTTTTGCGAAGCAAAAATTACAATCGGAGCGAATGCGACCCTTAATTTTCCATTCTCCATTCTCAATTTTCCATTATTGTTTTTTATTATTTCCTTAAGTTCCCAACTATGGGGTAGAACCCTTGCCCTACAATTTATCTACTGTAGGGACATGGCTTGCCATGTCCGCAAGGATAGCACAAACCCAGTTTCTGACATGGCAAGCCATGTCCCTACGTTGTGCGTGATGTTAAATTCCCGAGTATGAGGTTATTCCCAATAGAGTAAAGAAAGGAAATTTTTAGAACTTTATTTATAAATCATTGAAATGCGAGCTAATGGTTTTAACTCTTCAACTAATTCTTTTGATGGTGGTTTTGTGCCGTGAGTTGTAACTGCACCATTTGATGTTGCCATGCTTAGTTTGATCATCTCTTCAAACTCGAGGTTTTTGTCAATCGAGTACGCCAAACCTGCAACCATTGCATCACCAGCGCCAACTGTTGAAAGAACCGGAACGTCCATTGGATCGCATTTGAGTGAGTGTGCACGATCAAAAAATGATGCGCCCTCTTTGCCCATTGAAACAACAACTGTGCTGATTCCAGCATCAAAAAATTCGGAAGTGATGTCAATAAGTTGTCTTTGAGTGATTTGCCCCTCAATGCTTGCGTATCTTGCAAGTTCATCTCTGTTTGGCTTGATTACATCAGGTTTTGCAAGGATTGAAACTTTGAAAAGTTCGCCGTCCGCATCTAAGATAACTTTGCTGCCTTTTTCGTGAACTTTTTCGGTGATAGTTTTGTAAACATCAACTGGAACGCCAGCTGGAATGCTGCCAGCGAGAACGAAAAGGGTGTCTGCTTTTGCGTATGACACGATTTTTTTGATGAGTTCTTCTAATTGCTCTTGTGTGATTTCTTCACCAATTTCGTTTAGCTCTGTCACTGGGTAATTATTTGTGAAAACTTTTGTGTTTGTTCTAGTTTCACCATTTACTTGTACGAAATCAGTGCTAATTCCAAGTTTTTCGAGAGTTGTTTGAATGAGGTTACCAGTACTTCCACCGATAAAACCTGTTGCAATGCTTTGACCGCCGATTGCGTTAATGGTTTTTGATACGTTGATACCTTTTCCGCCAACATCAAAAACTGAGCTTTTAATTCGGTTGAGATTGCCAATTTCGAGGTTTTCAACTTCGATTGTTTTGTCGATTGCTGGGTTCATTGTAACTGTTACTATCATATTATTACTCCTTTACTGAAAGAATGTTGTAAACTGCATCAACATCTCCATTAATAAGTTTTGCCATTAATTCTTCTTCCATAACTTTTTCTGAAATATTTGATAAAATTTCAAGATGTCCATCGCCAACGCTTGCGATACCAACAACTAAGTTAGCTTTTTCATCGTCCCACATTGTGCCGTTTGGGAAAGTCATCACTGCGATTCCAGACTCAATAACTTGAGCTTTAGCTGCCTCAACACCATGAGGAATTGCAAGCCCTAAACCCATATAAGTAGAATAGGTTTTTTCACGCTCTAACATTCCATCAATGTAAGCTGTTGTCACATAGCCAGTTTCAACTAACATTTGACCGAGCTCACGAATGATTTTTTCCTTTGGCATTTCTTTGCAACCTGTTTTGATGTTACCTTTATAAAGTAACTCTTTTTTCTGTGCTTGTGGTTGTGCTGCTTTCTTTTTAAAAAACATGGTGTAGCCTCCTTATAATTGTATGCATTAGTTTTATTTATTTTTTTTTGTTTATTTGTTTTATTTATTTATTTTGTTTCTCTTTGTGATTTTATTATATCATCTAAAATGGTGAAATTCAAGAAAAAGACCTTTGACTTTGGCATTAGACGATAGTGCCAAATGTGTAGGGGCGGATATTATCCGCCAGAGAGATTGGGAATTAATATCTAATATTTTAAATTGTGGAGGCGGTTAGAGTTCGCTTTGCTCACAATGAATAATAATTGAGAATTGAGAATGGAGAATGGAAAATTGTGGTGGCGTGCGTTGCACGCATTATAAATGTAGGGGCGACCTCAATGCAAGCAACTTAAGGGAAAATAGATTAATAATTAAAAAATCGAGGTGAAAAACAAAAAAAACAAAAGAAAACTAACAAACCAAAAATCCAGTACCAAGCCCAAAGAAAGCCACCGAAGTGCGAGAGGATTTTCAAGGACACTTCCTTGAATGCTTTTTTTGTTTTTCTTTTTTTCCAGAAAAAAAGAAAATGCCATTTTTTTGGTTACTTTTTTTGGGC
>JAWXUR010000018.1:0-28151 GCA_044426265.1 Clostridia bacterium
GCAGGGGCGTTACGTTTTTTTGCTTGCCCAAAAAAAGTAACCAAAAAAATGGCATTTTCTTTTTTTCTGGAAAAAAAGAAAAACAAAAAAAGCATTCAAGGAAGTGTCCTTGAAAATCCTATCGCACTGCGGTAGCTTTCTTTGGGGTTGGTACTGGATTTTCACTTCGATTTTTTAATTATTAATCTATTTTCTCTTAAGTTGCTTGTGTTGGGGTTGTCCCCAATGCAAGCAACTTAAGCGTTTTTTCTTATTTAATGGTTAATTAGTGGCGATAATTTCCACTTTGAAATGTTTAAGAATTTTCGTCCACGCTCGCCGCTGGGCGTAACTTTTGCTCGCACAAAAGTAACCAAAATGCGTTTTGTGGAGATGGGTCGATTACGGCGGACGAAATTGCAAGCAATTTGTCACACCGCACTCTCTACTCAATGAAAATTTAAAGAGTTGGTCTTTTTGTGCTACTTCCTTTTGTCGAATTTTGCTGTCTAATAGTAAACAAGTTTACTATTAGCCTTATACGTCGAACCTTATCGCTTTTCCCCAACTGATGAACCATTGGTTAGTTGGGTTTAGGGTGCATTTTCCCTTAAGTTGCTTGCATTGGGGTTGTCCCTAAAATAGTGAAATATTTCGAAAATTCATCAATCAATCCGCAAAAACCGCTTCGCTGTTTTGCTACTAACGCAAATGCGATATCGTTTTCCTTTAGATTTCTCTTTAGGAAACGATACCGCATTTTGTTAATTTATTCTATTTTGTCGCATTTGCTTTGCTTTAATTTTCCATTTTCAATTCTCAATTTTTAATTTATTTGGGGAGTTTCGCTTGTTGCGACAAGCGACTTAAGGCTCTGCCTTAAGAATCCGCAATTTTTCGAGAAAAATTGAGTAAAGCTTTGCTTGTTTATTGCTCGGCGGCAAACTTTCCATTATATCAATCTAAAGCGGCATTCCCGTCGAGGTACTCGACTAGCCAATCATATTTGAATAGCCCATCAAATAAAAATCAACCCGCTTAGCACACTTCCTACCATCAGCAATCGCAGTAACAACAAGCGATTGACCCATCTTAACATCACCAGCAGCAAAAACACCATCAGCACTAGTCATGTAATTTTCAGTTGGAACATTGTTTCTATCACTAAGTTCAATGCTATAACTATTAGCAGTTCTATCCTCACAGCCAACAAAACCAGCCGCAATTAATAATAAATCTGCCTCAATAGTTTTCTCACTGCCCTCAATCTCACAAAGTACACTGCGACCAAGCTCTTCATCAAATTTAAACTCAACCATAACAGTAACAACTGCCTTAAGTTTATTTGACATCTCATCAGTAACAATGCTCTTAATTGTGGTTTTATATACACGAGGATCATTTCCAAAAACATGGATTGCTTCCTCTTGACCATAGTCCACTTTTAGATTGCGTGGATATTCAGGCCAAGGGTTATTCTCTTGTCTTTCCTTTGGAGGTTCAGGCATCATCTCAACTTGCACAACGCTCTTACAGCCGTGACGGATACAAGTACCCACACAGTCATTACCAGTGTCGCCACCGCCAACAACCACAACATTTTTGTCTTTTGCGCTCACATAGTCGTCTTTAATCATGCCATTATTAAGCAAGCTTTTTGTGCTTGAAGCCAAAAAGTCAACTGCATAATAAATTCCGTCCGCCTCAGTTTTTTCGCTGAAAATGTCACGAGCTTTTCTTGAACCGCAACAAAGTACAACCGCATCATATTCGTTTTTAAGCTTAGCGCCCTTACTCTTACTGTTTAAATTGTACCCAGTGATAAACTTCACGCCTTGAGCGATCATCAAGTCAACTCTTCTTTGTACAATCTTTTTATCAAGCTTCATGTTAGGGATTCCGTACATCAAAAGACCACCAATTCGATCATCTCTTTCGTACACTGTGACATTATGACCACGCTTATTAAGTTGATCTGCAACAGCAAGACCAGCAGGGCCAGAGCCGATAACAGCGATTTTTTTGTCAGTTCTAATTTCTGGAACGCTTGCCTTAATTAAATCATTTGCAAAAGCGTATTCAATGATTGAAAGCTCATTGTCACGTACAGTGACAGCGTCATCATTGATTGAGCAAGTGCAAGCATTTTCGCAAAGTGCAGGGCAAACTCTGCCTGTAAACTCTGGAAAATTGTTTGTTTTAAGAAGTCTTGAAAGAGCGTGTTCCCAGTTGCTGTTGTATATCTCATCATTCCATTCAGGAATTAAGTTATTCAGTGGGCAACCAGTTCTCATGCCATTTAAAATCATACCAGATTGGCAAAATGCAACACCGCAGTTCATACATCTGCCGCCTTGGTTTATTCTATCTTTAACAGATAAGTTGGTATGAAATTCGTCAAAGTTCAAAATTCTTTTTGCTGCCTCGATTGTAAAATTACCCTTACGCTCAAAATCTAAAAATCCTGTATTACTACCCATTATCTCATACCTCCTTTATATATTAGCGTAAAACGCTTCGATTTCAGCTTGCTCACGGCTCATGCCTTTTTCTTCCATCGTTGAAATTGATTGAAGCATTTTAGCATAGTCCACAGGCACGATTTTCTTGAACTTGCCGAGGTAATACTCGAAGTTTTCGAGAATATGCTCTGCCTTAGGTGAACCGGTTTCCTTGAAGTGTTCAGTGATTAAAGCGAGAAGTTCATCTTCTTCGTATTTCTCTTTAACAAGCTCAATTGTAACCATTTCTTTGTTAACACGAAGGTACAAATCATGACCAGCATCAAGCACGTACGCAACACCGCCACTCATACCAGCAGCAAAGTTTTTGCCCACATTACCGAGTACGGCAACAACGCCACCAGTCATATATTCGCAGCCGTGATCGCCAACACCTTCAACAACCGCAGTTGCGCCAGAGTTACGAACACAAAAACGCTCGCCAGCGATACCATTGATATAAGCTTGACCGCTAGTTGCACCATAAAGTGCCACGTTACCGATGATGATGTTATCTTCAGGCATAAACTTAGATCCCTTAGGTGGGTAAATCACGAGTCGACCGCCAGAAAGTCCCTTGCCGAAATAGTCATTGCTATCGCCCTCAACCTTAATTGTAAGACCTTGAGGAATGAAAGCACCGAGCGATTGACCAGCACCACCGTCAAGTTTAACAGTGTAAGTGCTAACAGGCAAGCTTGAGCCGAAATTCTTAGTGATTTCTGAGCCGAGCATAGTGCCCACAGCTCTGTTTGTGCTAGTAACCTTAGCTTCAATGCTAGCTTTTTTCTTTGTTTTGAAATATGGTTCAAAATGAGGAATAAGCACGTCAGCATCCAAAGTTTCTTCGAGTTTGAAATCGAAGATATCAGCTGGGTTGAAGTGAGGTTGATCTGTGTCAAATGGGTGATCGATAATTGCGCTAACGTCAACTTTTGAAACTCTGTCAGTGATGTACTCACTGCGTGCTTCGATGAGGTCAGTTCTGCCAACTAAATCGTTAACTGTTCTCACACCGAGCTTAGCCATAACTTCACGAAGCTGCATTGCAATAAATTTCATGAAGTTTGCAACATATTCAGGTTTACCCTTAAAGCGTTTTCTAAGTTCAGGGTTTTGAGTTGCGATACCAACAGGACAAGTGTCCAAATCACAAACTCTCATCATAACACAGCCCATGCAAATAAGTGGGGCAGTTGCAAAACCAAATTCTTCAGCGCCAAGGATAGCGGCAGTTGCCACGTCCTCACCGCTCATGAGTTTACCATCAGCTTCGATGATAACTTTTGAACGAAGTCCATTTTTAATAAGTGTTTGGTGAGTTTCAGCAACGCCGAGTTCCCAAGGTAGACCAGCGTGGTGAATTGAGCTCTTAGGCGCAGCGCCTGTACCGCCATCATAACCAGAAATGAGGATAACCTCTGCACCAGCCTTAGCAACACCAGCTGCGATAGTACCAACGCCACATTCAGAAACGAGTTTAACTGAAATTCTAGCCTTAGTATTTGAGTTTTTAAGATCGTATATTAATTGAGCCAAATCCTCGATTGAATAAATATCATGGTGAGGAGGTGGAGAGATGAGCGAAACACCAGGAGTTGAGTAACGAGTTTTTGCAATCCAAGGATAAACTTTTTTGCCAGGGAGGTGACCGCCCTCACCAGGTTTTGCACCTTGAGCAAGTTTAACTTGAATTTCACTAGCACTGTTGAGGTATTCACTAGTTACACCGAAACGACCAGAAGCAACTTGCTTGATTGAACTGCAATAGTCCTTGCTTTGAAGTCTTGCTGGAAGTTCGCCGCCCTCACCAGAGTTAGATTTACCGCCGATAGTGTTCATAGCCTTAGCCAAACACTCATGAGCTTCTTGAGAAATTGAGCCGTACGACATAGCACCAGTTTTGAAGCGTTTCATGATGCTTTCAACTGATTCAACTTCTTCAAGTGGGATTCCGCCGTTTTCGTCATATTTGAAAGTGAGAAGTCCACGAAGTGTGTGTGGTACGTCCTCCGAATCAACTATTGAAGTGTATTTCTTGAATTTTTCATAGTCATCTTCACGAGTTGCTTGTTGAAGTGTAACGATAGTTTCAGGGCTATATAAATGATCGTCCTTATCTTCGCCACTTCTTAAATTATGATCACCAGTGCTGTCAAGAGTTGTGTCAACACCAAGACCGAGTGGGTCGAATGCATGGCTGTGACGCCACTTAACACCCTCATCGATTTCAGTAAGTCCAATTCCTTGAATACGACTAGTTGAGTTGGTGAAGTATTTCTCAACAACTTTTTCTTCAATACCAATAATCTCAAAAATTTGAGCTGATTGATAAGATTGAAGTGTACTAACGCCCATTTTACTTGCGATTTTAACGATACCATGCAAGATAGCGTTGTTATAATCATTAACAGCGACATGGAGGTCTTTGTTGAGCATATCTAAGCCGATAAGTTCCTCAATTGCCTCATAAGCGAGGTAAGGATTCACTGCACGAGCACCGAAACCGAGAAGAGTTGCGAAGTGATGTACACCACGAGGCTCACCAGTTTCAATGATAAGAGAGATTGATGTTCTCTTTTTAGTTCTAATAAGATGTTTTTCAACCGCAGAAACTGCAAGAAGAGAAGGGATAGCAACGTGGTTTTCGTCCACACCTTTATCTGATAAGATAATGATGTTTGCACCATTTTTGTACGCTCTATCGCATCTAACAAAAAGTTGCTCAAGCGCTCTTTCAAGTGGGGTGCTAATATAGTACAACAAAGAGATAGTTTCAACTTTGAAACCTGACTTATTCATGTGACGAATTTTGAGCATATCTGTGTTAGTCAAAATTGGGTTAGCAATTTGAATGACATTGCAGTTATCAGCTTTTTCCTCAAGTAAGTTACCTTCACTGCCGATATAAACGCAGGTGTCTGTTACGATTTCCTCACGAATAGCGTCAAAAGGTGGGTTAGTAACTTGAGCGAAAATTTGCTTGAAATAGTTGAAAAGTGGTTGGTGCTTGTCCGAAAGTACAGCAAGAGGAATGTCGACACCCATTGCAGCAGTTTTTTCGTGACCAGTTTGAGCCATTGGCAAAATTTCAGACTTGATGTCTTCATAAGCATAACCAAAGGCTTTATATAAGCTATCTCTTTCAGCTTGTGAATGAGTGTGAGCTCTGATGTTTGGAATAGGTAAATCAGTGAGTCTTGTTAAGTTTCTATCCACCCATTCGCCATAAGGCTGACTAGTTGCATATTGCTTTTTGAGCTCTTCATCATCGATAACTCTTCCTTGTTTAGTGTCAACGAGGAGCATTTTGCCAGGTTGTAAACGAGATTTAAGCACGATTTTTTCAGGCTCAATGTCAAGAACACCAACTTCAGAAGAAAGAATGAGATGATCATCATCAGTGATGTAATATCTTGATGGACGAAGTCCGTTTCTGTCAAGAGTTGCACCAACAACATCACCGTCAGAAAAAAGGATAGAAGCTGGGCCGTCCCAAGGCTCCATCATTGTTGAATAATATTCATAAAAGTCGTGCTTAGCACTTCTCATGTGTTTAACGTTTCTCCAAGGCTCTGGAATAACAATCATCATTGCAAGTGGCAAGTCCATGCCATTCATAACAAGAAATTCGATAGTGTTATCAAGCATTGATGAGTCAGAACCTGAAACGTCAACAACTGGAAGAACCTTATCAATGTCGTCACTCATAACAGTTGACATCATTGTTTCTTCTCTTGAAAGCATTCTATCTATATTACCACGAATTGTGTTGATTTCGCCGTTGTGAAGAATGAATCTGTTAGGGTGAGCACGTTCCCAGCTTGGATTTGTGTTAGTTGAAAAACGTGAGTGAACAAGTGCGATTGCACTTTGGTAATCATCACTTTGCAAGTCATCATAAAACATACGAAGTTGACCAACTAAGAACATACCTTTATACACGATAGTTTTGCAAGAAAAAGATGAAACATAGATATTATCTGTACTTTGCTCAAAAACACGTCTTGCAACATAAAGTTTTCTTTCAAAGTCCAAATCTGTTTCCATTTCTTCGCCTTTGCCAACAATTAATTGTTCAATGCAAGGCATGCAGTTTCTTGCTTTTTCGCCGAGTACCTCTTGAGAAACAGGAACTTTTCTCCAAAAAAGGAATTTTAAACCCTCACGTTTGATGATAACTTCAAGAAGTTTTTTAGCTTGATTGCGTTTAAGAGTGTCTTGAGGGAAGAAGAACATACCAACACCATAATCACGCTCGCCGCCAATGTCGATGCCTTTTTCAGCAGCAACTTTTGAGAAAAATGAGTGAGAAACTTGAAGCATTATTCCAACGCCATCACCAGTTTCACCAGCTGAATCCTTACCAGCTCTATGCTCGAGTTTTTCAACGATTTTGAGGGCATCGTCAACAACCTTGTGTGTCTTAGTGCCGTTAATGCTAATAACAGCGCCGATACCACAGGCATCATGCTCAAATTTTTCGTCATACAGACCTTTTTTAACTTTGTCCATTTCCTTACCTAAAAGTACAGGTAGTTTTGAGTTCGAAATTTGGTTTTTACGAATAAAAACCAACCGCTAAACAATATAAACTATCCCGCACACCTTTCATATATTTTTTAGTTTTACCATAGATCATGTGTGTAAAAACGACGCAATTCCTCTAAGGAAAAGCGCCGTTGCTTAACTAATATTTTACCCTAAAAACGCTAAAAAGTCAATTATCCATGTGTACAATTTAGTGCATTAAAGCGTGTAAAAATGTTAGTTTTGACGAAAACAAGTCAATTTGACGAAAAATTAAACCAAAAAAGGTAAAAAAAGATAATTAAAATCAAAAATAATGCTTATAAAGGTAGATAGTTAGGTAAAACTAACCTCTTGGTGATTATTAACAAAGATAATTTTAATTAGTATGTTTAAGTAAAGTTATATCATTGATATTTTGGTTTGGCTGATTTATGTCTTTTACTAATAAAATAAGAATAAAATTTATGTGAAGAAAGCTAAATAACAAAAAATGACAAATTATCACTCTGTTATGATAAATATAGACGAAAATCAAGGAAAGTTTTCACAATTCGGTTTTTTTCTTTGAAAATTATTGAAAAAAATATTGATATGTGTTATCATTAAATAAATGTAAAATAAAATTAATTTATATAGATATTAGAAATGGAGAATAAGAAAATGAAGTGTAGTTATTGCGGTAATCATTTGGAAAAAGAAGCTCAATTTTGCCCAGAATGTGGCACAATTTTAGGAGCTGATATAGATGATAATTATGAGGATTTTGACACTCAAGTTTTAGAACAAGAAAACAATGTTTTCAGTGCGCCATTAGTGAGTGAACCAAGTGAAAAAGAAACTGAAAATGTTGAAAAAACAGCCGAGATAAAAGAAGAAAAAATCACAAAAGATGAACCAGCTAAGCAAACAAATCCAGTGATAGAAGAAGTTTTTGCAACTGAAGCATTAGATGAAGTTTTGCCAGCTCAAGAGCAAACTCCAAAAGTAGAACCAAAAAAGGAAAAGAAAAAAGGTAAAAAAAATAAGAAAAACAAGAAAAATCAAGCAATTGCAATTGAGAAATACGAAGATGCTTTTGAGCCTCAAGAAGCTTTCTCAAATTCAGCAGATATAAAAGAAGAAGAAATTCCACAAGAGCCTCAAGAGGTAACAGACATATATTCTTTTAGTGATGATGAAAATCAAGAGTCTATAAGCGAAGAGTCTATAAGTGAAGAAAGCGATAAAACACAAATTCTTTCCGAGCCTCAAGACACTTATAGCGTTTTTCAAACTCTTCCAGAACCAGAACAGCAAGAGGAGCAAGAGCAAACCCCAAACACCCTTGAAACTTATGAAGAACCTGCTAAAAAGAAGAAAAAACCTCTCGTTGCATTTTTAATCATGATTTTAATCGCAGCGGTTTGTGCAGCTTTTGCCATGAATTATGACACAATAATTTCAGCTCTTCCTGAAACTGAAACAACTGAAGAAATCATCGACACAGACGTGGCAGAAGAAATGACTGATGTTGGCGAAGAAACAACTGCAGATGAAGACGAGGATGATGAAGACGAAATCGAAGAAGACACAACAGAAGATGAAACAACAACAGCTGCTTCAGCAACCACCACCACAGCTGCAGCAACAACCACAGCAGCAACAACCACAGCAGCAACAACCACCACAGCAGCAACAACTGCTGCAACCACAACCACAACAGCTGCCGCAACAACTACAACAGCTGCCGCTACAACCACTACAACCACTACAGCTACTACAACCACAACAGCTACAACAACAACCGCAACTGCAAGCACCACCACTGACCCATACGGCATCGGCGATGCAACAGTTCAAACACCAAGCTCAACAGTGAGTGCATACACAGTTTATGTTCAATCTTCAGGTTTGATGATCACTAGCGAGCCAAGCTCAAGCGGTGAAAGAATTATTTATGTTGAAAAAGGTGCAGACTTAACAGTTTCAGGCGAGCAAGACGGCTACCTTTATGTTTATAGCAATCGTATCGGCGTTTATGGCTGGATTAGTGAGTCAAGCGTTGCAACAACTCGCCCAGTTGAAGAAACAACAACAACTTCAAGCGATACAGAGCAACCAGACACAGTTTATGATGAATATATCACAATGTACGTTAGCCCAAGCATTGGACTCAACCTTAGAACTGGTCCATCAACATCAAACGATGTGATTAAAAACATTCAACAAAACTACGAAGTTCAAGTTGTCGGTTATAACTCAGACGACCCATCATGGGTATATGTTATCGACACAACATTCGGCGTAACTGGCTGGGTAAGTCTTGAATATTTAAGCACAAGTGAAGTGAGATAAATCACTTTTGTTGGGCGGTACAATTTTTTCGTGTCCCACGAAAAAAGGTACGCTGACGAAACTTAAAGTTTGAAAATTAAATAAAAAAACAGGCTGCCGATAAATCACTAAAGATTAATCGGCAGCCAAAAAATTAAGTGCTATGACGTTAATTCGCCATAGCACTTTTTGTGTTTTTTTCAAGCTAAACCAAAATAATTTAATTCGTATTATTTTAGTCCGATTAGATTAAAAACATTGCTTTATCTAAATCTCTGCCAGCATAATAAATATGATGAACAATGACCATATTTTTTTCTGTGTTAATATCAAAGAAAACGCAGTAGTTATCAACTATCATTGATCTTAATGTTGCATCTAATTTTTGATTATATAAGCGAAATCTTTCTGGCATAAAATCCAAAGAATCAATAGCTTTTTTTATGCGTAAAAGTTGATTTTTGGCAGTTTGCGGAGCGACGAGTGCTTCATGAATATATTCATGAATGCCAATTAAATCTTCGCTAGCTGATTTTGTGATTATAACTTCATATTTCATATTCCTAAATCCTTACGAATTCTAGCAAATGCTTCATCAGCAGTTGAAAATTCTCCTTTTTCAAAATTTATTCTTGATCTTTCAATATCCGCCATCAATTCTTCATCACTCATTTTGCTCATGTCAAGTGGGTGAGCAGGAATTTTAACATCAAAAGGCAAGCCATTTTGAAAAATAATTTGCTTATAAAACATAGTGATAGCATTAGACGCAGGAATTCCAAGAGCTGATAAAATCATTTCAGCCTCATCTTTGAGTTCAGGTTCAATGCGAGCATATAAATTTGCAGTTTTAGCCATAAAATAACCTCCTTTCACGTTAAAATATACAGATGAGCAACACTTATTAAGTGAAAAACTAAAAGTGAATGTGCATTTTGCTCATCTCAAATAAAAATAAGATATCTGTACCTATAACTATATTATACACCATTGTACGTACATTAGCAAGGCATTTTGAAACTATTTTTAATTATTTTGAAAAAATAATAAGAAACTCACTGACGTTTCAGCATTAAAAAACGCAATAAAAATTACTTTCCCAAGCTGGCACATAAATGTGTTGTCTAAAATATATCTTGTAATTCAAATCTAAATTCATAACAAACTCAGGCAAAACGAAAAAATCTTCGTTTCGGTGATAGGCACAGATATAAAGTTTTGGCTTGTCATGTAAAATTGTGCTTTTTGCACCAGCTAGTGCGTTTTTCTCAGCTCCTTCAATGTCCATCTTTAAAAATGTGACTTGATCTTGCACGATATTATCCACGCTGTCAAAGTTCACAGCAATTCCTTGCTCGTCAATTCTCGAGTTTCTGCCAGCTTTTTTTGCAAAATATAACACCTCTTTTTTATCCCACGCACCGAGATTGTGTCGTTCGAGATTTTGAATATCTTCTGTTTTAGCGCATAGCTTTTTGAAGTTTTTCGCATCAGGTTCAAATGAGGTGATTTTATTATATTCGCCACCACTAGCCTCTAAAAATTCGGCAATTGTGTCACCATCATATGCGCCTAAATCAACGAAGTGTTCGTTTTTATCAAGCCTAAATATGTTTTTATAAATCTCATCTTTTTCGCTGTGGCACTCAAAAAGATAATCAACTTTGCCTGTTATTTTGAAGTTTAGCACGTTGATGTAACTTTGCTTTGATTTCTCATCTGCGAGCATGGCATAAACTTTTTCAAAACGGGGGAGGTTCTCAAGGACGAAGTTGAGGGTGAAAACTTCGTTATCAACAATTGGCATGGTCAAAGAGTAAAACTCATGCTTTGCGTTTAAGTCTTTCACAAGCTCCAAAGTTGGCGCATCATGAGTTCCAAAGGTCATCACAATGATGAAATCATCATATTTTTGACAGATATCTGCATATTTTTGCACCTGTTTGCCGTGAAAAAATTGCCCACGCACAAACTTATCGCTGGCGAAGATGTCTGCAAACTCCACGCCCAAGCTCTCGAGCCTTGCAATAACCATGTCTGCGCCGTTTCCCATTCCATAAAGAATGATAGGTTTAGCGGTGTTTTGAAGATGTTTCCAAACATCACGAGTGTCAAGTTTATCTATCATAAAAATTCTCCTTAATTATCAATTAAAAAACCATAAATCAACTGTTTTTTCGACATTTGTATCTTTTTGGCAAAGCCAAAAATTGTACAATCTAAAAATGTTAATATTATCAGTTATTTGCATTATAACATAGACAAAAAAATAAATCAAATGTCAAGAAAGTTTAGTTAAAATTTAACTTAAAATTTTGGTCAAAGTTATTGTATTTATTTTTCATAGTGCTATAATTAAGGGGTATAAAGCAAGCTTAGTTCTTTAAAGAAAATTTACGCAGTTTTTACCGTATTTTTCCCTATATAATATAGTATGCAAAAAAATGCTGAAAATTGGCTTGTTTTAATCTCAACTAAACAAAGGAGAGCCAACGATGGAAGATTTAATCAAAAAACTTATCAAAGTTGATGAAGACGCTCGTCAAAAAGTTGTTGACGCTGAAAAAGCAAGAGCTGACGTTGTGAATCTTTTGCTTGAAAAAAAGCAAGAGTTAACCAGCCAAGCTGTGGCAAAATTCGATAAGGATTTAGCTCAAGCACAACAAAATGAGCAACAAAGAATAGATAACGCTTTTAGCGAAGATAATTTAAAGGTAAGCAACCAAAAAATTATCGATAAACTCGAAAAAAATTACAATGAAAATTGTGAGCAATGGGTTCAAGGCATTATTAATAATGTTGTTGGTGAGTGATTTAGTTTCACTTGCAATAATAATAAAGAAGGTGAAAACATGAAAGGTGCATCAAATGCAGTTATGGCTCTTTCTCGAGGGCTATATGCTAAAAGAATAAAAGACGAGCAGTATTCAGAATTGCTCGCATGCAAAAGCTGCAATGAGATAGCCGCTTACCTTCGTAATAACGAAGTATACGAGAAAGCCTTTGACGGCTCACTCAAAACCGATTATAGCGCCACAGCCCTTTGCGATATCGCTCAAAAAGCATCGTTTAATAACTTTATGTACCTTTATAGGTTTGAAGTTGCAATTGGGCAAAAGTTTAGCAAATATTTCATCGCCAAAAATGATGTTGAGCAGATTTTAAAATGTACTCTTTATATCATGAGCGGCAAGCAAGAAGAATATTTGTTGTCGTTTCAAAGCTTTTTAGATAAGCATTTAACGATTAACCTTTTCGAGTTGGCAAAGGCAAAAACCTTAAACGAAGTTGCAGACGTACTTCATAAAACAAAATACGAAAAAGTTTATCGTGAATGTTTGAAAAACAAAAACGTATCTTATCTTGATTTTGAAACAGCTCTTAACTCTTATTTTGAAGCATATCAAAAACAGCTGCTTAAAGAATGTTTTAGTAAAAAAGAACAAGATCAAATGGATAACCTCATGAGCAAACGTTTAGATCTTGAATATGTGCAAAGAATTTGCCGCATTATCAAATACTACGCTAACAATCAAAAGCTCAAAAAGTCAGTTTCAAACCTCGGTTTAACTTTGCTGACTAAAAAACAAGTGCAAGGCTTAATCGATAGCCAAACTATCGCCGATGTCAAAGCTGTACTTCGCACGAGCGCCTACAGAAAATTTGCTGACTTTGATGAAAATAACATCAGCGTGCAAATCAAGCAGTATTTATACACCACATACAAAAAAAGGCTGCGTTTTTCGACTTATCCGTCTGAAATCATGTTTGCTTATTTGTATCTGGCTGAAAATGAATGTGAAAACATAATCAAAATCATCGAGGGCTGCAACTACGGCATATCAGCCGATGAAATCAAGGCAAATTTAATTTTTTAACACTTGTTTTGGGCGGTACAGTTTTTTGGCGTTAACGCCAAAAAAAGTACGACCACCACAGCAAGATTTTTTAAAACAACAAAACTAAATTAGCAAAAGGTTGTGATATAAATGGCAAAAAGTCAAAAACTTGTGATAATGAACACGCCGACCAACGAGCTTGACAATTTAATCAAGCTTTGCTTAAAAGATGATCAGTTTGAGGTTAAAAACGCAGATGAATTCATCTCTAAAACAATGGGTTATGAGCGGCTTAAACAAGAAAATCCCTATGCTGAGCTGCTAAGCATGACAACGCAAATCTTAGAATATGGCTTCGACATAACATCTAAGGTGCACGATATGAGCGTTATCAACAACGAAGAAGCACAGCGATATTTGATAGATATTAAAACAAAATTCGATAAGCTCAAAAGTGAGCAAGAGATGTTAGAACACCAACTTAATGAATGTGAAAAAGCAATTGAGAGTTATCAACATTTCAAAGAGCTCAACTTAGATTTAGGTAAAATTTTTGCCTGCGAGTTCATTGCAATGCGCTTTGGACACCTCAGCTGTGAAAGCTATAAAAAGCTTCAAAGTGTCTATGGTGATAATCCTTATTTTATGTTTACAATTTGCTCAGAAGATAAAACAGGTTATTGGGGAGCTTATTTTGCACCACGAGATAAGGTTGAAGAAATTGATTCGATTTTTGTTGTTCTCAACTTCAACCGCCTTTATGTTCACGGAGCAAGTGGCACATTAGCAGAAGTTGGAAAAACAATTCGAGAAAACATTAAAATCATAAGTGAGCAAAAATTAGAAGTTAACTGTGAAATAGAAACAATTTTAAGCAAACACAGCGGCGAAATCGTTTCGATGTATTTCTCGCTTTTAAGCTTAGATGAAATTTTCAACTATAAACGCTATGCAATTAAAAATTCAAAAGATAGCTTTTTTGTTGGAGTTATACCAGTGAAATATGAAGAAGAATTTTTGCAAAAAGTGCAAGTGATTTCAAATATTTTTGTAAACACTGAAAAATACAAAGAGAAAAAACGCAAAAAATAAAATTAAGCATTAATTTATAAATAAAGGAGTTGAATTAATTGGCTATTGAAAAGATGAAGTCTGTGAGAATTAACGGACCGTCGAGCAAACTCAATCACCTAATCGAGCTTTGTTGTGATGGCGGCTATTTCCACTGCGAAAACGCAAACAACTTTATCTCAGGGTCTATGGGTTATTCATCGCTAAGTGAAGAAAGTCCATTTGCTGCAACAATTCAAAGCATCAAAGAGCAGTCGTTAGCTTTTGGCTTCGACCTTGAAACAGATAAAGAAATTCCAAAGACTTCAATCAATGACAAAGTTAAACAATATATCGAAGATGTGGGCGCTAAGCTAAGCAAACTTTATGATGAGCAAAAACTCATTGATGAGCAGCTTGCACAGTGCATGGCGGCGATTGAAAAATATTCTCACTTTAAGGGGCTTAACATCAGCCTTGAAAAAATCTTTAGCTGCGAATATATCTCGATTCGTTTCGGACATTTGCCAAAAGATGGCTACATAAAGCTAATGAAAGGTTATAATGATGACCCTTACTTGCTGTTTTGTCCGTGTTCAAAAGATGACAGCGGCTATTGGGGCGCATATTTCGAGCCACGAGAAAGATCAGGAGATATTGATAAAATCTTCGCAGCCCTTCACTTTGAGCGTCTTTACATACCTGGCGCAGTTGGAACAACTGGCGAAATCATTGATAACTTAAACGAAAACATCAAAATTATTGAGCAGCAAAAAGAAGAGCTCGGCGAAAAAATCAAAAAGATTCTTGACGTTGAGGGCGAAAAAATTCGTATGCTTTATAAAAAGCTCGAATACCTCGAGTCAGTTTTTGAACTTAGAAAATACGCTGTACACCACGGCGAAAGCTGCTTCTTTGTTGGTTGGATTCCAGCTAGTAAAGAAAAAGCATTCACAAAAAAAATGCAGTCGCACAGCGAGTTTATCGTTGGCATTGAAGACCCTGAAGATGATAGCGAAATTATTCCACCAACAAAAATTAAGAGTTCGTTTTTAGCAAAGCCGTTTGAATTTTTCATCAATCTTTATGGTTTACCATCATATAAGGATATAGACGTAACAGGCTTTGTTGCAATAACTTACACTTTGTTTTTCGGCATCATGTTCGGTGACGTTGGTCAAGGCGCAGTGTTAATCATTGCAGGTTTAATTGCTTATAAGTTTATGAAAATGGATATAGGTCGAATTTTAATTCCATGCGGAATGAGCGCAATGTGCTTCGGTTTAGTGTTCGGCAGTTTCTTTGGCTTTGAGGAGTTCTTAGATCCTTTATATGAAATTGTTGGTCTTGGCGAAAAACCAATCGAGGTTATGGATTCGATTAACTTAGTGCTGCTTATTGCAATCGGTATTGGTATCAGCCTTGTTATCTTGTCAATGTGCTTCAATGTTTTAACTTGCCTTAAAAGGAAGAAAATCGGCAAGGCAATCTTTAGCGAAAACGGACTTGCTGGTATCGTAACATATATCGGCGGTGCAAACTTTGCTTATGGCTTCATGGCTGGCGAGCCAATTTTCCCAAATTCAATCGGAATTTCAATGGCAATCGCTGGTGTTATCATGATGTATAACAAAGAGCTTTTAGTTGAATTAGTGGACGAGAAAAAATTATATCGCCCAGAAAGTATATCAGATTACATCATGGTTAACTTCTTCGAGTGCATAGAATATCTTCTCTCTTACTTTAGTAACACCCTTTCATACCTTCGTATTGGTGCATATGTTATCGTTCATGCAAGCATGATGATGGCTGTGTTCACCCTCGCTGGCGACACTAGCACAGTTGGCGGAATGATCGTTGTCGTACTCGGTAACATCTTCGTTATCTGCCTTGAAGGTCTGCTCACTGGTATTCAAGGTTTACGTCTTGAGTTTTACGAGATGTTCAGCAGATTCTATGAGGGCGAAGGCAAGGCTTTCGAGCCAGCACAATTAAAACAAGGTAATAAAAACAATAAATAAATTTAATTTAAAACTATTTTGGAGGAAAATCAAAATGAACACATTCTTAACTATCACATTAATCACAGTTCCAGTAGCAATCATTATGGGCAGCGCTTTCATGATGATCAAAAACAACATGGCAGGCAAAAGCAACTCAAGATCAATGAGAGCTAATCTTGCAACATTCGTAGCACTCATCGCAATGGTTGGTATGTTCACATTCATGGCTTCAGCTGAAGATGCTGAAACAGAATCAAGTGAAGTTGCAGTTGAAGAAGTTGTTTCAACAACATCAGACACATCAAAAGGCTTAGGTCTTTTAGCGGCTGGTTTAGTAACAGGTCTTGCTGGTATCGGTTCAGGTCTTGCAATCGCAGCAGGTGCTCCAGCAGCTATCGCAGCAAACGTTGAAGATCCAAAATCATTCGGTAAGAGTATCATCTTCGTTGCTCTTGGCGAATCAATCGCTATCTTCGGTGTTGTTATCTCAATTCTTATCCTCAACGAAATTTAATCGAAAGGGTGAAATAACTTGAAGTTTTACCTTTTAAGCACTGAAGACGACACCTTAACAGGTATGCGCTTAGCTGGCATTGAGGGCGAAAAAGTTTCAACTAAACAAGAGTTTGAAACCGCCATCGAATCAGTTTTTGCAGATAAAAACATAGGGTTACTCCTAGTAACTGCAAGCGTATCAAAACAGTTTTCAACCGAAATCATGCAATTAAAAAAAGAAGCAAAAATCCTAGTAACCGAAGTTCCAGACATAAACACAGTAGGAGCACCAAACGATTCAATCACAAGATACGTAAGAGAAGCAATCGGAATTAAGATTTAAATTGAGTGGGGTTTGTTTAGTACGTGTAGGGAACGGTCTTGACCGTTCCATGCTGGGTTAGTGCTAACTTTTGGAACGGTCAAGACCGTTCCCTACAAATGTGTGGTTTCGAGGAAATTTGCAATAATGGGGACGTTTCGGCGAGCGTTTGATTTTGGCTTTGCCAAAATCACTGCGCACTGCGTACGCAGTAGCTGTGGCTTCGCCACAGCAAAACGCTCGCCGAAACTACAAACATACAAAAACCAAAAATCAGCTCAAACCCAATTGGCGATCAACACTCGCACCTACGTGTTCACATACTGTAGGGACATGGCTTGCCATGTCCGATGCTGGAGTTTGTGGTATCTTGCGGACATAGCAAGCCATGACCCCACAATAATAATTAAAAGCAAACATAAATTAAAACTCGAAAGGGTGAAAAAAATGCTTAATCAAAACGATAAATTTGAACGCTTTGCAGAAGTTATCAACAAAAATGCTGAAAAACAATGCAAAGAAATTAAAGCTCAAATGGAGCAAATCCAAGAGGAAGAAATTCAAAAGCTGCAATCAAGAATCGATAAAGAATTTGATAGCAAATTAAGCTATGAACTTTCAAAAATGAAAGCTCAATCAAATCACGATTTCTCTGAAAAAAGCAGCGTAACAAGAAAATATCTAATTGAATATAGAGATCAAATCACAGCAAAGGTTTTTGAAAAAGCTGAGGCTAAATTAACTGCTTTCGCCGCAGGCGAAATGTACGAAAAATTCTTGATCACTAGTTTAACAAGACTCAGTGATGGGCTTTGCGAAAACTTCACCGCTTATGTGCGTGAATCAGACGTTAAACTCATGAAAAAACTCACAAAAGATTTTAAATTTGTTATCGCTGTTAAAGCGAGCGACGAAGTTAAAATTGGCGGAATTATCGCAAAAAATGAAAGTGAAACAGTGGTTGTAAACGACAGCTTGTTTGACCGAATGATGGATCAAAAAGATTGGTTTATGACAACTGCAAACCTCGAAATAACAGCTTAGTTTTTGGCATTTGCTTTCAAAACTAAAAATAATAGAACTAAAAACTATATCTGTAAGGGTGTGAAAATAAACAATGACAATTGAAAATAAAATCAATTCAATAAATGGTCCTGTTGTAACCATCAAAGGCAAAACCAGCCTTTCAATGATGGAAATGGTGTACGTGGGTAACTCTCGCTTAATCGGTGAAGTTATCGGTCTTGAAAGCGGAAAAACCACCATTCAAGTTTACGAGGACACCGCTGGTCTTAGACCAAATGAGCCAGTTGTCGGCGCAGGCAGTCAGCTTTGCGTAACTCTTGGACCTGGTATCATGAGAAATATTTTCGATGGTATCGAAAGACCACTCAAAGCTATTGAAGAAGAAAGCGGCGCTTTCATCGGCAAAGGCTTAAACATCGATGTTTTTAACACAGAAGAATTTTGGGACGTTGAAATCACAGCAAAAGTTGGCGATGAACTCGTTGGCGGCAGCGTGTACGCTCAAACTCAAGAAACTCCAGTTATTCTTCACAAAATGATGCTTTCTCCACTTCTTAGCGGCAAGGTTGTTACAGCGAAGCCAAACGGAAAATATCGTGTGAACGACACAATCGTGGAAATCGAAGATAAAAACGGTAAGATCGTACCGCTCACACTTTGCCAAAAATGGCCAATTAGAACACCTAGACCATCAGCTAAAAGACTTCCTGCAAACCGCCCACTCATAACTGGTCAAAGAGTTATCGATACACTTTTCCCAATTGCAAAAGGTGGCGCAGCAGCAGTTCCAGGCGGCTTTGGTACAGGTAAAACCATGACACAGCATCAACTTGCTAAATGGTGCGATGCTGATATCATCGTGTACGTTGGTTGCGGCGAGCGTGGAAATGAGATGACACAAGCTCTCACCGAGTTCTCTCACCTCATCGATCCAAAAACAAATCGCCCACTCACTGATAGAACAGTGCTTATTGCAAACACTTCAAATATGCCAGTTGCTGCTCGTGAAGCTTCAATTTACACAGGAATCACCCTAGCCGAATATTATCGTGACATGGGTTATCACACTGCAATCATGGCTGACTCAACTTCACGTTGGGCAGAGGCACTTCGTGAAATTTCTGGTCGACTTGAAGAAATGCCAGCAGATGAAGGTTTCCCTTCATATCTTCCATCAAGACTTTCAGCTTTCTATGAAAGAGCTGGTTATATCAAAACTTTAAGCGGTGAAGAGGGTTCAATCACCATCATCGGTGCGGTTTCTCCTCAAGGTTCTGACTTCTCAGAGCCAGTAACACAAAACACAAAACGTTTCACTCGTTGCTTCTGGGCACTCGATAAATCTCTTGCATACGCTCGTCACTATCCAGCAATAAACTGGAACAATAGCTACAGCGAATACATGAGCACTTTAGAGAGTTGGTACAGAGAAAACGTTGGCGATAAATTCATGAAATATCGTGAAGAAATCACTTCAATTTTGTTTGAAGAAAACAGCCTAATGGAAATCGTTAAACTCATCGGTTCAGACGTACTTCCTGACGATCAAAAACTAACTCTTGAAATTGCAAGAGTTATTCGTGTTGGTTTCTTGCAACAAAATGCCTTCCATAAAGATGACACTTACGTGCCACTTGAAAAGCAAATGAAGATGATGCGTGCAATCTTAGCACTTTATCACAAATGCAAAAGAGTTATCGCACTTCAAGTGCCAATAGCTAGAGTTATGGAAACAGGACTTTTTGAAAAAATGATCAAAATCAAGTATGATGTGCCAAATGACAACATCGAAATGCTTGATGATTACATTACAATGATAGACGATACTCTCGCAAAATATCTCAAATAAGGAGGGATAACAATGATAATTGAACATCGTGGATTAAGTGAAATTAATGGCTCACTTGTTATCCTTGACGGAGTTAAAAATCCAATTTTCGAAGAACTCGTTGAAATCGAGCTTGATGATGGTACAGTTCGCTCAGGCAGAATTGTTATGATCGAGGGCGAAAAAGTTGTTGTCCAAGTTTTTGAGGGAACAACTGGAATTTCAATGCAAAACACAAGAACAAGACTTACTGGCAGACCAATGGAAATGAAGCTTTCAGAAGAAATCTTAGGCAGAGTTTTCGACGGCTTAGGCAGACCAATTGACGGACTCGGCGAAGTGTACCCTAAAAAAACAATGGACGTTAACGGTCAACCTATCAACCCGGTTTCTCGTATCTACCCTAAAAACTACATCAAAACTGGTATTTCATCAATTGACTCACTTGCAACTTTAATTAGAGGTCAAAAACTTCCAATTTTCAGCGGTTCAGGTATGAAACACAATGAGTTAGCCGTACAAATCGTACGCCAAGCTTCAATTGCTGACAATGATGATTTCGCTATCGTTTTTGCTGCAATGGGCGTTAAAAATGACGTTGCGGAGTATTTCAAAACATCATTTGAAAATGCCAATGTTATGGATCGTGTAACAATGTTTTTAAACCTTTCAAACGATCCTATCATCGAGCGTATCATCACACCAAGATGTGCACTCACAGCAGCTGAATATTTAGCATATGAAACAGGTAAACACATTCTTGTTATCTTAACCGACATGACTTCTTATGCCGAGGCTCTTCGTGAGTTCTCTTCATCAAAAGGTGAAATTCCAGGCAGAAAAGGTTTCCCAGGTTATTTATATTCAGATTTTGCAACCCTTTACGAGCGTGCTGGTATCATCAAAGGTGCAAGTGGTTCTGTTACTCAAATTCCAATCTTAACCATGCCAAATGATGACATCACTCACCCAATCCCAGACCTTACAGGTTACATCACAGAGGGTCAAATCGTTTTGGATCGTGGACTTGACACAAAAGGAATTTACCCACCAGTTAACGTGCTTTCATCACTTTCACGTCTAATGAAAGACGGCATCGGTGAAGGCTGCACAAGAGATGACCATAGCGCACTGTCAAACCAACTTTTCGCTTCATACGCATCAGTTATTGATGCTCGTGCATTGGCTTCAGTTATCGGTGAAGATGAACTTTCAGATAATGATAAGCTCATCATGAACTTTGGTAAAGAGTTTGAATCAAGATTTATCAACCAAGGTGAAAGCTCAAACAGAAGCATCGAAGAAACCCTCGATTTAGGATGGGAACTTCTTTCACTTCTTCCAAAATCAGAGCTTGATCGTGTTGATGATAAATATCTTGATAAGTTTTATCGTCCAAAGGAAAACGGCTGATTGTTTTTAAATTAGTTGAGTGGGGTACATGCTCACTAGCGTTCGCCAATGAAGAATGAAAAATGAATAATGAAAAATTAAGGGTCACTTCGTTCCGGATTATAATTTTTTGGCTTTGCCAAAAAACTGGCGACCGCAGGTCGCCCCTACAATTTGCCTATTGTAGGGACATGGCTTGCCATGTCCCTACGTTGTGAGTGATGATTTTTCCTTAAGTTTCCAACTATGAGGTCGCCCCAACATTATTATAATGCGTGCAAAGCACGCCACCACAATTTTTCATTTTTAATTATTCATTCTTCATTGTGAGCGATAGCGAACTTTTTCCACTAAATAAATCTAAAAAACAAACAAAAAATCCCCCAAAAAACAAAACCAACAAAAAAGGAGTCCATCATGGCACAAGTATTTCCAACAAAAGCAAATTTAATGAATACTAAAAAATCGCTTGAACTAGCTAAGCTTGGCTATGAGCTTATGGATAGAAAGCGTAACATTTTGGTGCGTGAAATGATGCAAATGATTGACGAGGCTAAAATTGTTCAAGATAGCATCAATGAAGTTTACCAAAAAGCGTTTGACTCTTTAAAAAGAGCAAGCATTAGGCTTGGCGATTGTTCAGGTTTAGCTCGGCTTTTACCAGTGGAAAATGGGCTCAGCATTGATTATAGATCAGTTATGGGTGTTGAACTTCCAGTGGTTGAACTTGAAAAAACTAAGGTCGACGTGAGCTGCTTTGGATTTTTGCAAACAGATGAAAGCTTTGATGAAGCTTGTGTGCTTTTCGATCAAGTTAAAGAGCTCACAGCGCAGCTTGTACAAATTGAATCAAGCATTTGCCGTTTAGCTGATGCTGTTAAAAAGACCCAAAAAAGAAGTAATGCTCTTAGTAACATCATGATTCCAAACTTCGAGGAAACTGTTAAATACATTTCAGAAGCTCTCGATGAAAAAGAAAGAGAAGACTTCTCAAGGCTCAAAGTTACAAAGAAAATCAAAGAGTCTAAGGCAGAATAATATTAAGCTTAAACACATCACTATTTTTAGCGGTGTGTTTTTTTATAGTTGCTATGAGTAACATTAGATAAACTTAAAAATTCGAAAAACACTGTACAAAGTGAAAAATATGTGATATAATTAGCTTAACATATAAAACAATTGTTAAGTTTTGTATCGTTATGAAAACTAAGGCATAGTATATCTTAGTAATAAAATTATAGTGTATAATAAGGAGTTTTAAAAATGAAGAAAATACTTAGAGTTTTATCAGTAGTCTTAGTGGCAGTAGTTTTAGTAACTTCTCTCACAGCTTGTACTGCTCTTAGCAGTTACAAAATTTTAGGCTCATGGAGAGATTCAACTGGCACAACAGGTTATGAGTTCCAAAAAGACAACATCGTTGAAATTACTTTTGTTGATGTAACACTTCCTTTTGTTGGCGAATTTAACGGAAGCGTTGATGGTATATACACAATTAGCAAAGATGATGATGGTAATCAAATAGTTACAATAACTTATACTATTTTAACTTTCTCAATTTCAAATGAATATTTCTTTGAAATTAGCGGCAGCACTTTAACCCTCACAGATCCAGAAGATGGTTCAAGCACAACTTATATTGAATATGACCCAGAGATAACAACAGCAGCTGAGTAATAAGTTTAACATAAGTAAAATAGTGGTGAAAGGGAGGAAGCAATTCCTCCCTATTTTTAAAATAATGAATAATAAGATGGAGGAAATAAATTATGGTAAAAAAAATTGCAATAGGATTATCTATTTTAACTGTCATCTTGCTTTGCTTGAGCGTTGGAGTTGCTCTTAGCTCAGATGATTCTATAGACGTGCCAGTTGTTGATGTTAATGGTGATGAAACAACCTCGGCAGATGATGATGATGAAACTGCTTCGGATTCAACAGACGCAAGCTCGCAAGAAACAACAACTGAAGCTGCTCCAGAACTTTCTCAATTAATCATAGGCAAATGGAGAGATAGCGCAGACATGAGTGGATATGAATTTTATGAAGATGGAACTTTTGAGTTAACATATGTAAATTTAACAATACCTTTCATCAATTTACCAATCGAGGGAACAGCAAAAGGCACATACACAATAAGCGGCGATAAAATCACAACAAGCATCTCAATTTACACCGCCTCAATCGGTGACACATTCACAGCAAGCGTTGAAAATAACACTTTAACCCTTGTTTCAAGTGATGGCGATAAGTCAACTTATTCAAAAGTGACAACAGATGAAGAAGTTGAAACAACAACTCAAGCGGCAGACGAAGTCGTGTATGAAGACGATGAACTCACAGGCGCTTGGACAAATCCAGACGGGTCAATTGAATACACTTTTAGTGCTGACGGACTTGCAACAATTGAGCTTTTAACAGGCTCATATAACGGAATTTATTTCATACAAGACGATGAAATCACAATTCAATATGCCTCAGGTTCAGAGTTAATCACTCAAAATTACACTTACAGCGTTTCAGTTAATTCAATGAGTTTAACAGATGCAGGTGGCACTGTGTCCCTTTGGGCACGCAGTGGCACACAGATGGATTCTTCAGGTTCAACAGATGCCGAAGCACTCTTAGGAACTTGGACAGACAGCGCCGACATGAGCGGTTTCACCTTTTATGAAGGCAACGTGGTTGATGTGACATATCTCAACTTCACAATTCCAGTTTTGAATATGCCAATCACTGGCTCATACACAGGAATGTATGTGGCAACAGATGGCAAGCTGATTTTGAACTACACTGTTTCATCTCAAACCATTTCAAACACCTATACTTTCGTTGTCGAGGGCGACACCTTAACACTAACAAACGTTGATGATGGCGAAGTGACAGCCTACACAAAAACAGCTGAATAAAAAACAAATGGTGCAAATGATAAAGTTTGCACCATTTTTTCACAGTGAGTCAAAAGCAAACCATTTTCTTGGGCGGTACAATTTTTTTGCGGTTAACCGCAAAAAAAGGTACGAACGAAGCCGAGAAAAAGGCAAAAAAATAAAAAATCAGTTTTTTAATAAAATATTTTGAAAAACTGTTGACATTTTTATGTTTTATGGTATATAATATAAAAAACGAACATTTGTTCAACTAAAGGAGAAAGAAAAATGGCAGATAAAAATAGTGCATTAGATGCAGCGTTAGCTCAAATTGAAAAGCGGTATGGTAAAGGAGCAGTTATGCGCCTTGGACAAAGCACCGATCTTAATGTTGAAGCAATTTCAACTGGCTCAGTTGGTCTTGATTTAGCAACTGGAGTTGGCGGACTTCCAAAGGGCAGAGTTGTTGAAATTTATGGGCCAGAATCTTCTGGTAAAACCACTCTCGCACTTCACTGCATCGCTCAAGCTCAAAAAGCTGGCGGTGAGGCTGCTTTCATAGATGCAGAGCACGCACTCGATCCAAAATATGCAAGAGGTCTTGGCGTTGATGTTGATTCTCTTTTAGTTTCACAACCAGATAACGGCGAAGATGCACTCTCAATCACAGAGGCTCTCGCACGTTCAGGCGCTCTTGATGTTATCGTTGTCGATTCAGTTGCTGCCTTAGTTCCACGCTCTGAAATCGAGGGCGAAATGGGTGATAGTCACGTTGGTCTTCACGCTAGACTTATGTCGCAAGCGCTTAGAAAATTAACTGGTGTTGTTGCAAAATCAAACACACTCATCATTTTCATCAACCAACTTCGTGAAAAAGTTGGCGTTATATATGGTAGCCCAGAAGTTACAACTGGCGGACGTGCGCTCAAATTCTATTCTTCAATTAGAATTGACGTTAGAAGAATTGAGCAACTCAAACTTGCTGGTAACGAATTTATCGGTGCAAGAACAAGAGCAAAAGTTGTTAAAAATAAGGTAGCCCCACCATTTAAAGAGGCAGAGTTTGATATAATGTATGGCACAGGAATCTCTCACGAGGGCGAACTTTGCGACCTCGGCGTTAAATTTGACATCGTTAAAAAGAGCGGTGCATGGTTCTCTTATGGCGAAACAAGACTCGGTCAAGGTCGTGACAATGTTAAAAACTTGCTCATGAAAGAAAAGGATTTGGCAGCTGAAATCGAAGAGAAAATCCGCCAAAAACTCAAAGAAGATAAAGATGAGAAAGAAGCAGAAAGAGCAAAAATGAGCGAGAAAGCTCCGGCAAAAGCAGCAACAGCTCCAGCAACAACAAAAAGAAACGCAAGAGCAAAAATCGACATCGCAGTCGAAGATTAATTGAAAAATGAAACTGACTTATAAAGACGGTAAAAAAGATAAAATCCATATCTACATTGAGGAAGAATACACCTTAACAGTTGATAGGGATTTTTTCTTAAACCTTGGAATAAAAAACGGCTATGATATTTCATGTGACGAATTAAACGAGTTAACGCAAAAAATCACAACAAGAAGAGCTTTCAACAAAGCTGTTGATTTATTGTCAAGACGTGATCATAGCAAAAAAGAACTTATAGATAAGCTCAAACAAAAAGGTTACGGAAGCGACTTCGAAGAAGTTTTCGAAAAACTCGAAAGTTACGGCTATTTAGACGACGAACGCTTCGCAAGAAACTACGTGAAGCAATTAATCGATTTCAAAGCTTTTGGCAAGATGAGAATTAAGCAAGAATTAATTAGAAAAGGGATAGATAGAGATTTAATCAGCGAAATTCTTGAAGAGATTGAGCCAGACGAAGATGCATTAGTTCAATTAATTGAGCGAAAATATATGCGTAATCTAACAGATGAAAAGGGAATTAAGCGAACATTTAATACGCTTGTACGCTTGGGTTATTCTTATAGTGAAATCAAGTCAGCACTAAGCGCTGTGAATGAGATGATGGATAGCGAGTAATTAACCGAAACAATCATGTAAAATTTTACTCATTAACAATCATGTAAAATTTTACTCAATTTTTTAAAAAAATTGCGGTTTCTTAAGGCAGAGCCTTAAGTCGTTCGCCGCAGCGAACGAAACTCCCCATCGTCAAAAAAATCAGGAGGATAGTCAAAAAAACTGTCCCTCGGACAGCTTTTTTGACGTAAGGAACCCTATTAAGGGGTTCCTTGATTTTGCCAAAGGCAAAACAAAGCAATTTCACCATTACAAAAAAACTATAAATAAAAATAGATTTTGTAGGGGGTGACCGTTCCAAATGGAGTTTAGTGCTATCTTGCGGACATGGCAAGCCATGACCCTACAATATTAACCTAAAACAGCATTCAAACAAAATAATCTCAAAAAAAAGAACCTAAATTTTAAGTTTAACTTGAAATTTAGGTTCAAAGTTTAGTATAATAGAATATAACGATTAAATATTAAACAAGAGGTAAGATATGACAAAAAAAATAGGAATGGTCTTTTTAGGCTGCCCAAAAAATCAAGTTGATGGTGAAGTTATGCTCGCAAAACTTAGCGATGCAGATTTTGAAATAGTTAATGACGTAAACGATGCCGATGTGATTATTGTGAACACTTGCGGCTTTATTAATGATGCAAAAGTTGAAGCAATAGATAACATTTTGCTCCTCGCAGAGCTGAAAAATGAGGGAGTAATCAAGGGCATTGTTGTCACTGGTTGCCTTGCTCAAAGATATCAAGATGAGATTCAAAAAGAAATTCCAGAAGTTGATGCAGTTGTGGGTCTTGGTGCAAATAGCAACATTGTTGAAGTTTGCAACAAAGTTTTCAATGAGGAAAGCGTCCTCACATTCCCAGATAAATACTGCTTGCCAATCAGTGGTGACAGACTTCTCAGCACGCAGCCGTACACCGCATTCATCAAAATTGCGGAGGGTTGCTCAAACTTTTGCACTTATTGCGCCATTCCAAAAATACGTGGTAAATTTAGAAGCCGACCAATCGAAGAAATCGTTGCCGAGGCAAACGTACTCGCACAAAGTGGCGTTAAAGAGTTAATCGTTGTCGCTCAAGACACCACGAGGTACGGCATTGATTTGTACGGCGAATTTACCACTGCAAAATTATTGCGTGAACTATGCAAAGTAAACGGCATAGAGTGGATTCGTATGCTCTACTGCTACCCAGAAGCAATCACAGACGAGCTGTTAGATGTTATGGCAACAGAAGAAAAAATCTGCAAATACATCGACATTCCATTTCAACACGCAAGTCAAGGCGTACTCAAAAAGATGAACCGAGTTGGCTCAAAAGATGAGCTTTTAAAATTAGTGAAGAAAATCCGCACAAAAATCCCTGACATCATGATAAGAACAACTTTTATTGCAGGTTTTCCATCAGAAACTGAAGAAGATTTCGAGCAACTTTGTGAGTTTGTCACCGAAGCAAAATTCGACCGCTTAGGCTGTTTTGCATATTCGCCTGAGGACGACACACCAGCGGCAAAAATGCCAGATCAAATTGACGAAGATGTCAAAAAGCAAAGAGTTGAAACCATCATGAATTTGCAATATCGCATTTTTGAAGATATCCAACAAAGCAAAATCGGCAAAACAATGAAAGTTTTAGTTGATGAATACGACGAAAACAGTCTGCTATTTTTGGGTCGTACCTACATGGATAGCCCAGAAATTGACTCGCAAGTGATAATTTCAAGTGAGGACGAACTCGAACTCGGTCAATTCATCACAGTGAAAATTATCGCAAGAGATGACATAGATTTAATCGGTGAGCATATTTATGACGAACACGATTCACTAATGTCAACAAAATAAAAATTAAAACGTAGGGACACGGCATTGCCGTGTCCTTTGTGCGTTTTTATGTGATATTGAAGTAATGGAGGACATGGCAAGGGTAGAACCCTATAGTTGGGAACTTAAGGATTTCACTGTAGGGACATGGCTTGCCATGTCC
>JAWXUR010000019.1:0-27982 GCA_044426265.1 Clostridia bacterium
GAAAGCGAAACCCAAACAAACTTCCTGGCTACGATAGCGATTTGTATAGTGTGGGAGTTATACTCTTCCAATTGATATATGCAAAAGATTTGACTGAAAAATGGTTTAAAAACAAAAAAATGCATTCGTCTGCTTATTTTGAAAATGAGAACTTAGATGTTATTGAAGCGGTGGAAAATTTGATTTTTCGCGCAATTAAAACACGTATAAATAGCTGCGAAGAGTTTACAGAAGAAATTGATGCAATTATCTATTTGATTGATAATCCGCATAAAATTACAAATTTATTTCATGAGAGTATCAAACCATTTATCGGACGCACTTACGAGCTCGAAAAAACAAGTGATAACTTTTCTAAAGGACGACATATTACAATACTTCAAGGCGTTGGTGGAGCCGGTAAAACCTCATTAGCTAATAACTTTGCTAAAGTTAACAAAGAACATTACAACACAATTTATAAAATCAACTATAATGAAACATTGTTTAAAACAATTAGCGACAACGAGAATTTTTCTATCAGTAACTATCGAAAAATAGAATTAACTAAGTCAGAAAAATTCAACCAAACATCACAATTTTCAACATTAAAAGAACTTAATGAGCAAGAGCGTAATGATTAATATAAAGATAAGCTCGAATTAATCCAAACTCTTCTTGCACCTAACACAAATTCATGCACTCCAAGGAACTTACTTATCATCGATAACATGAATAATAGTTTAGATGAAAACTTTGATGACTTAAGCAAATTTGATTGCGATATACTAATCACAACAAGAAACAACTTTGCTAATTGTGACAATAAAAAAATTGTACTTAATCAAATTGAAGACGAATACGTTTCTCTTCAAATTTTCAAAAAGTATTATGGAAGAGAAACAACTCAACAAGAAGATGAAATAATAAAGCAAATTATAGAAAAAGTTAGTGCCTTACCTCTTATTTTGGAACTTTTGGCTTTTGCAATAGCGAACTCTGGAATTAAACTTGATGAAATTCTCGCAGATGTTACAAAAGCTAATTTCAATTTTCCTGAAGAAAAAATCAACTATGATAAAGATGGCAAACCCTTAAACTCATCTTTAGATGACATTCTTGTGTACATTTTTGATTTAGCTAAATTAGAAATAAATACGTTGTACCTTATTGTTTTAACTAATTTGTCTTTAATTCCTTATACTGGTATTCAAAGAAGCGATTTAAGGGAAGTTTTTAGTAGCATGGAAGATGTTAATACAACTGATTTAATGGACGCTTTTAATGAATTAGTTAATATTTCAATAATACAAGAAGATGAAACTACTGATACTATTTCGTTACATCCAGTGATTTCTGATATGTGTACAAAGAGATTTAAACCTGACTTAAAAAAATGCGAAAAACTTTCAAATTGGTGTATCAATAAAGCTAAAAATTTTTTGAGTGTTATGCACCTTGAATATTGTATTTTTATAGCTGCAAGAATTAATAATTATGATGGTGAATCTGCATATTTTTTTGGTAATATAGGAGATGTATATAGTAAAGCCAAAAGATACATCGAAGCTGAACAAATGTATAAAAAAACTATAGAAATACAACAAAGATTATCAAAAGAAAGCCCAGAAGCTTTTAAACCTGATTTAGCTAATAGTTATAACAACATTGCTATTTTATATCGCACCACTCAAAGATACTCAGAAGCGGAACAAATGCATAAAAAAGCATTAGAAACTAGCAAAAATTAAATATCCATAACCAAGGCAAAAGATACACAGACAAAACAAAACTGTTTTTTGTCTGTGTATCTTTTTATTCTTACAAACCGAAAATGATATAATGAAATCATCAAATAAGAAAAATCAGTAGAGATATAGTTAGTTTGTGCAAGTTGTAGACAAAAACGACATTTAATGGCATGATGTTTACAGTGATAAAAGATCACGCGAAAAATTTATTTAAAGGAGACTAAAAATGAAAAAGAAAGATTTAATTAAAAAGTATGAAAAACAATATGGAAAAATTTTTGACTTTGTTATTGATAACGAAAGACATATAAGAATTGCTCGTTATTATGATTCACCTGAAAGAACTAGTGTTCAAATCCCTGATTTTGTTTATGGATTTACTAGCCCTCTTATTCAACCTCGCAACGATGGTGTTTTTTCTGATGCTAAAAACTTAACTCAAATTCAAATTCATTCTAATTTGAAAGATTTATCTTATATGTTTTATGGTAGTGATATAGAAGAATTAGATTTGAGTGATTGGAATGTTTCTAAAGTAATTAATATGAAGTGTCTTTTCGCCTCTTCTAATCTTTTATTGATTGGCGACTTAAGCGAATGGGACCTTTCTAAAGTTGAAGACATTAGTTATATGTTTCGATCTTCAATGCTTGAATCAGTTGGTGATTTAAGCAATTGGAATGTTTCAAATGTTAAAAAAATAAACTCAATTTTCGAAAATTCTCACCTCACATATGTTGGTGATTTAAACAACTGGGATGTTTCAAATGTTGAGGATATGGAATCTACATTCAGCAATTCACGCCTTACATCTGTCGGTGATTTGGGTAACTGGAACGTTTGTAAAGTTGATGATATGAGCTTTATGTTTCATAATTCAAAACTTAAAACAGCTGGCGATTTAAGCAAGTGGAGTGTTTCGAAAGTTGATAATATGGAATCTTTATTCCTTAATTCTTGTTTCACATCAGCTGGAAACTTTGATAAGTGGGATGTTTCAAATGTTACAAACATGAACAACATGTTTTGCTCATCAAAGCTTACAACAGTCGGAAACTTAGCAAGATGGAATGTTTCTAATGTTTGGGATATGAGTAATATGTTCGCATATTCAAAGTTAACTTCTATTGATGACTTAAGTAAATGGGACGTTTCTAATGTTATTGATATGAGTGGTATTTTTCGAGATTCAAATCTTATTTTTGTTGGTGACTTAAGCAAGTGGAATGTTTTACAAGTTTATAATATGAAGTATATGTTTTCTAACACAAAATTCACTAGTGTTGGCAACTTGAGTAAATGGAAAATTTTTAATGTCACAAATATGAGCGCTTTGTTTCGAAACTCAAAGCTTACATCTGTTGGAAACTTAAACAATTGGGATGTTTCTAAGGTTAAAAATATGAGATTTATGTTTAATAATTGCAGTTTAACTAAGCCAAATTGGTATAAATAATATGTTTATAAAAATTAATCGTTTGAAATATTTATAATCGCATCATCATTAATAAAAATAGCACTATATATTCAAATGTTTTACTTAAAAAACACGAATATATAGTGCTAGTTTATAAACTCATTATACAATCGAATAGAGGCTAATCGTTAAAGATTTTGCACCACGCTTTCTTCAGCTTGCACCGCACAATACACGCCTTATATAGTCTGCTTTTTTCTGGTGGTATAGTTGGGCTGAGGTTACTTATATTCAAAAAAACCGTCCACACAATAACTATTATAAATTATTCAACAATATTATTCGTTTCAGTTTCCCTTACATCTAGCCATATTGCCGTTTGCTCTTTACAAATATTTCGCTTATCCATATGAAAATGACCAAACCACCAGTGAGTATAGGTTGTACTTTCCCTAATCCACTCTAGAAAATTATTTAATGGATATTCTTCATTTTGATCATAGCCCATGATCTTTGTTGTATCTATTGGCGCAGTGTGAGTGAAAATATAATCAATTTTATTGCCATGTAGATTTAAATTTGAAATTGCTTCTTTCATTTCATTATCAGTCGGCAGCTCTTCTTTCCACCAGCTAATCTGAGGTATGCGTAAGTGCTTATCTATGGAGTAAGCGCCACCCATAGTGAAAATTTTCTTATTCTCAATTTCAAAAATTTGACCACGCATGAGATGAATGATTTTCGGTTGATTGTTTTCACCTTTTCTTATAATATGAACATTGCCACCACAGTACTGTTGTACTGGATAACTACCATTTAAAAGAGAAAAATTTTCGTGATTTCCATCTATAAACAAAATTTGATAAGGTTTTTTTGCCATATAATCTAAAAATTTCTCTTCTTCATCTGAACCACTCCATACATATCCAAAGTCTCCACAAATTATAAGTTTATCTGTTTGTGTCAGTGTTTTTTCTATATTAGAATCTAAATATGTAAATCTTCCAGTTTCACCATGAGTATCTCCTGTAACATATATCAATTGTAGTTCCTCTTCTTTACTTATTATTTTGATTATACAACAAATTCCTGCTTTTTTATGTGTTAAATAGAGTGATTAATCCACTATTAAATTTAATCATTTTCAGTATATTCGATTTCACTCGATAAACCCACATCATTTCCACCATAGTTAGTGTTAGTTGGCATTTCATAATTAGCAATTAATCAAAGCAAAAGAATATGCTTTTTTATCTTGAATACTAAAACTTTTAACAACGCTTTCATCACAGCTAAGCTCAATATCTTTACTCAAAAGATTAAACGCAAGCAAAGCTAGAGGATTAAACCAATGTACACAAAGGCTAAAATACGCTATCAAGAGAAAATGGGCAAAGCAAACGAATGCCGACAAAACTCCACATAAGATAATTTATAACTTTGGGAGCTTTTTTGAATATAAATCTAAAGGCTACTGCAGTTAAAATCAAATAGCTTGCAGATATGCTCATGTTTAAAATCTATAAAAATAAATCTTGCATTTATTATTCCTCATCAAATTCATTAATCATACGTTTAAGCTGCTCTAGTTCACTTTCAGTTAGTTTTTTTCTTGATGTGAATGCTGCCAAAAATGCAGGCAATGAACCATCAAAAGTTTCTTCAACAAACTTTTCACTTTGCATTGAATAAAATTGATCTTTTGAAATTAGTGATGTAACTTGCCCTCTTTGATTTTGAAAAATTCCTTTTTCACATAGTCTTTTTAGTACAGTGTATGATGTTGTTTTCTTCCAGCCTATTTCTATTTCACTGATTTTTGAAAGCTGAGTTGATGAAATAGGTTCTTTTTCCCAGATAATGTTTGCAAATTGTGTTTCTAATACGCCCATGCTTATGTCTTTCATGATTTCACTTCCTTAATTGTAGTCTACATTGTGTAGTATAATATTATTTTATATCATGCAAACTGATTTGTCAAGGGGATTTAATTTTATTGTTATTTTATCAGGCTTTAACAAATAAAATGCAACTAACATCAAAATCTTGAGCTACGCAGTGTTCATTTCACTTGCTTGATTTTCAACAATATTTATTTTTATAACAATCAAAAAGATACTTGAAAGCAGAGCTAGTTTATTTGGAATGATGAGAGCGTGTGGCATGAATAAAAAATCACTTAACAAGCTCTTTATGTATCAAAATTTATTAATCTTGGCCTTTGCACTCGCTTTAGGTTTGTTTAGTTCAGTGGCTGTTATGCTCACAATTTACTTTGCTCTTGGGCAAGAAGAAGTGCTGCAAGCGTTTCCTGTTTTGCAAGCTATATTGCTTAGTGTGTTTTATATAGTTTCGATTGTTATTGCTACTGTTTTGCCGATTAGTAAGTTTATGAAAAAGACTATTACTGAGTGTTTGAAAGATGATTGATATTTGTGGTGGGGTATAAAATCAGCGAGGATAACCAAAATATCCTCGCTGAACCCACCTATAAACTTTATAAAATCCAATCCAAACTGCCTATAAACCCCATATAAACCCCTATAAACAAAAAAATAACCCAAACCAATCTTCATTCAAGAAAATGTGGTTCGGATTATTCTGCTCTGGTGCGGGTGACAGGGCTTGAACCTGCATGCCGTGAAGCACAAGATCCTAAATCTTGCGTGTCTGCCAATTCCACCACACCCGCATTTGTTATTTTATTATGTTTATGAATTTACAACTATAATATTATACACTAAACTAAGAAAAAAGTCAAGAAATTTTGATAAATACAATTGTAAAACGCTAAAAAATGCAAAACAACTCTGGTCTAAGTCTTATTAGACCAGAGTTTTGCTTTTTAAAATTTAAAGTCTTATGCAATTTGCAATCAGATAGAGATTTCCATAGCCATTTTGTAAAGGTCTAAGTCTACTTCTGATTTCATTGCGAGAGCTTCGAAGATGTCGTAATCTAAGATTTGCTCTTTTTTGATTGCTACAACTCTGTTGCCGATACCTTCGTTGAGAAGTTGAACGGCTTTGTAACCCATGTTGCTTGCAACGAGTCTATCTTTTGCTGTTGGTGAGCCGCCACGTTGAACGTGACCTAAAACTGTTGCTCTTGTTTCAACGCCAGTTTCAGCTTGGATTCTTTGAGCCATTTGCTCTACTCCGCCGATAGCTTCAGAAACTATGATGATAAAGTGAACTTTTGCACTTCTTTGTGTTCTTTTCATTCTGTCGATAACGTCACGTTTGAAGTCAAATTCGATTTCTGGAATCAAAATTGATGTTGCACCGCAAGCGATACCTGAGTTGAGTGCGAGGAAACCTGCGCCTCTACCCATAACTTCAACAACTGCGCAGCGATCGTGAGATTCTGTTGTATCTCTGATTCTATCTACCATTTCCATGATAGTGTTCATTGCTGTGTCATAGCCGATTGTGTAATCGCAGCAACCGATATCGTTGTCGATTGTGCCTGGGATTGCAACGCATGGAAGACCACGAAGTGATAAGTCACGAGCGCCTCTAAATGAGCCGTCACCACCGATAACAACTAAGCCGTCAATACCTTTGTTTTTGCACACTTGAATTGCTTCTTGCATGCCTTCTTCTGTTCTAAATTTTGCACTTCTTGCTGAATACAAAATTGTGCCGCCTCTGTTGATGATGTCTGAAACTGAACGAAGGTTCATTTCGTACATATCATCTTCCATAAGACCGTTGTATCCACGTTTGATGCCGTAAACTTTCATTCCGAGTTCACAACCTGCACGAACAACTGCACGAACAGCTGCGTTCATTCCTGGTGAATCACCACCACTTGTTAATACGCCGATAGTTTTCATAGCTGACATTTAAATATCCTCCTATAAGAAAATATATAGCTCATTGCAAAAGTGTTTTATCGTACATCGCTTCGCTTTCACTGGCGTAATTTTAAATATACGCACAAACTGCAAGTTAATCATTGATAAAACTTTTCATGATTATCTGCAAATTTAAGGTTTCGACAGAGAAAGCGAAGCGACGTACACAAAATGAAACTCATTTCAATTAACATTTTAACCTCTACTAATGGCTAGAAAATATAAATTTATATTTAGAGCGTCGCTGCTCATTTATTTTAATTGTTAAAACTCAACAAATACTTAAATAATTATACTACAAAAATTGAAAAAGTCAAGTATAAAACTCACTTAAAGAACAAAAATTTCCTTTTTTGACAAAAAATCACTAAATTCGAACGACTACGTTATCTTTTCCAAGAATTTCTTCAAATTTTTTGACAATTTTATCATCTAATTTGACACTAACACTCTGCTCATAAACTCTAGTATCTTCAAAAAATAGATAAATTGGAAAATTTCCGACTTGATTTGAGATAATATTGTATATTTTCATGATACTTTCATCGTTTTTTGTCTTTGCTCTTAAGAAAATGCCTTTTCGACTTTTTTTAGTTTGTGTTGATTTTTGCGAATTATTTTGATTGTGTTTAACTATGTTTTTAGGGTTAGCTGAGATGTTATCGCAAACAATAGTTGTGTCTTTGGTTTCCTTGAAGTTTATTTTTCCATTAACCACGATTACACCGCCAACTTTGAGCAATGCAGCACTTTCCGCCATCTGCCTTGAAAAAACAACACATTCAATCACGCCAGTTGTATCTTCGATATTCACAAAGCACATATTAGCATTTTTGCGAGTCAATTTCTTTTCAATCTTTGTTATTATGCCAAAAACTGTCACCTTTTGATTGTCTTTATATTTAGAATTTAGCTCGTTTTCACTTTCTAAAATCTCATTGATTTTTGCTGCATTAATCGCTTTTGCAACCTCGGTGTATTCTTTCATTGGGTGACCTGATAAATATAAGCCTGTCATCTCTTTTTCAAAAGTTAATTTTTGCATATAATCAAACTCTTTGACATTTGGCACTTTGATTTCGTTTAATGCTGCAAAATCAGATCCTTCATCAAAAAATCCGATTTGTCCTGCGATGTTTCGGTTTCTTTCGCCGTCAATATCTGCCGCAATGACTGGAAGCATTTGAAGCATTTGGCAGCGATTTAGACCTAAGCCATCAAGTCCGCCAGCTTTAATTAAACTTTCGATTGCCCTTTTATTGAAGTCTTTGCCGTGTACACGCTGACAAAAAGAATAAAAACTAGTGTAATCTCCACCGGTTTGTCTGGTGTCAACAATCGTCTTGATGAGTCCCCTACCTAAGTTTTTGATGGCGAGAAGTCCGAAGTTGATGTTGCCATTTGAAACAGTGAAGCCCTCGAAACTAGTGTTGACGTTTGGCGGTATAACCTTAATGCCAATTCTTGTGCATTCTTCGATATACATTGAAACTTTCACAGATGAATCGAGAACGCTCGAAAGGGTTGCCGCCATCATTTCACATGGATAGTGGCATTTTAAATATGCGGTTTGATATGACACATAGGCATATGCTGCCGCATGGGATTTGTTAAAAGCGTACTTGGCAAAATTTGACATTTGGTCGAAAATTTCATTTGCAATCTCGGCACTAACTCCATTTGAAACAGCGCCAACGCAGTGTACTTTGCCAGTTTCGTCAGTGTAGCCATGAATGAAGTTTTGTCTTTCTTTTTCCATGACATCAACTTTTTTCTTGCTCATCGCACGGCGTACTAAATCCGAGCGACCATAGCTGTACCCAGCGAGTTTGCGGAAAATTTCCATAACCTGTTCTTGATACACCATGCAGCCGTAAGTTACATCTAAGATATCTTTGAGCATTGGTGTTTTGTACTGCGTATCTTCTGGATTGTGGCGGTTGTTGATATATGTGCCGATTGAGTCGGCTGGTCCTGGTCTATAAAGTGAGATAACCGCAATCAAATCTTCTAAACTTTCTGGTTTGAGCTTTGAAAGCACCCTACGCATTCCAGCAGATTCATATTGAAACACGCTATCAGTATGCCCTAAAGAAAGCATATCAAAAGTTGGCTTATCGTCAAGCGGTATTTGGTCAATATCGAAATTCGGCTCGTAGGTTTTGATGTATTTCACTGCATCGTCAATAACTGTTAGCGTTCTAAGACCTAAAAAGTCCATTTTGAGAAGTCCGAGTTCTTCAAGTGTTGTCATTGTGAATTGAGTGACGATGCTCTCGTCATTGACGGCTAGTGGCACATAAGAATGGACTTGCTCACGAGTGATAACAACACCAGCTGCATGAGTTGAAGCGTGTCTAGGCATTCCCTCAACCTCTTTAGCGATGTCGATTAGTTTTTTAACTTCCTCATTAGTATCATATTGACTTTGAAGTTCTTTTGACATTTTGAGTGCTCTGTCAATTGTCATTTTAAGTTCGTTTGGAATGAGTTTAGCTGTCATATCCACAACTGGATATGAAACGCCTAATGCTCTGCCCACGTCACGTATGGCGGCTTTAGCTGCCATTGTACCAAATGTGACAATTTGAGCTACGTGGTCACTGCCATATTTATCAATAACATAATCAATAACTTCTTGGCGGCGAACATAGCAAAAATCGATGTCAAAGTCTGGCATACTAACTCTCTCTGGGTTTAAGAAACGCTCGAAAAGCAGGTTATATTTCATTGGGTCAATGCCAGTGATTCCAATGCTATACGCTGCCAAACTGCCAGCGCCCGAGCCTCTTCCAGGGCCTACAGGGATATTTTTAGTTTTTGCATATCTTATGAAATCATGCACGATTAAAAAATAATCTACATACCCCATGTTGTTTATTACGTCAAGTTCATAGTTTAATCTATCAACATAATTTTGTGGAATATCTTCACCAAAAAGTTGACTTAAACCATAATAACATTGATTTTTGAAGTAAACAAAGTGATCCATGTTGTTTGGTACATCAAAATGCGGCAAAATGGTGTTGCCGAACTCAAAATCTAAGTTACATTTATCAGCAACGATTTGAGTGTTATGCACAGCTTCTGGAATTGCTGAAAACAGCTCTAACATTTCGTCTTCGCTTTTTAAGTAAAATTCATCTGTTGAAAACTCAAGTCCAGTGTCTTCTCCGAGAACATGATTGGTTTGAATGCAGATTAAAACTTGTTGCACCTTGCTATCTTGTTTTTTTATATAGTGGGTATCATTCGTTGCGACGAGAGGAATTCCAGTTTCTCGTGAAAGTTTCACAAGGTCGCTTTGAATTGATAATTCTTCTTTTAAATAGTGATTTTGAATTTCTAAAAAGTAATTTTCTTCACCGAAAATTTCTTGATACCAAAGGGCGGTACTCTTAGCTTTTTCATAATCTCCTCGCATTAAATAACGTGGAATTTCGCCAGCTAAGCAAGCAGACATTGCGATAAGACCCTCACTGTTTTCTTTTAGCAGTTCATGGTCAATTCTAGGTTTTGTGTAAAACCCTTCTGTCCAGCTTTGGCTCACCATTTTGATTAGATTTTTATAGCCTGTCATGTTTTTGCAAAGCAAGATGAGATGAAATCTTTCATTATCATAACCATGCACTTTATCATGCCTTGTGCGAGCTGCAACATAGCACTCACAGCCAATTATTGGCTTAATTCCAACTTGTTTAGCTTTTTTATAAAAATCCATAACGCCGTACATTACACCGTGGTCGGTGATGGCGATGCTGGTTTGCCCTAAATCTTTTGCGGCTTGTAGTACCTTGTCGATTCGGCAAGCGCCATCTAACAAGCTAAATTCTGTGTGTAAATGTAAATGTGTGAATGACATTGCTGAACCTCCTTTTTTGTTCGCTTCGCTCACAATTGAGAATGGAAAATTTAGAATTTAAATGGAAATATATAGTTGTTAGGGATTAGGGATTAGTATTTTTTGCTCCGCAAAAAAAGGTTATAATCCAAAAAATCTTTGATTTTTCCCTTAATTCTCCATTCTCAATTCTCAATTATTTTTTCATTGCGAACGCAGTGAGCCTAAACTCTCAACGACTCAACGAAATCTTTATCTGTGTTTACGTTTATTGAATAATATTCGTGATAAATTACCATTCCGGCTTTTCCTCCGTTTGGTTTTTTTAGGTGTCTTACGTTGGTGTAGTCCACTGTGACTATTGATGAATCGCTTGCTTTGCTGAAATGGGCTGCGATTTTCGCTGCTTCTTCAATTGATTGGTCGGACACTTCCCCACCTTGATTTGCGATTATGACGTGAGAGCCTGGCATTTTTTGAACGTGCAGCCACATATCGTTGTTGTTGGCTTGTTTCATTGAAAGTTTTTCGTTTTGCACGTTGTTTCTGCCAACTAAAACTTCATAGCCGTCAGTGGTTTTGAATTTATGCGGCGGAAGTTCTTTGAGTGCTTTTTGTTTTTTCGTTTTTAGTGTTTTAACGTAGCCACCAGTGTATAATTCTTGTCTAATTGCCATGAGTTCTGCATCTAAATCCGCTCTTGAGATTGAATCTAAAACTGATTCGAGGTAAATCTGCTCTTCTTTTCCCTCTTCGATTAAGGTTGCGAGCATTTTTTCTGCGGTTTGTGCTTTTCTATATTCTTTATAATATTTCATTTGGTTTTCGCTTGGCTCAAGCGCTGGTGAACATGGAATTTTAATCATTTTATAATCGTCATAATAGTTTTCAACTTCATAATAAGTCACGCCTTTTTCGAGTTTATATAAATTGGCTAAAATGAGTTCACCGAAGAGTTTTTTCTCTTCTTTGTTTTCACATTCGATTAATTCTTGCTTTTGAATTTCGATTTTGCGTCTTGTTCTTTCTATCAAGTTGCTCACAAGTTTAATTAATTCATGTCCCTTGGTGTTGGTGCGATTGATGCGATCACGCTCAAAATAAAACGCATCTAACAATTCACTTGCGTTACTATACGCTTTCACTTGCATTTTGCCGCTATATTGCCTAATATCCATGTGTGAGAAGTCTTTAGGTCGTCCGTTATCTTCGCAGACCATGAAAAACTCGCTTGAATTTGATAGCATATTTTTAATATTTTGAAGCTCAAAGCGAAGTATCTCCACTTGTTCATTTTTCATTTCACCAACAATCACATCAGAAAACGAAGCTCTGTGCGCAAGTTCTCGAGAAATAATCGGTGACACACCTTGAATGCAATTCATGATTGCATTTGAAAGTGGTTTTTCGCTCAAACTCAAGATTTTTTGAAGTACTGTTTCAACTTCTTCTTTTTCTAAGCTTAGCTTATCTTGGGCTGGTGGGAGTTGATATTCAATGTTTGGTAGGATTTGGCGTACAGACGAAGTGAGCAAGTCAACTCTTTTTGCTGAGTCAACAACTTTGCCATCTTTGAGCAAAATCAAATTAGAATATTTGCTCATGATTTCGATGCAAATTGTCAGCTCTTGTTTATCGCCAATTTCGTTTGTACCGAGGAAATCGAGAAACAAAATTCTGTCGTTTTCGTGTTGTCTTACACCTGTTAACATTGCACCGAGAAGATATTTTCTCATTAGCATACAAAACATAGGTGGTGCGGCTGGGTTTTCGATTGTGTGCGCTGTGAAATGCACACGAGGGCTATCCGCTCTCACGCAAAGCAGAAGTTTTTGCACAACTTTTTTGCCCCTAAGTTGCAAGATGATCTCCTCTTTTGAGGGTTGGTGTACCTTGTCAACTCGAAGTCCTTGTGCTTTTTCAATAATTTCGTTTTTTATTTTTAATAGAAATATTCCATCAAGTGCCATTTTGTCACCTTTTCTTTATGTTAGTTTGTACATGTTCGCTTCGCTCACAATTGAGAATTGAGAATGGAGAATTGAGAATTGTTGGAAAAATCAAAGTTTTTTTGAATTTTAACCTTTTTTTGCTTCGCAAAAAATTACAATCGGAACACTAGCTCCCTTTTAAGGGAGCTGTCAGCGAAGCTGACTGAGGGTTCGATCCTTCATTTTCCATTCTCAATTCTCAATTATTTCTGCTTATTTAATAAATAAATTTAACCGGATTGCTTTGCTCTAACATTATGGTTTGAATGTCTGCAAATTCTTTAGCAAGTTTTTCTTTTAAAAATATCATAGCTGGATATTCTGATTCAAAATGACCTGCTGCAACAACGTTTATGCCTAATTCTTGAGCTTCTAACATTTCATGATGTGAGATATCACCAGTTACAAAGGTGCTCGCTCCATAGTAGTTAACATCATTCAAAAAGCTCATGCCAGCGCCACCGCAAACCACAACAAAAGAAACTGGATTTCCACTATCAACCAAGCGTACGGTTGTACCGAGTTTTTTTGCAACAAATTTTGCAAAATCTACGCTTGACATCTCGTCAACTTCGCCAACTCTAAGCATTGGTCTAACGCAATCATCTGTTTCGATTGTGTCGACGTTTTTTAAGCCTAAAATTTGCGCTAAAACATCGTTTACACCCTCATCTGCAACATCATAACAAGTGTGAGCACTAATGGCGCTAAGTCCATTTTTGGCAAGTTCATAAGCCATGTTGCCAGACAAGAAGTTTTTTTGTGCTTTGAATATTATTGGGTGATGTGTGATGATTAAATCAACATCATTTTCAATTGCATTGTTTAAAGTTTGCGAAGTTAAATCAAGGCAAAAGCCTATTTTTTTAACCTCTTTTTGGTTTTCTCCAACTAAAAGACCACAGTTGTCCCAGTCGCATTTTGTGTCGTATGGTGCGATTTGGTCGATGTATGCTGAAATATCGCTGATTTTAATCATTTTCTATTCCCTCCACTTGCTTTTCAAAATCTTCTAATATGAGATTAAGCTGAGCTAATTCGTCTTGTTTATCTTTTGCAATTTCAAAGGCTGCTTGTTTCTTTTTGAGTCTTTGATATTGATGTTTGAGATAGTTTTTGCTTTGCTCGTCTGTGTTTTGATTGAGTTTTCCAACGTAAGCAAAGCTTGGTGTTTGCACCTCAACTTCGCCTTTATAACTGGCACTGATTGCGCAATATAAGCGTCTACCATCGGCGCAGGCACTTTCTTTTGTGATTTCGAAGCCGTTTTGTGTGAAATAGTTTCTCACATCTTCCGCATGAGTCATTGGCTGCACAACAATGTTGATATCAGAGTTTTTGAGCCACTCATGACCTAATAAAATCTCAGTGATTAAAATGCCGCCCATGCCAGCGATAACGATGTCTTCGGCTGAATTTGGCACAATGTTTTGCAAGCCATTTGAGAGTTTACACTCAATTTTTTCGCTTAAGCCACACTGTTCAACAGTTGAAATTGCGTTATCGAGAGGTCCTTGCCGAACATCGCCAGCGATTCCGCTTGGGCACATTTCATTTTGCACAAGAAAAGATAGCAAGTAAGCGTGATCAGTGCCGATGTCAGCAACAATTTTGCCTTGCCTTACAAGCTCTGCCACCATTTTCAATCTATTATCAAGTTTAATTTTTGTCATTGGAAACCTCGTTTATATGTATGTTAATTTTTGTTGATTTTTTTTGTTTTGGGGGCGTACTTTTTTTGCGGTTAACCGCAAAAAACTGTACCGAAAAATAGTGATATGCTTAAAAACTTTGCTATTTATTATTTTACCATAACTTTGATTTTAAGTCAACTTTTAAAAAATAAAAAAGTCACCCGAAATTAATCGAGTGACTTTGTTTTGATTGATTTTGAGAATTAATAGAACAATTTGAATGAGAAGATTTCCCACCAAATGCTTACGAATTCGTTGAAGATTGCAAGGATTGAATCCCAAACGCTAGTTTCGGTTGTTTCTTCTTCTGTTGTTGCTGCTGGATCTACTACTGTAGCTTCTAATAACATGTTAATATCCTCCTAAGAATTTAATTAATAAAACTTGAATAAGCAAGCTTTAATTTGAATTAATTGTATCACATTATCTTTTATTTGTCAATATTTTTGATGAAATATTGTTAATTTACGAGATAATAAATCGGTTTTATCTCTTGAGTCAAACATAAAATAGACGAATAAGTGAATTAATCTTGTTTATTAAAGTACATATTCAAAAAGTCAAATCTTTTTTCCATGCTATCTTTAGCAACCTTTGCCCAACCCATGGCATCATAGCCGTGAAACGTGCCTTTGGTTTCGTTTAAAATCACTTTTGCTCCAGCGTTTTCGAGCTTTTTTGCATAGGCGATGCCCTCGTCACGCAGACAATCATATTCTGCGGTTTCGATGTAGGTTGGAGGAAGTTCGTCTGGTAAATTCGCATGAACTAAGGAAATTTCGCTAAGTTCATAATCTTTATCGAAGTATAAAGGCTGAATTTTTTTGTGATTGTACGCATTCCAAACTGGGGAAAATTTGAAAGTTTTCATTGACTCGCTAGTCATGGTTTCATCTGCACATGGATAAACTAAAAGCTGCAAACAAGGTATTGTCAAATTCATTTTTTTCGCACTGTTGCTCACCATTGCCGCCAAAGTACCGCCAGCGCTATCGCCAGCAACGCCAATTTTATTTTTATCAATGCCGAGCACTTCGCTGTTTTCATGCGCCCATTTATAAGCCGCCTTGCAATCCTCAACGCCAGCTGGGTATCTATATTTCGGCGCAAGATGATAATCTGGAAAGATGATCTTGCAATTTGCTTTTTTAGCATAGTTCATTGCCCATTGTTTTTGAGCTGGAACTGCGCAATAGCAAAATGAGCCGCCATGATAATAAATTAAACATGGTGCGTTATTATTAGCACTCGTTGGAGTGAAAATCTCTGTTTTAAAAGGCATATCGTTATAGCCGTTGATGGCGGCTTTTGTGATTTTGATGTTTTTATCTCTCACAAATTTGAGCAGCACTCTCATCACCGCATTATCAATGATTATTGTTGCTCTGTTAAAAGGTAAAGGTATTGCGGTGAAACACAGTTGTTTATCGACTAGCTTAAAATAATTCATGTAATATCTCCTGATTTGTTGTTTAGATTTTGGTGCTAAAATACATTACTATTGTCTATTTTACTTTAGTATAGCAAAGAACTTCGTTTTGGTCAAGACGTTTAAGCAAAAAGACTGTTTTGAAAACGCAAAAAATTAGTCATTACCTGCAAAGATAATGACTAATTTTATTATGTGATTTTGTTGTTTTAACAAGCTTGATTATAAGCGTTTGTTGAAATCTTCGCTAATACTTTCGTCCCAATCAGGAGATACGCAAGCACAAGCTCTGTAGTTTAAAACAGTTTCATTTAAAGCATCAAAGTTCACTTGCATTCCTTTTGAATCTGCATGAAAGTTTTGTGCTCGATTCGGTCTGATTCCAAAATGTCCAGCAACTTCAACTGCATCAATATTTGCGCCAAGGAAGATAAACTCCCAATTATATTTTTCTTTTTGATGTTCAACCATCTCTTTAATTTGACTATAATTGAAGTTTCTGCTTGCATTTTCTTCGCCGTCAGTTATGATAACAAACATAACGTTTTGTGCACGATATTTTTTAGATGTTTGCTTTTGAACGCTGCTAATTTTGTGAATTGAGCTACCGATTGCATCTAAAAGAGCTGTTGCGCCGCCAACTCTATATTCATTTTTAGTAATTGGATTAACTGCACGAATGTCAATTCTATCGTGAAGTAGCACGCTTTGGTTATCAAAAAGCACTGTTGTGATGTGACACAAACCTTCTTTTGTTTTTTGCTCTTCAAGCATCGAGTTAAAACCTCCGATTGTGTCGCTTACAATCGATGCCATTGAACCGCTTTTGTCTAAGATGAATACGAGTTCTGTTGTTTGATTTTCCGTTGTTTGTTTTTCCGCTGTTTGATTTTTCATTGTTTGTTTTTTCATTGTGTATCTCCTTAAGTTTTATTTTGTAACTTAAGTATACACGAATTAAAAATATTTTGGTCGCAGTAAAAGCGACAAATTAATTGCCTAAAAGGCTTAGATCGTAAGAAAATAAAACTTCGTTTATTTCGAAGATATTATACATCTTATTGATGATGAAATATTCGATTATAACATCAAACTTTTGGCTATGAGATAAGGCGTAGCCAGCGCATTTGAGAAGTTCGTTAGTTTCTTTGAGCGATAACTCAAGAGAAATGCAAAGCGCTATTATAGTACGCTTGCTTGGCACATAGCCTTTAACTGAGCGTATTTTTGAAAAAAGTTTTCTATCGATATTTGCTTTTTTGTACACCTCGACATCCGTCTTTTCTTTTAAATCAATCAATTTAAACAAGGTATCGGCGAAAGATTCATCTAAGTTTTCAAAGATATCATTATTAAAACTACCTTGTGATAATTTCTTATTAAAACTAACTTGTGGAGATGGGCTATAGCAACAATAATTATCTTCTTGTGGCATATCAAACGGTTCAATTATTCTTGAAAATTCCGAATGTTCTCCAGCATAAATATCATCTATGTAAGCCTCGATATCACCTATCAAAGCTCGACTTACTTCAAAACTTATCTTATCAAATATAACAAGATAAACAGACATATCATTTTCAAGCAAAAATTCCTCGATGCACTCACGAGCAATAATTAAAGCTTGGTTTTTGGGATAGCCATAAGTTCCGCTTGAAATTAAAGGAAAAGCTATGCTTTTTATGTCTTTTTCTTTGGCTAAATTTAATGAGTTTTTATAACTCAATTTCAATTGATGCTCACATAATTCATGATTTTTGACATCATAAATTGGGCCTGCCGTGTGAATTATATATTTAGCTTGCAAATTAAATCCACTTGTTATTACAGCTTCGCCTGTTTCGATTTTTCCAATTTTCAAGCAAGCTAATTGAAGTTTAATTGCTCCTGCTGCATCAAAAATTGCACCGCAAACTCCCCCACCCTTTGCAAGTTTACAGTTTGCTGCGTTAACTATTGCATCGACATTCATTTTTGTGATATCTTGCCTAACTATATTTAATGGCATTAGCGTTCTCCTTTTCTTGTTTTCTGATTTTTTTAAGTATAACAACTTTTTTCGGTTTAGTCAAGATTTTCAGCGTACAAAAAAGGCAGCAACCTTAAGTCACTGCCTTAGTGCTAGATATTAATACATATCAGCTAATTCGTAAATGAGTTTTTCTGTGTCGCTCCAGCCGATGCATGGGTCAGTGATAGATTTGCCGTAAGTTCCAGCGTTAACTGCTTGGCAGCCGCCCTCGATGTAGCTTTCAATCATGAAGCCTTTAACCATCTTGTCAACGTCACTATCATATCTGCATGAGTGAAGAACTGATTTTGCGATTCTTGGTTGTTCCATGTATTTTTTGTTTGAGTTTGAGTGGTTTGTGTCCACGATAACTGCTGGATTAAGTAGGTCAGGTCTTTTTGCGTACGCCTCGCAAAGGCTCACTAAATCTTCATAGTGATAGTTTGGAAGAACGTCACCATTATTTGTTACGAAACCACGTAAAATTGCGTGTGAAAGTGGGTTACCTTCAGTTTCAGCTGCCCAGCCACGATAGATAAACTCGTGTTTATGTTGCGCTGCTGTGATTGAGTTCATCATAACATCAATGCTGCCGCAAGTTGGGTTTTTCATGCCAACTGGCACTGAAATACCGCTTGAAACAAGGCGGTGTTGTTGGTTTTCAACTGAACGAGCGCCAATTGCGATGTATGATAATAAATCATCTAAGTATCTGTAATTTTCAGGGTAAAGCATTTCATCTGCACAAGTGAGCCCAGTTTCGTTGATAGCTCTCATGTGAAGTTTTCTGATTGCAACAATGCCTTTTAAAAGGTCTGATGCAACGTTTGGATCTGGTTGGTGGAGCATTCCTTTATAACCATCACCAGTTGTGCGTGGTTTACCAGTGTAAATTCTTGGCACGATGAAGATTTTATCCTTAACTTTTTCTTGAACTGGAACAAGTCTTGAGATGTAATCCATAACTGAATCTTCGTTATCTGCTGAACATGGGCCGATAACTAAAACTAATTTTCTTGTTTTTCCCTCGAAAATTTCTTTAAGTTCGATATCTCTTTCAGTTTTAACTTTTAAGCCAGCTTCTGACATTGGATATTCTGCTTTAACGTTTTGTGGAATTGGTAATTTTGAAATGAAATTCATATTCATGCTCATTGTCTTTTCCTCTTCTTCCTTTATATTAATATTTATTTGTTTTGTTATTGTGTTTTATTATAACGCAAGTTTGCTTACTTGTCAAATAATTTTCTTCTTTGGGTGGATTTGATCATCATATCCATCATTGCTTGCTTATCGCCATTTTTAACATGGGTGTAAAGCTTATCAAATTCGTTTTTGAAAAGCTCCATTTCGTTAACAAGTGCTTCTTGGTTCATTAAGAATAATTCGCTCCATAAGTTTTCGTTGATGTTAGCGATTCTTGTTAAATCACGAAATGAGTCGCCTGTGTATTTCTCAAGATGCTCGGATTCATAGCAAGTCATGAGTGACACGGCTATGCAGTGAGTGAGTTGAGAAACGAAACCAATCATTTCATCATGTGCTTTTTCGCTAAGCGGTGTAATCAAGCCAAAACCTAAAATCTCGCCTATTCTCATGCACGCTTCAATCGCTTCATCTGAGTTGTTTTCGTTTGGTACAACAATATAGTTAGCGCCATAAAAAATGCTCTCATCACTGTTTTGTACTCCGTAAACTTCCTTACCAGCCATTGGGTGAGCAGAAATAAATTCAACACCGATAGGCAATTTTTCTTGCACTTGGCGCACGATACACTGCTTAACACCGGTGACATCAGTGATGATTGTGCCAGGTTTCAAGAGGTGACCATAGGAGTCTATCCACTCAAGGAAAATCTTTGGATAAACAGTGAAAATTACAACGTTTGCATTTCTTATCATTTCTTCGTCAACTTCTGTAGTGCATTTTTTAACAATTTCATGCTCTAATGCAAAATCAACAGATTCTTGATCTTTTGTGATAGCTTCAACGTAATAACCTTTATGGGTTAAACCTCTTGCATAGCTGCCGCCTAAAAGTCCAAGACCTATAATTAAAAATTTTGTCTGCTTATTAATCGTCATGTTTTTCAACCTCAAATCCTAGTTTTATCATATAATCAAAAAAGTCTGGGAAGCTTTTCGCTACTGCCTCGGCTTCATCAACTTCGCCACCATAAATGGTGCTTAAACACGCCATCGACATAACAACTCGATGATCGTTATGACCGCAAAGCAGCTCATTTGGTGTGTGCAATGGGCAGTGACTTCTCACAATAATTTCATCTTCAAACACATCAATAACAGCGCCAAATTTTGAAAGTTCTTGCGCCATCACAACTCCTCTATCGCTTTCTTTGATTTTGAGTCTGCGAGTTCCTTTGAGCGTACAGCCGTGCTTCGCAGCGGCGAGTGTCATCAAAATTGGAGCTAAATCTGGACAGTTTGAAACGTCTAAAGTTGGGTTTCCGCCATCTAGCGCAGCGAAGTACGAGCGATAAACGCTATCGCCTTGAAGTGTGTTTTCATTTAAGTTTTGCACTTTTACATCGCCACCAAAATAGGCGAAAAAGTCTAAAAATGCAGCGTTTGAATAATCTCCCTCAACACGCATATCTTGGGCTTTATATTGCTGATTACCGCTGATTTTGATTGTGGTTTCATCATGCCAGTTTATATCAATTCCGAAGCTTCTCATTGCGCTTAGAGTTAAATCGATATAACTGCGGCTTTCAACTGGCGGAAGGATTTTGATGATGCTATCGCCATCAAGAAGTGGCAAGGCAAAGAGTAAACCGCTGATAAATTGGCTTGAGATGTCGCCTTTTATTTCATAGATATCACTTTTGAGTTTGCCTTCAATTGTGATGATATCATCTTTTGTTTCATATTTTATGCCAGCTTTTTTTGCGATATCTTCATACACTTGCATTGGGCGTTTCATGAGTCTGCCATAGCCAGTGAGTGAATGTTTTTGATCGCTTAGCATTAAAATTGGAATGATGAAACGAAGTGTGCTGCCACTTTCACGGCAACAATAATCGTTTGAGCCGTTAATTTTTCCGTCAATTCCAGTTATTGTGGCTGTGTCGCCATCGAGTTTGATGTTTGCGCCCATTAGGCTCATGCAGTCTATGGTTGCTTTTATGTCTTGGGAAAAAGCGAGCGAATTAACCTTGCTTTGCCCTTTTGCGAGGCTTGCACAAATGAGCAAGCGGTGCGCCATGCTTTTTGAGGCTGGTGCATCAACTATGCCTTTTGCTGTGCCTTTGTTTATTTTTATTTTCATTTTTTGTTACCTTTTGTTGTTTGTGTTTTGCATTTGGATTGGTGCTTATTTTCTGGCGACCACAGGTCTCCCCTACGATTATATCTATTGTAGGGACAACCCTTGCGGTTGTCCGAAGGTTAGTGGAAATTTGCGGACAACCGCAAGGGTTGTCCCTACATTCTATTTCCATAAATCCACATAATATTATAAAGCTAAAAGCTCATCAATCCCACGTAAATATCCGTCAAATCCTAGACCTGTTATTGTTTTAATGCACGCTTGTCTGATGAAGCTTACTTGTCTAAAATCTTCTCTTTCTTCAACTTTTGAAATGTGCACTTCAACTGTTGGAATGCTCACCGCTTTCACTGCGTCTAAAATTGCAACGCTTGTGTGAGTGTAGGCTGCTGGATTTATGACGATGCCGTCAATTTTTTGATAGGCGGCTTGAATTGCATCGACTAAATCGCCCTCGTGGTTTGATTGAAAAAACTCAACTTCCACTTCTTTTTCTGCGCAATATGTGGTGATTTTTTCAAGCAAATCTGCATATGTTCCGCTGCCATATAAGCCTTTTTCTCTAATGCCTAGCATATTAATGTTAGGTCCGTTTATAACTAGAATTTTCATTTTATGCTCTCCATTATTTTATTTGCCACACCTTGAGCATCGCAGTCAACCTTAATTTCTTTGTCTGCGCTTGCCATGTAAATATCAAAGCGTTCGTTATATCTTTGTTTTAGTGCTTCAAAATCGCTGCCGAGTGGGCGGTCATCTGTTGGCACTAAGTCATTTAAATCTCTGTTTAAAAAGAAAACTTTGCCGTTCATTTTAAGAGCGTCAATATTTTCAGTTTTAAGCACTGCTCCACCACCGGTTGCAATTATGGTGCTGCTGAGCTTGCTCGCCTCTTTTACGGCATCAGTTTCAAGTTCACGAAAATGTTTTTCGCCGTGCTTCTTGAAAATTTCGCTAATTGGCATTTTTGCATTTTCAACAATCATTTCATCTGTGTCAACAAAGTCTTTGCCAAGCTCTTTTGCAAGAATTGCGCCAACTGTACTTTTACCACTCGCTGGCATTCCAGTGAGGACTATATTTTGCTTTTCACTAATAATTTGATTGAAAATTTCATCTGTTTTGCTGTCGTCTATTTTAGAATCGGTGAAAATTTCACATGCTAAAACTGCTTGATACACTAGCATATAAAGTCCGCAATCAGATTTAATGCCCAACTTTTCAGCATCTTGACAAAGCTTAGTTTGAAGTGGATTATAAATCGCATCTAACACACCTTGTAGGTTTGTAAACTTTGATAAATCTACTGGTGAAGCGTAGTTATTTGGATACATTCCAACTGGGGTTGTGTTGATTATGAAATCTGCATCTGTATGCTCGCTGTATAGGGTTTCATAGTTTGTTTCACCTGTGCGGCTAACAACTAAAACCTGCTTTGCGGCGAGATACTTTGACACAGCGAGGGCTGTCTTCGCAGTACCGCCAGAGCCGAGAATGACAATTTTTTTGCCACTAAAATCGAAGCCGTTTCTCTCGATTAATTTTGACATTCCACCAAAATCTGTGTTATAACCATAAAGTTTGCCGTCACGATTGACGATTGTGTTCACTGCGCCAATGCTTTTTGCGTGCTCGTCAATTGTGTATAAATGCTTGATCACATCTTGCTTATATGGGATTGTGACGTTGATGCATTCGAATGTTTTTGCCATCATGAAATCATCAAGTTTGTCTTTTTCAATTTCGGTGATGATGTAATCGTAATCGGCTAGTTTTTCATGAATTGGTTTGGAAAAACTGTGTTTTAAATGCTCACCTATTAAACCGTATTTCATATCATTCACCGCTGAGCCAATCTGTGCCAAAGCGCATTGCTAAGATGTCGCAAAGGGTGATTGCTGTCATTGAATCAACAACGACTCTTGCTCTGTGAATGATTGCTGGGTCGTGTCTGCCGTGAATCATGAGGTCTGCATTTTCATTTTTCACAAAATCTATTGTTTGTTGCTCTTTATAAATTGATGGTGTTGGCTTCACAGCGCATGAAAAAACGATTGGCATGCCGTTTGTGATGCCGCCATTAATTCCGCCATTGTTGTTTGTTTTGCTGATGACCTCTTCACCGCTCATGCGAAACTCGTCGTTTGCCTCACTGCCTGTCATGTTTGCAAAATCGAAACCAGCGCCAAACTGTACGCCCTTAATCGCTGGAATGCTAAACATTGCGTGTGAAATCATGCTTTCGATGCTGTCAAACCAAGGCTCGCCCACGCCAGTTGGCATGCCGATAACCGCAGTTTCGAGGATTCCACCAACGCTGTCGCCACTGTGCTTTGCTGCAACGATTTTGTCTATCGCTTCTTGTCTTGCTGCTTCGTTTATCATTGGCATTTCAAGTGAATTTAAAAGCTCAACTTCTTCTTTCGTACAGTTAAAGACTTCGTCTTTAACGCCAGCGCAAGTTTTCATGTGAGTGCCGATATATATACCTTTTTTCTCAAGGATTTTTATAGCGATTGCGCCAACTGCAACAACTGGAGCTGTTATTCTGCCAGAAAAATGTCCGCCACCTCGATAGTCTTGATAGCCGTGATATTTGCAATAAGCGGTGTAATCAGCGTGACCTGGTCTTGCTAAATCTTTTGTTGCACCATAATCTTTGCTTTTTGTGTCTGCATTTTCAATCATTAAGGCAATTGCTGTGCCTGTTGATTTGCCCTCAAACACTCCGCTTAATATTTTAACTTTGTCAGCTTCTCTTCGTGCTGTTGAAATCACGTTTAAGCCTTTTCTTTTATCCATTTGCGAAGTGATAAACTCTTCATCAATTTCCACGCCTGGTGCAATTCCATCAAGCACTGCGCCAATTGCTGTGCCGTGGCTTTCACCAAAAAGTGTGATTGCAAATGAAGAACCAAAAGTATTTTTCATTATATATCTATGTCATTTAAGCTAAACTAATTTTTTATTTTAGCTGTGACTTTGCCTTTCTAAATTTTACGCTTTATCTTAAAGTAAAGCCTTTAACTGCTCTGCATCAACTTCTTTAAACTCAAATGTGCCCACTGCTTCACTTGTGACAATGCTAATTTTTTTTCCGTTGGCTTTTTTGTCATGTGTGAGCGCTGCAAAAACTATTTCTTTATCATAATCAAATGAAGTTGGAAGTCCAACTTTTTCAAGCACTTTTGAAAGTCTAATTTTAAGCTCTTCACCGCACATTGCAAGCATTCCAAGTGCCACACATTCGCCGTGGTACAAAAGCTCTAAATCTGTTGAAGCTTCAATGCCATGACCTATGGTGTGACCGAAGTTAAGCACTTTTCTAAGCCCTAACTCTTTTTCATCTTCTTGCACAACCATTCTTTTAACTAGGAGTGAAAGCTCGATGATTTTATCGAGGTTATCTAAATAATCATCTTGTTCAAAAAGTTCGAAAAGGTTTTTATCGTTTGTTAAACCCATTTTAATGCTTTCTGCGAGTCCATTTTTGAGGTGTCTGTCACTTAAAGTTGTCAGTACGTCAGGATCGATGATAACTTTTTTTGGTTGATAGAATGCACCGATTATATTTTTGATTTTTCCTAAATCGATAGCTGTTTTGCCACCGATTGATGAATCAACTTGAGATAAAAATGTTGTTGGAATGTTGTAAAAATCAATTCCTCTCATATATGCAGAAGCTGCAAAACCTGAAAGATCGCCAACAACACCGCCACCAAGGGCGATAACGCAGTCTTTGCGAGAAAAGCCACATTCGAGAAGATATTCACAGATGCTTTTGAATGTATCGAAGTTTTTGCTTTGCTCGCCTTGCTCAAAAATGAAGGTGTATGCACTATCAAATTGAGATTTTAAAGTGTCGATATACTGAGTTGGTACTCCTGAATCTGAAATTATCATCACTTTTCTTTGAGGCATATCTAAAATTTGCGCTGCGTTTTGTAAAGAGCCACGCTCTAATACTATATCATAAGAATCTTCTTTTAAATCTAAAAATATATTCATGAGTTCTCCTTTATATATTACAGTTAGTGTTATATGTTCCGATAACTTTGAGTTTATCGCAAGTTTCAGCTAGTTCAGCGAGCATAACTTTTCCTTTTTCACTTGTTAAGTCGCCATCTATTTCAACGTAAAAATAGTACGACCACAAAAGACTTTTGAGTGATCTACTTTTAATGCTTTTCATGTTAAAACCGTGGTTTCCGATGATGTTCATTGCTTTTGCGAGCGAACCCGCTTTATGAGGTGCTGTGAAAACGAGCATTGATTGCTCCATTAAAGCTTCATTCATTACACGGCTGAAAACTGCAAATTTTGTTGTGTTAATGTCACTTTCATTCACGTTTTCTTTAAGGATACTAAGTCCATAAATCGCTGCTGTTTCTTTGCTTGCAATGGCTGCGATTGATTTATCTTCAGTGAAAGCAACTTGCCTTGCTGCCATTGCTGTGTTTTCCATGGCTGTTGTTTTATAGCCTTGATTTCTTATAAATGGTGCGCATTGGTCTAACGCTTGTTGGTGAGAGATTACGCATTTGATATCATCGATTTTGGCAGTTTTAAGCCCCATTAAATTGTGTCGAATTGCAAGCGAGTATACCGCATTGACACACAGTGAGCCTGAAAACATCAAGTCCATAACTTGACCAACTTCACCAGCGAAACTGTTTTCAATTGGAATAACAGCGCATTCACATTCACCACTTTCAACAGCTTCATAAGCAGATTTAAAATCCGGATAAGAAATTCTGTTGCCGTCTGGGAAAATTTTGCCGGCTGCGATGTGAGCGTACGCCCCCTCAACTCCGCTATAGGCAATGTTCATTCCCTCGAGAATTTTATGTTGATAACGCTTTGAGATGTCCATAGCGTTTTGAAGATATGGTATATAATAATTGCGAATTTCAACATTTTGAATTAGTTCGCTATTTTTTTTGATGAGGTACTCTTCACGGCTTGCATCAAAAACAGGCAAACCTCTTTGCATTTTATGCTCTGCAACGTCTTTCACGCAAACCATACGCTTTTCGAAAAGCTCAGCCATTTGTTTATCTATTTCGCCGATTGTTTGACGTGCTTTTGTGAGTTTATCTTCCATGTTTGTCCCCTTATTTTAAAAGTATTCTTTAGCTAATTTTTCAAAAGCTGAAAGTGATTTTTCAACCATTTGAGTGCTTACGCAATATGAAATTCGAGCGTAACCCTCGAAACCAAAGGAATCACTTGGCACTAATAATATTTCATATTTTTTTGCCATTTCGCAAAACGCTTCGGCTGATTTATCAGGTGCTTTCATAAACAAATAAAATGCACCATCTGGCTTGACGATATGAAAACCAAAACTCGAAAGAGCTTCGATTAAGATGTCACGATTTTTCTTATAAATAGAAATATCAGATGTTAAGCCTAGCACCTTTGGTATCGCAAATTGAAAAAGACTTGAGGCACACACGTAGCCCAGTGAGCGACCAGAGCCGCAAATTGCTTTAAACACTAAGTCAAAATCACAAATTTCATCTGGCACTAAAATATAACCTATTCTCTCGCCTGGAAGAGAGAGAGATTTGCTATATGAATAGCACACGATTGTGTTATTATAGTATTTTGTGAGAAATGGCACAGTCACATCATCATAAACGAGCTCACGATAAGGCTCATCTGAAACGATGAAGATTTCCGTGGAAAATTCTTTGCTTTTTTTATTTAAGATATCGCAAAGAGCGATGATTGTTTTTTCATTTATAACAACTCCAGTTGGGTTGTTTGGCGAGTTTAACACAATTGCTTTAGTGTGTTTTGTGATTGCTTTTTCAAAAGCTTCGAGGTCAATTTGAAAATCTTCCTCACGGCATCTCGCTTCAACAACTTTTGCTCCAGCTTTTTCAATAAACACTGTGTATTCAGCAAAAAAAGGTGCAAAAACTATGATTTCATCATCTTCTTCAACAAGAGCGTTAAAGGTGATTGTGAGAGATGCTGCAGCTCCGCTAGTCATGTAAAAATTATTTTCATTAAAGCTTGTGCCATGGGTTTTATTTAAAAATTCAGCAATTGCATGTCTTGTTTGTACGTCGCCTGCGGCTGAAGTGTAACCATGAGTTATTGTTGTTTCTTGAGTGTCTAGCACTGACTTAATTGCCTCGTCAAGCTCCTTTGGAGCTGGTACATTCGGATTGCCGATGCTAAAATCAAACACGTTTTCACTGCCAATTACGCTGGCTCTTTTTTTACCAAACTCAAAAGCTTCACGAATTGCCGAGCTTGTGTTTCCTCTGTCATACATTTTTTTTGATACCATTTTGCCACCTGCTTTTTATTTCATTTATATTTATTTGAAAGTTTGAATTAAATCATGCAATATTTTAGCGTGATATGCTAAAACTTAATGCACTATGTTTCGATTGTTTTAATTTAAAACGTTAAAGTATATTATACTATATTTAATGGTTTTGGTCAATTAAATTGAGAGATTTATTGAAAATCTGCACAAGTTTTTTCTTTTTACTTTATCGCTTTAAAGTGAGATAAACCAATTATATCATATGTCAAACGAAATTGCAATGCTTTTAGTGAATTTCCCTTGCTATTTTTCTCGATCGTTAATTCCCAAAGTAAATTCCACAGTGGAATTTGATGTGGAATTTAGTCTGGGAAGAAAAATGTGGTAGAATTTAGTCTGGGAAAAGAAAGGAGCCCAGATTAAATGAACGAAAAGA
>JAWXUR010000114.1:0-5290 GCA_044426265.1 Clostridia bacterium
GCGACCTGTGGTCGCCAGTAGGTTTGATGAAGTTTTCTGGCGACCACAGGTCGCCCCTACACTAACAAAAAAAAATTAAAAAATCCTTAAGTTCCCAGCTATGAGGGACAACCATTGCGGTTGTCAGCAAATTTCCACTAACTTTCGGACAACCGCAAGGGTCGTCCCTACGGCATATCCGTGAGCGAAGCGAACTGTACGAAAAAAGAAAGGCTGAAACAATGAAAATTTTAATTCTTGGCGATGTTGTCGCTAATCATGGTTGCGAGCATTTGCTCAAAAATCTTTCTCGCTTTAAGCGTGAAAATAATATCGATGCCTGCATTGCTAATGGCGAAAATTCGGCTGATGGCAATGGAATTTCGGCTTTTTCTGCCTCGCAACTCACTAGCGCTGGGGTCGATTTCATCACAAGCGGAAACCACGCTTTTAAACGTGAGGACACCTATAATTTCTTGGACGAAACGGACTATGTTATTCGCCCTTGCAACTACCCTAAAGGCATTGTTGGTGCTGGCTCTGGGGTTATCGATTTGGGGCGTTATCAAATTCACGTTATCAACGTTATGGGCACTGTTTATCTCGACAGTTTGCGTTGCCCTTTTGATGCGCTCGATGATGAACTTGAAAAAATCGGCTCACAAAAGTTCGTCATTGTTGACGTACACGCTGAAGCGACCTCTGAAAAAAAGGCGCTCGGTTATTATTTAGATTCAAGAGTTAGTGCCGTTTTCGGTACTCACACCCATGTGCAAACCGCTGATGAGCAAATTTTGCCAAATGGCACTGGTTACATCACTGACGTTGGAATGTGCGGCGCTATTGAAAGCGTTTTGGGCGTGGATAAAGATATTATTATAAGAAAACTTAAATCTCATTTGCCAGCTCGTTTTGAAACTGCAACTGGTAAATGCTTGGCTAACGGCTGCATTTTCACGCTTGATGATAAAACTGGAAAATGCACCAAAGTTGAGCGTGTTAATTTTTAAGGAAAGGGTGAAAGCGTATGAAAAAAATATTATGTTTAATGCTTTGTTTGTTGGCTATAACTGCAAGCTTTTATGGCTGCTCAAATGATGAAACAGACGAAACAATAACCGAAACTGAAACAACTGAAGAAGAAACCACCGCAGAAGACGTTGTTGTTAAAGACGTCGTTATCGGCTATTATGCTGACGAATCACTCAACCCATATTTGACAACAAGCAGTGCAAACCAAAAAATTGCAAGTCTTCTTTATGATTCACTCGTAACGCTCGATAGCAGTTATGACCCTTATTGTGAGCTTGCCTCTGCTTTCAACATTGATGAAAACAAAATCATCATCAATCTTAAAGATGGTTTAGTTTTTTCTGATGGCACAACTTTAGATGCACACGACATTGCATATAGTTTTGAGCTTGCCAAAGAGAGTTATTTTTACTCTTCAAGACTTTCAAACTTCCAAAGCATAACAACTGGCACGGACGAAATCATTTTCACCTTGTATGAAACAGATGTTTATGCTGTTAGCTGTTTAAATTTTCCTATCGTTAAATCTGGAACAGGCGAAGCCGATGTACCAACTGGCAGTGGCAGTTACAAGGCAGAACTTGACGGCTCGACTTATTACTTAGTGCAAAACACCAAGTCGACAACTAGTGAGGAATTATTGACCACAACCATCAACTTGCTAGACATTAGTAAATCTGATGAGAGCAACTTATATTTGCTCCAAATTGGCGATTTATCTTTTTATTATGATGATTTAAGTTCGCCAGCTTCTCAAAATATCACCGCAAACACAGCGGAGATTTCAACAAATAACCTCGTGTATCTCGGAATGAACAACTCAAACATCATTTTTGAAAATGACAATATTGCCGAGGCTTTTTATTGGGCGATTGACATTAATCAAATTGTTAGCTCGTGTTTTGATTCGTACGCTGAAGCAGCTGTCACGATTTTCAATCCTGATTGGTATGGTGCTTCTGATTATTCTAATGTAACTTTTTCTCAAAACACACAAAAAGCTAATGAACTTCTCGAAAATAGCGGTTATGTGTACGGCTCGCAGTCGTACCGCTCAAACAGCACTGATGCACTTAGTTTCACTTTAATAGTTAACAGCGAAAGTGAAGCGAAGATAGAAACCGCTGAGCTAATTCAAGAGCAATTAGCGCAAATTGGTGTTGAAGTTATCATCAGCGAGCTCAGTTTTGATGAATACACTCAAGCGCTCGAAGATGGAGAGTACGACCTTTATGTGGGCGAAATTAAACTTTCTTCTAACATGGATTTGTCCGTGTTTTTTGACGAAGATGGCGCAGCGAATTACGGCATAAGCGTCAGCGAATCACTAAGCACAGCATATTCAGATTTTATCAGCGGAAACATCGATATCAGCACTTTTTTGAGCGTACTCGATGAGCAAAGACCTATCATTGCACTTTGCTATAAAACGAGTTTAGCATATTATTCAAGAGAGTTACAATACACCTATTTATCAGATTCAATTGATATTTTTGCTAATGTTTATTCATGGACATACTAGGTTATAATCATGTAGGGAACGGTCTTGACCGTTCCAAAGGCTAGCACTATCCCATCATGGAACGGTCAAGACCGTTCCCTACAGTTTGTATATAAAAAATTAAACAAGTGGGTGAGTGAAATAGATAAGCAAGTGCCAGATATAATGTATATTAAAGGTGTTGGTGAGAAGAGGAAGAAATTACTTGAAAAGCTTGGAGTGACAGATTTTCACTCGCTTTTGAGTTTTTATCCTCGCACTTACCTTGATTTTTCATGCCCTGTTAAGATTTGTGACTTGCAAGATGATGTGACCGAATGTTTTTGCGGCATAATCGGCACGAGCGTCACCGAAACCACTGTTAAAAAAGGAATGACCCTTTTTAAAACCACCGCTTTTGACGAAACTGGTATTGTGCATATCACAATTTTCAATAGCAAGTGGCAAGCGCAAGGTCTTGTTGAGGGTGAGAAGTATTTTTTCATTGGTAAATCGATGCGAAGTGGCTCTAAAATCCAAATGAATAGCCCAATTATTGAAAGGGCGAACACTCCTTATTTGCTATCGCCTATTTATCAGCAAACTAGCGGACTAAGTAGCACGATTATCCAAAAGATTATGAGTAATGCGCTCAAGATTTATTCTGAACTTGAGTTTGAAGATACGCTACCTAAAAAGATGCGACAAGAGCATAAACTCTGTCATGAATATTATGCGCTTTGCAATATTCATCAGCCAAAAAATGAAGTTGAACTTGAAATCGCTAAGCGTAGATTGATTTTTGAGGAGCTTTTCATTTTGCTCGCTGGAATTAGAAAACTGAAACTGCAAAAAATCAGCAAAACTAACTATGTAGTTAAAAATGACTTTTCGAGTGAATTTTCTGCGCTTTTACCTTTTGAAATGACAGGCGCTCAAAAACGAGTGATAAACGATTGCGTTTTAGACATGAAAGCTCAGCGCCCTATGAATCGCCTTGTGCATGGTGATGTTGGGTCTGGTAAAACAGTTGTGGCGGCAAGCTTGATTTACACGGCTTGCAAAAACCAAATGCAAGCGGCTCTGCTTGCACCAACTGAAATTTTAGCGACACAACATTTTGAAACGCTTAGCAACCTTTTTAATGACAGCAAACTAAACTTTGAACTGCTCACTGGTTCAACCACGGCAGCGAATAAAAGGCGAATTAAAAAAGCACTAAAAGATGGCGAAGTTGACTTCGTTGTGGGTACTCATGCGCTTTTGACTGGTGATGTTGAGTTTAAAAATCTCGCTCTCGTTGTCACAGATGAGCAGCACCGCTTTGGAGTTAAGCAAAGAAACTCGCTTTCGCAAAAAGGCGAAAATCCGCACATCTTGGTTATGTCAGCAACTCCAATCCCTCGTACGCTGTCACTTATCATCTATGGTGATTTAGACTTGTCAATCATTGATGAGCTTCCAAAAGGCAGGCAGAGCATTAAAACGTACGCAGTGAGAAGTTCTTATCATGAAAGGCTTTATAAATTTGTTAAGCAGCATATCGATGAGGGTAGACAGGCTTATATAGTTTGTCCGCTTGTTGATGAGAACGAATCGGAATTAACGTGTGCTACGCAGTACGCTCAAATGCTTAGTGAGGAGCATTTTAAGGGGTATAAAATTGCTGTACTTCATGGCAAAATGAAAGCTAAGGAAAAAGAAAAAACCATGGGTGAATTTGCTCGTGGCGAGATTGATATATTGGTGTCTACAACTGTTATTGAAGTTGGTGTGGACGTGCCAAACTCAAACATTATGATAATTGAAAATGCGGAGCGTTTTGGTCTTTCACAGCTTCACCAGCTACGAGGTCGAGTTGGGCGTGGAGTTCATCAATCTTTTTGTGTGTTGGTGTCTGACGCTCGAAATGAAACGTCGATTTCTCGACTTAAGATAATGTGCAAGACAACAGACGGCTTCAAAATTGCTGACGAAGATTTGCGACTTCGTGGACCTGGTGACTTTTTTGGCTCACGTCAACACGGTTTACCAGAGCTAAAAATCGCTTCTTTGCTCGACGATATGGAGATACTTAACCAGTGCCGAGTTGCAGCGGAGAAACTTTTTAAAAGTGACCCGGAGCTTAAGAAGCCTGAGAATCAAGGTATAGCGATTAAGATTAACCGATTGTTTGAGCAAGTTGGTGGCGAACTTAATTGAAAAATCTCAACTCACATAGGGTCGACCGATGCACAATTAGTTGTTAGTAAATAGTGATTAGTAATTAGAGGAAGTAAAACCAAAAAAAACCAAAAGAAAAATTAAAAGACAAATAAAAAGAAAAACAACAAACCAAAAATTCAGTACCAAACCCAAAGAAAACCACAAACCTAAAGAGGATTTTCAAGGATACTTCCTTGAATGCTTTTTTTGTTTTTCTTTTTTCCAGAAAAAAAAGAAAATGCCATTTTTTTGGTTACTTTTTTTGGGCAAGCAAAAAAACGTAACGCCCCTGCGGCAGCAGAAACGTGACTAACCACATCAACAAACGCAAGAACGGCAGAAAAATCAACCAATATATCAAATCCAAAACGATAACACAAAACCAAAAAACAAAAAGAAAAACAACAAACCCAAAAATCCAGTACCAAACCCAAAGAAAGCCACCGCAGTGCGAGAGGATTTTCAAGGATACCTCCTTGAATGCTTTTTTTGTTTTTCTTTTTTTCCAGAAAAAAAGAAAATGCCATTTTTTTGGTTACTTTTTTTGGGCAAGCAAAAAAACGTAACGCCCCTGCGGCAGCAGAAACTGCACCA
>JAWXUR010000115.1:0-5168 GCA_044426265.1 Clostridia bacterium
GTCGTGCCGAAGTTGGGATTTATTCGTGTTTTCTTAAACATTGTGGTTTTTGTTTCGTGAAATCACGAAACCGAACAGCGGCACGACACAGGGGTCGTGCCCTACATTTTTTTACCCTCGTATGGTCGACCCTATGTGGTCGACCGATGTTGACGTTATTGCAAATTTATTGAAAAAGCGGTTGTTTTCTGTGTTCGTGTTCATTTAATACGTTGTTTTTTTTCGTGAGCCACGAAACATCAGCAACGGTCGACCACGCAGGGTCGACCCTACGAGAGGAAAAATGATTTTTCATTCGAACAGGCGTGGAAGCCTGTCCCTACGCATAAAAATTATTTGTTAGTGTAGGGGCGACCTGTGGTCGCCAGAAATTTCCATCAAACCCAATGACGACCACAGGTCGCCCCTACAATTTGCCTACTGTAGGGACATGGCTTGCCATGTCCGCAAGGATAGTGCAAACCCAGTTTCTGACATGGCAAGCCATGTCCCTACGTTTATAATGCGTGCAACGCACGCCACCACAATTTTTCAATTTTCATTGTGAGCGAAGCGAACTGTACGACCAAAACGAATTTTAAAAAAATTCTGCAGTTAGATTTAAAAACTTCTACTATAAAAGTTGCTAAGCATAATATTTTGTGATATACTATAGTATAACGCAGATTTTTTTGATTTAATCAATTTTCAAATCTGAAATTTTAATGGAGGTGCGATATGGATATACGAGTTAAAGATATTCTTACAATGAAGAAGAACCACCCTTGTGGAAACAATCAGTTTCTTGTGCTTCGCTGCGGTATGGACTTTAAACTTCAATGCACCAAATGTGAGCATGTGGTGCTAGTGCCAAGGCTCAAGGCTGAAAAAAATATTAAGTCTGTTTCTCGCTCGGCTGAGGATTAGCTACTTTGTTTTTAACTAAGCATTAAATTAATTCCTATATACTATATATAATGTATAATAAAATAACAAATAAAATAAATTGCTTAAAGGAGCTATCCATGATTAATAAATTACACGATGTCGAAAAACGTTTCGAAGACATCACCGCTAAACTTTATGACCCTGCATCAATTGCAAACCAAACTGAATATACAGCGCTACTTAAAGAGCACAAAAATCTCACTCCAATCGTTGAAAAATTTCGTGAATATAAAAAAGCTGTTGAAGCTCGTGACGAAGCTAAAATGATGATTGACGAAGGTGGACTTGACAAAGACTTCAAAGAAATGCTTCAAGAAGAATTTGAAACCACTCGTGCAGATGCTGAAAAGTTCGTTGAAGAGCTTAAAGTTTTGCTTCTTCCAAAAGACGAAAATGACGATAAAAACGTTATCGTTGAAATTCGTGGCGGTGCTGGTGGCGAAGAGGGTGCTCTTTTTGCTGGCACACTTTTCAGAATGTATTCAATGTATGCCGAAGCTAAAGGCTGGAAAAGTGAGATTCTTTCATCAAATCCAACTGAACTTGGTGGCTTCAAAGAAATCAGTTTTATGATAACTGGTGAGGGTGCTTATTCTCGCTTTAAATTTGAAAGTGGGGTTCACCGTGTACAGCGTGTGCCTGAAACTGAATCTCAAGGCAGAATACACACTTCAACCACAACTGTTGCAGTTTTGCCAGAAGCTCAAGCTGTTGACATTGAAGTCAACCAAACAGATCTTCAAATTGATACTTTCCGCTCAAGCGGTGCTGGCGGTCAACACGTTAACACAACTGACTCTGCAATTCGTATCACTCACATTCCAACTGGCACAGTTGTTGAGTGTCAGGACGAAAGAAGTCAGCATAAAAACAAAGACAAAGCTATGAAAATCTTGCTTTCAAGAATCCTTGATAATGAAAAAGCAAAACAAGCAAGTGAAATTGCAAGCGAGAGAAAAGCTCAAGTTGGCTCTGGCGATAGAAGTGAAAGAATTAGAACCTATAACTTCCCTCAAGGAAGAGTTTCAGATCACAGAATCACTCTCACACTTTATAAACTCGAGCAATTTGTCAATGGTGATTTAGACGAAATGATTGACGCTTTAATCACTGCTGACACCGCCGAAAAACTCAAAAGCAACTCATAAGAAAGCGTACAAAAAACATGAAAACGAAACTTTTTAAAATAGAAAGTGCGACCGACAAGCAAATTGATGAGGTGGCTCAGCTTTTAAAAGCTGGTGAAGTTGTGGCAGTGCCAACAGAAACTGTTTACGGCTTAGCTGCCAACGCATTGAGCAGTGAAAGCGTGAAAAAAATCTTCACCGCCAAAGGTAGACCATCGGATAATCCGCTAATTCTTCACATCAGCGACATCTCGCAGTGGAAACCACTCGTTAAAGATATTCCACCGCTTGCCATGAAATTAGCTGAAACTTTTTGGGGCGGAGCACTCACGATTATTCTTGAAAAATCTGACCTCGTACCAAAAGAAGTTTGCGGTGGCTTAAACACTGTTGCAGTTCGAATGCCTGATAATGCCCTCACTTGCCAAATCATTTCTCGTGCCGGCGTACCTCTAGCTGCCCCATCTGCTAACACATCAGGAAAACCAAGCCCAACCACAGCCAGCCACGTTTTAAACGACCTTGACGGAAAAATCGCCGCAATCGTTGATGGTGGAGCGTGCAAAGTTGGAGTTGAATCAACTGTTGTGTCGCTCGCAGTGAATCCGCCAAGGCTGCTTAGACCAGGCGGTATCACACCAGAAATGCTAAAAACTGTTATTCCAGATTTAGTTATTGACAATGCAGTTTTTGCCAAACTAGAAAACAACAAAAAAGCCACTTCCCCAGGTATGAAGTACAAGCATTACTCACCAAAAGCTGAAGTTATCATCTTAAAAGGTAGTTTTGAGCGGTACAAAAAATACGTGGGCGAAAACGCTGATAATAACGACCTTGCCCTTTGCTTTGAGGGTGAAGAAACACATCTCGAAATTAAAACTTTAACTTTTGGCAAAATCAACGACCCAAGTTCACAAGCCACTGCTCTTTTTGACGCATTAAGAAAAGTTGACGAGCTAAATGCTGCTAAGGTTTACGCTAGATATCCGAGTGATAGCGGTGTGGGTTTAGCTGTGTTTAATCGACTGCTTAGGGCGGCGGAGTTTAATGTGATTGAGCTTGATTGATTGCATCGGTCGACCACGTAGGGTCGATTCATGAATCGACCGAAATCGAAAATTTGTGCTAACTTGTGGGCGATTCGTGAATCGCCCCTACGAGATGAAAAATGAATTTTTGAATAGCGGAAATCATTTTGATTATGTGTTATCGATTTTACATTGATGCAAAGGGAAAATCCGTGCCGTTCTAGGGAGGGGAAACCCCTCCCCTACGCAACATTTTTTGAATTTGCGGTTTTTTGTTTCGTGTAACACGAAACACCAACAGCGGCACGACACAGGGGTCGTGCCCTACAAAATTTCGCCTAATTTCCTCGAAACCACGTAGGGGAGGGGTTTCCCCTCCCAGGAACGACGGTGATTTTACCGTTTAATCAAATTACAATCGATAACAAAAAAACAAACCAAATTTGCCGTTTTATTAAAAATTGAGTAAAACCGCAAAACCGCATAAACAACACCAAAGGGGTGACTAACATGAAAATCTTAGGTTTAACTGGTAAAACTGGCGCTGGCAAATCGACTATCACCAAAATTTTAAGCGAAAATGATTGCTTTGTTATTGATGCGGATATTGTTGCTCGTGAAATTTTATGCGATAGTGATGAGGTGCTAAAAAAGTTAAGTGAGACTTTTGGCAATGAAATTTTAGACCAAAATGGCGAGCTTATTCGCAGTGAACTGGCAAAGCGTGCGTTTGAAACGCAAACGCAAACCGATAAACTCAACGCCATCACTCACCCAGCGATAGTTCAAAACATCAAATTAAAGCTCGATAAAGCGCTGCAACTCGGCTACGCTGCCTGCGTCATTGACGCAGCTGTACTGCTCGAATGTGAACTCAAAGACATCTGCGATTTCATCATTGTTGTGCATTCGCCAGAGCTTGTCCGCCTTGAAAGAATCATGCTAAGAGATAAAATCTCAAAAGATCAAGCGTTACTTCGCATAAATGCACAAAAAAGTGACGAATATTATATGGAAAATGCCGATATACTAGTTAATAACTTCGAGCCGCATAAGCTTGATGAGCAAATCAAAAAGATTTTGAAGGTGATCACATGAATAAAAAATTCAAACGCATTGTTGCCGTCATCGTCAGCTTAGCGATTTTGAGTGGCGTGTCTGTTTTCGGTCTTTCTTCACTACTCAAAACATTATACCCCCTCGACTATGCGGAATTAGTCGAATTTTATGCAAATGAAAATAATCTCGAAGTTAGCTTCGTTTTTGCCGTGATAAACTGCGAAAGCAGCTATAATCCAAACGCAATTTCAAGCGCTGATGCTCGAGGTTTAATGCAAATCACACCGGACACTTTCGAGTGGCTTCAAACCAAAACCGGCGAAGATTTAGAGCTTGATGACCTTTACGACCCTGAAATCAACATCAAATATGGTTGCCTTTTTTACGGCATTTTGATGGACGAATTTGGCATCATCGAAACCTCAATCGCTGGCTATCACGCTGGCATGAACATTGTTTCGCAGTGGCTCGAAGATGAGCAATATTCTCTCGACTCAATCAATCTTGATGAAATTCCCTATCCCTCGACCGCTGATTATGTGGAAAAGGTGATGTTTACGCAGATAGTTTATCAAAAACTTTATGGCATTTGAGCCGTACAGCGCTACGCTTACACTGGCGAAAATTTGAAATATAATGAAAAACCTACCACCCACACCGTAGGGACATGGCTTGCCATGTCCGAAACTGGGTTTGTGCTATCCTTGCGGACATGGCAAGCCATGTCCCTACGATATGTAGATTACCCCTACGATTACAAAAAGCCCATAAAATTACGTAAATGCAAGCAACTTAAGCGTTTATTTATAGTTTTTTCGTTATGGTTAAGTTGCTTTGTTTTGCCTTTGGCAAAATCAAGAAACCCCCGCCGAGGGTTTCTTACGCAAAAATGTCCACTGGACACTTTTGCTATCTTCCTGCGGTTTTTGACGATGGGGTGTTTCGTTCGCTGCGGCGAACGACTTAAGGCTCTGCCTTAAGAAACCGCAATTTTTTAAAAAAATTGAGTAAAATTTTACATGATTTT
>JAWXUR010000116.1:0-5065 GCA_044426265.1 Clostridia bacterium
CTTAAGGCTCTGCCTTAAGAAACCGCAATTTTTTAAAAAAATTGAGTAAAATTTTACATGATTTTTCCTTAAGTTGCTTGCGTTGGGGTCGACCCTACGAGATTTTATAAAAAATAACATAAAACAAAAAAGTTTTGTCCATCATAAAACGGACAAAACTTTTTTCATCTTATTAAATTAATCTTTAAATTAACCCATTAAACCTCTAACAACTGCTTCACAGTCATCATAGTTCATGATTTTTGGCACTGGATAAAGTGGGTTACCCTCTTTAAGTGCACGTTTAACGATTGTTGGAATATCTTCTTCTTTGATCATGTCAAAATGAGATGGGATATCCATTGACTCGTTGAGGTCTTTGATTGATTGAATGAAAGCTTCTGCTTTTTCTTTGTCTGAACCAGTTGTCATAACACCTGAAACTTCAGCGAGTGTTGCAAGTCTTGCGTGAGCAGATTCGCCATAATACTCGAGAATGTGAGGTAAGATAATAGCATTAGCTAAGCCGTGAGGTACGTGGTACATGCCACCCAAGTTGTGAGCGATAGCGTGTACATAACCAACATAAGCTCTTGTGAATGCCATGCCAGCCCAATAAGAAGCTTTGAGCATTGTTCCTCTAGCTTCGAGGTCTGTGCCATCGTCATAAGCTCTTTTAAGGCTCTTATAAATCATATCAACTGCATCGATAGCGTATTGCTCTGTGAGTTTAACGTTTGACTTGCCGATGTACGCCTCAACTGCGTGAGTGAGAGCGTCCATGCCAGTTGTTGAAGTTACGTGCTTTGGAAGACCAACAGTGAGAGCAGCGTCAAGAACTGCATATTTTGGTCTGAGATGTGGATCGTTGATAGCGTATTTCTCATGAGTTTCCAAATCTGAAACAACCGCAGCGAGAGTTACCTCTGAGCCAGTACCAGCTGTTGTTGGAACTGCGAAAAATGGAGGAACTTTATGCCAAACTTTGAGAAGTCCACGAAGTTGTTTAACTGATTTTTTAGGGTTTGCAACTCTTGCGCCAGTAACTTTTGCACAGTCCATTGGAGAACCGCCACCAAAAGCGATGATGCCTTGGCAATCGTTTGCCTTGTAAAGTGCTGTTGCCTCTTCGATGTTTTCGATTGATGGGTTAACTTGTGTGCCGTCATAAATAACGTACTCAATACCGCTTTCATCGAGTTTTTCGAATAAACCATCTAAAAGCTTAAAGCTGATGAGGTTTTTATCTGTTACGATGAGAACTTTCTCAAGATTTTTGCTTTTGATGAGCGCAGGAAGTTGAAGTACTGCCCCAGGACCTTCTAAGAGTTCTGGTTCTGACCAATCGAAAGCGCACATTGCGATTCTAAATGTTTGTTGGTATGCTCTGTAAAATGCTTTTTTTACTTGCCACATAATAAACGACCTTTCTGGATTTTGTTTAATATTTAAGTTTTAAGCAGTTAACTATTAGCATTATTTTGATGCTTGAACCCAAAAACAACTATCTTGTTAATCACTTTACCTATACTATATTATTTTACTATTTTTTTAACAATTTTTCAAGACCTAAAGACAAAAAAATAACAAAAAAATAATATTTTAGGTTTTTGCACATTTTTGTCAAATTTTATGCCTTGATTTGGAAGAAATGTATAAAAAACAAGTCTGTTAAACCATTGTGTAACATAGTGTTGCTTATATAACATATACGTGTTGTTTTATATGCACTATGTTATAAAAATCAACAATATTTTTTATAATAATACTAATTCTATTGGAATAATTTACAAAAGGTTAATTAAAAATTTATTTTGCACTGTTATAATATTGAATATAAAGAAACATTATTGCTATTTTGATTTTTCCATTTATTAAATATAGGAGTAAGCTATTTGTGCAAAGTTAACAAGGTATTTGTGAAAACTTGTTGATAAAGTCAATTTGAATTAATCAAAACAAAAAAATATTGCTTAATTTTTGATGTTTTTAATTGTTAAACAAATAAATTTGTCCTGTTTATTAGCTTTAATTAAAATAAAAGGTAATAATCAATTATAGAGGTTTTTTAAAAGGTAGTATTTATCTTTAAAAAAACATATAATGTATATACATTTGTTGTCGAATATACGACAATAATAGCAATAACTATCGAAAGGTGATAATGACAATGAATCCAACATTTGTAAGAAATCGCATTACAGAATTAAGACTCCAAAAAGGTGTTTCCGAATATAAAATGAGCACATATATGGGACACAGCAAAAGCTATATCCAAAGCATCACTGCCGGCAGAACTCTGCCATCAATGACAGAATTTTTATATATGTGTGAGTATCTCGAAGTAACACCAAAAACTTTCTTTGATAATGAGATTGAACAAGGTTTAACACATCAAAAAATTGTTGAGGGAATCACCGGTATGTGCGAAGACGACCTTAAAGTTGTTTTGAATGTTGTTACTAGATTAGCAGCACTTCAAAAGCATGAGGAAATGGAGCTATAATAGTTACAAAGCATAGTTAAATATAAAGCCGAGCGCATAAGCGTTTCGGCTTTTTTCTTTTGCATTTTTTTGAGTAGCTAGCCAAGCTTAAAACCAACAATTTTCATAAACAATCGTGCGATTATTTTCTTCGTCTGCCTTGTTATGTCATAAAATTTATTGATTTTAGGTCGAATGTCGGATTGCAATTTTCTTGCTACCAAGCCAAAATAAAAGCGACACATTGTAGTAAAAAATAATTTTAACAAAACTACTTGTAATAACAATAATATTATAGTATACTTAGTAGTATAAAGTAATATAGGCGATTTTCGCCTTATTTTGTTAGCGATTAAATTTTCAAACGCTAAAATTCTTATTATGAATTAGATTTTGTAATGGGTTTTTCAAAAGTATAGTAGATATTACAAATTTAATTTAAGAATGGAGATACGAATGTATAAAGCTGATTTACATTGTCACACTCGTCTTTCAGATGGAACAATGGGCATTGATGACATGATTAAACTTGCAAAAGATAGCGGTGTCACCGTGCTTTCAATCACAGACCATGACTGCGTTGCAGGAATCGTTAGAGCAAAAATGCTCGGCGAGCGACACGGCATAAAAGTTATTCCAGGAGTTGAACTAACAACCACTGATAAAGTTCACGGAAAAAGGGCACACATTCTTTGTTATTTGCCAGACATTCCAGATAGACTTGAAAAAATTTGCGCAGTTAATTCAAATGTTAGAAAAAGAACTGGGCAACTCATGGCAGTTAAGGCAAGCAAAAAGTTCCCTATTTCAATTGAGTTCATCATGAAATGTGCAACAGGTTCAACAAACATTTTCAAACAACACATCATGCAAGCTCTTAAAGAATGTGGGTACACAACAACAATTTATGGTGAGTTATTCAATTCACTTTTCAAAAGAACTTCACCAGAAAACATCTTAGTTGAGCTTAATTATGTTGAGCCACAAATCGCAATTCGTGCAATTCACGATGCTGGCGGAATCGCAGTTCTCGCCCACCCAGGAATGTATGATAATTTTGACTTATTAGATGATTTAGTGAAAGTTGGCTTAGATGGTGTTGAAGTTTGGCACCCATCAAACACATTAGAGCAACAAGAAGAATTAATTTCATTTGCAAAAAAACATAAGATTTTAATGACAGGCGGCAGCGACTTCCACGGCGCATATAACTCAAGACCAGTTAAACTTGGCGATTATGGCCCACCAGAAGAATGCGTTGCAAAGCTTTTGAATTATAAAACCAACCAAAGACGCAAGAAAAAACGTGAAGAGGCAAAACAATTAGCTCAAGAGCAAGCTCTCGCAACAGCTGGCGTTTAAATCAACATCAAAACAAAGTAAAAAAGCAAGGAGGAGTTAAAAATGACTGACAGTGACATCAAAATTTATTATAGCAAAAACGACACGCAAGGAATAAGCAAAGAGTTTCAAAGTGTGTTTGAATCGATGAATTTTCATCGTTTAAATGGCAATTTAGCCAAGGCAAAAGAGTTTGGTTTTGAGTTAGCGCAAGAAATTATTAACTCTTGCGATGCAAAATCTCAAAAAAGCATGAAAGAGTTGTTTGTCAAAAAGTTTCAAACTCAAGCGATCATGCTTCAAGTGCAAGTGCTTCTCGTTTTCGCAGTTGAAGCCGCACTTCACCACGAAATCAAGTCAACCGAAATCGTGACAACAATCCTCAATTCAATGTATGAAGAGATCAAAAAAGTTTATCCGAACTTTTATAATAACATCTCCGACGGCGCTGCGTTCACATTTTATTATGTTGCAATCGGCAAAAAAGGCGATATCGGCTTAAATGTTGGCGAAGCTTTCGCAATGCTTTGCGGAGTGAAAAACGCCGAAGATTTAATTCCAAGCGCAAAACAAGTCTGGCTAAAACAAGCCGCTTACGTCCACGAAGAAATCGAAAAATGCAATTTCAAACAAGATTAAAAGCATTTTTCGCCGTACAATTTTTTGCGGTTAACCGCAAAAAAGGAAGCGCCCCCACAGCAAAAAAATATATGAAAAACAAAAAACACAAATTAACTAGCAGAGCATACGGCTGATAGTGAAATGAAAAAACTTAATATGACACAAACAGCCGCACGCCCTGAATATGGGGTAGTGTGGCTGTTTTTGCGGTTAGTTGTGACTAATTGGAATATTTTGTTTGGCATTTTATTATCGATTATAAATTGATGTTGTGGCGAATTTTTCTGCCGTTTCGCTGGCGGATAATATCCGCCCCTACGAATATAAAAAACGTTTTTCAAAAACTGTAGGGACGACCCTTGCGGTTGTCCGCAAACCTTAACCCAATTTCCAAAAAAAACGTAGGGTCGACCCTGTGTGGTCGACCGCTGCTCGGTTTCGTGATTTCACGAAACAAAAACCACCATGTTCAAAAAAACGAATAAACCCCAACGTCGGCACGACACAGGGGTCGTGCCCAATGCAAGCAACTTAAGGGTTTTTATTTAATAAAATTTAATTTTTAGTTTTGCTATATATGTTGAGAAATATTTTTGTAACCGTAGGGGAGGGGTTCTACTCCTCCTTGTTTCCCATTTT
>JAWXUR010000117.1:0-5056 GCA_044426265.1 Clostridia bacterium
AGTTAAAATCCAAAAAATCTTTGATTTTTCCCATAATTCTCAATTCTCCATTTTCAATTTTCAATTAATTATACGATTAAACTAATTGAAAATCTCTTAAGTTCCCGAGTATGGGGTTCTACCCTTGCCATGTTCGGTTTCGTGATTTCACGAAACAAAAAACCACCATGTTTAAGAAAAAAATGAATAAATCCCAATTTCGGTACGACACAGGGGTCGCACCCAACGCAAGCAACTTAAGGGATAATCATGTAAAATTTTACTCAATTTTTTTAAAAAATTGCGGTTTCTTAAGGCAGAGCCTTAAGTCGTTCGCCGCAGCGAACGAAACACCCCATCGTCAAGAACCGCAGGAAGATAGCAAAAGTGTCCAGTGGACATTTTTGCGTAAGAAACCCTCGGCGGGGGTTTCTTGATTTTGCCGTAGGCAAAACAGAGCAATTTAGCCATCACGAAAAAACTATAAATAAACGCTTAAGTTGCTTGCATTGGGGTCGCACCCTACGTATTTCTTAAGTTTTTTTGAAATCTCCTATAAACGAACGTTTCAAAAGCATTAATGAACACGTTTGTTAAAAGATGAATTTAACGATTTTTATATTGTAGGGACATGGCTTGCCATGTCAGAAAGATAGCACAAACTAACACAAAACATGGTAACCAACCAAACAACGAAAGGCAAAAAACATGACAGTAAACGCAATATACCTAAGCACAGTGAAACTTTTTGAAGATCAAAACATCTTAGATGCGAATCTCGAAGTTCGCTATATAATCGAAAAAGCTCTCGATTTTTCACATACCGACTTTATTTTGAGGAAAAATTTCCCTGTAAGCGAGGAGCAAACTCTGCGAATTTTGGGTCTTGCTGGTGAGCGTTTGAGCGGTGTGCCAATTCAATATGTGCTTGGTAAATGGGAGTTTATGGGCGAAGATTTCTTTGTCGGTGCTGGGGTGCTTATCCCTCGTCCTGAAACTGAAATTCTAGTGGAAAAGGTTATTCAGTACGCTCAAAAGGTGAAAAATCCTGTTGTTTTTGACCTTTGTTCAGGCAGCGGCTGCATTGGAATTAGCGTAAAAAATGCTGTGCCTAATGCTCGAGTTGTTCTTGTGGAAAAATCAGATCAGGCTCTCGTGTACCTCAAAAAAAATGTTGAAAAATTTGGGTTTAGTGATAAAATTCAAGTGATTCAAGGCGATATCCTTGCCTTGGGCGAGGAGTTTTCAAACTTGCCTGAGCCTAATATTATTGTATCAAATCCGCCTTACATTAAAAGTGATGAAGTTCCAACGCTTCAAAGTGAAGTTTTGTTTGAACCTAAAATGGCACTCGATGGTGGTGCAGATGGCTATGTTTTTTATAAAAAATTAACACAGCTGTGGCTTCCTATGATACAAAATGGACGTATAATGATTGAATGCGGTGAGGCGCAAGCCAGTACGATTGAAAAAATGTTTGCTTCAGCGAGCGACTTTACCGAAATAGTTAAGGATTATAATAAAATAGATAGAATAGTTATTGGAGGAAAAAATAATGATAACTGATTTATTGACAAATGGACTTTCGATGGATTTAATTGTCAACCTTTGCGCTCGTGTCTTTGTAATTTTTTGTGTGCTTCCTATTCATGAGTTCGCTCATGCTTTCGTGGCGTACAAACTCGGTGACCAAACTGCCAGACTTCAAGGCAGACTCACCACAAACCCACTCGCACATATCGACCCTATGGGTGCACTTTTAATTATCCTTGTTGGTTTTGGATACGCTAAACCTGTGCCAGTTAACATGAGAAACTTCAAAAATAAAAAAGGCGGCATGGCGCTCACCGCTCTTGCAGGCCCAGTGTCTAACTTGATTGTGGCTTTTATCTTCATGATTGGTTACTGTTTGGTTTATAAGTTTACAAATTATCAAGTTGAGGGAACAGCTTATTTTATTGCACTGTTTTTAAGCTATGCAATTTCAATTAACATCTCTCTTGCAGTGTTTAACATGATTCCAGTGCCTCCTCTCGATGGCTCAAGAATCCTCACTGCGATTTTACCTAATAAATACTATTATAAAATCATGCGCTATGAAAGACAACTTGTTATGATTGTTTTCGTGCTCATCATTTTAGGCGTACTTGATGCACCAATTTACTGGGCAACTAATCATGTTTATAATGGTTTATTAAGTGTTGCTCGTGCAATAACTGGAGTTTAAGCATGACAGTTGAAAAAATACAATATAAATTTGAAGGCTTTGAAGGCCCTCTTGACTTACTGCTGCATTTAATCAGTAAGCATAAATTAGATATAAACGATATTCCAATTTTCACTCTTGTTGAGCAATACGTGGAATATGTTCGCCAAATGAAAGACGCTGACATGGAAATTGCAAGCGAATTTGTTGAAATGGCGGCTCGTTTGGTATACATTAAAACTGTTTCACTTTTGCCTGTTCATGATGAGGGCGAAACACTTAAAAAAGAGCTTGAGGGCGAATTAATCGAATATCGGATTTGCAAAGAGGTTGCAAAAGAGCTTTCAACAAAGGCGGACGGCTTCGATCATTTTTGCCGTGAACCAGCGAAGTTTAAAGGCAGCACAAAATATGAACGTCTTCACGACTTAAGCGAAATCATGATGCATTATGTCAACGCAATCGGTCGAGGACGGCGCAAACTGCCACCACCGATTGAAAGTTTCTCTCAATTAGTGTCAGCTAAGATTGTGTCAGTTAATTCACGAGTGTTTTTCATTTATCGAAAATTAATTAAACATGGCGAAAGATATTGGAACGAGTTTTTCTATGAATCAAAATCAAAATCAGAAATGGTTGCAACTTTTCTTGCAATTTTGGAGCTTATGAAAGCTAACAAAGTTTCGCTTGAAATGAAGCGTGATGAAGTGGTTGTTGTGATGAATGATCGAGAAAAAACAAAAAAATAAGTGAGAGGTAAGGTCATGGCGGCGATTTTTTGCCGTTAGACATTAGTTAAAACATGATTGAAAATATGGATTTACAAGCGGTGATTGAAGCAGTTTTGTTTTCAGTGGGCGAGCCTATTGAAATGAAAAAACTAGCCTCGAGTTTAGAAATCACCTTGATAACTCTAAGCTTAGAGCTTGATAAACTCAAGAAAAAATATGAGGGCGAAAGCAGCGGTTTGACTCTGCTCACCCTTGATGATAAAATTCAGCTTTGCAGCAAAAAACAGTTTGCTCAAATTGTGCGCACAGTGCTTGAGAAAAAGAAAAACACCCCACTTTCACCAGCGGCATTTGAGGTTTTGGCAATCATTGCCTATAATCAGCCGGTCACAAAATCGTTTATCGAGCAAATTCGTGGCGTTGATTGTTCTGGTGTTGTCAGCTCGCTTTGCCAAAAAGAATTGATTGAAGAAAAAGGTCGACTCGAAGCCTTGGGTCGTCCGCTTTTATATGGAACAACCGATAATTTTTTGCGCTGTTTTTGCATATCTTCACTCAGCGAGTTGCCTCCAGTTTTAAGCGAAGAAACAATGAAAATTGAATCAGATGAGCAAAATGAGGAAAAAACTGAGCAAATTGAAGAAAAAGTTGAAAATTAACTTAAAAATATCGCTTTAAAGGTTGACGAAAAAGCGTTTTTAATGTAACATAGAAGTATATAGGTGTTTAAGGAAATTTCAAGCGAAATTGCCTTTTTGCCGTACAGTTTTTTCGCTTTGCGAAAAAAAGTACCGCACACCGACATCAGTTGAGTGAATGATTTTAACAACAGAATAAAACTATGAAAAAGGGGTGAAAGCGTGGGCGTAGGTTCAATAATTTTATGCGTTTTAGCTTGCATCGTGGGTTTGATTGTTTTGCTGCTCAGTGTGCCGATTAAGGTGAACTTGATGGTTGGCGAAAAAATCAATCTCGCTGTCAAATATATGTTTTTCAAGTTTGAGCTTTTGCCTTTTGGAAAGAAAAAACCTAAGGAAGAAAAAGAAGAAAAGCCAAAAGAAGAAAAACCTAAGGAAGAAAAACCAAAAGAAAAGAAGCCGAAAAAAGAGAAAAAACCAAATCCACTCGTCGAGTCAATCAAAGCGATGGACACAGACGATAGAGATCAAATTATACATAATTTAGGTCACGTTTTATCGCTGTTTGGCAAGAAGTTTTTAAACAGCATCGTTTTTGATGAATTTGATATTTACGTAAAAGTTGGCTCAGGTGATGCAGCTAGCACAGCGATTAAATATGGAAAACTTTGCCAACAAATCTATCCAGCCGCTGGCTACATTTGTGCTAACAACAAGGTGGGCAAATATGACATTGTCATTGAGCCAGACTTTTTAGCCAAAAGCACCGAAGCCGAGGTGTATATAGATTTAAGCATCACTGTTAGAAAGATAATAAACTCTGTTATAGGTCTTGTATTTAGACTCTTATTCAGTGTTATTTTAAAGTTTGTTATGGCAATTAAGTCAACTAAAACAGACGAAAAAAGCGAAAAACCTAAGAAAAAAGCAAAATCAAAAAAATAAACAATTCAATTTTAAAATATAATTTTGGAGGACGAGAACATGTCAGAGAAATCAGGAGCAATCTTATCATCAACAATCGATAAAATCAGAGACTTAGTGGATACAAGCACTATCATTGGTGAGCCAATTCACGCTGAAGAAGGAATGACTATCATTCCAATTTCAAAAGTTACATACGGCTTCGCTTCAGGTGGCGCAGACTTCCCAAGCAAAGCTAATCAAGAGCTTTTCGGTGGCGGTGGCGGTGCTGGCGTGACAATCGTTCCAGTTGCGTTTTTAGTTGTAAACAAAGGCGAAGTAACAATCAAACACATCACTGCATACGACAGCGCAGCAGAAAGAGTTGTAAACCTCGTACCAGAAATGTTCGATAAAGTAACAGGCCTAGTAAACAAAACCAAAAAAGAAGAAGAATAGGTCGAGCTGCCTCGACACGCACGCCGAGTTAGTTTGATTTATTTGTAGGGAATGGTCTTGACCATTCCAAAAAGTTAGCACAAACCTAAATGGAACGGTCAAGACCGTTCCTTACAGACGTGTGCTTTCAAGAAAACTTG
>JAWXUR010000020.1:0-26590 GCA_044426265.1 Clostridia bacterium
AATTCACAAGTGGAGGAATTGCTTGCTGTTTTACGTTTTTGATTATTTTTATGCCGATTTTAATAAAATAGCTAAAAGCCATTCTAGAATTTTTTCGAGAATGGCTTTTTATACAGGCTGCGTCAAAAAAGCTGTCCGAGGGACAGCTTTTTTGACTATCCTCCTGATTTTTTTGAACGATTGGAGATTTCGCTCGCTGCGGCGAGCGCCTTAAGGCTCTGCCTTAAGAAACCGCAATTTTTCGAGAAAAATTGAGTAAAACTTTGCTTGCTTTTTTTGCGGGAAACCGCAAAAAAATGTACCAAAAAAATCAAAAAAATCAAAAATAATTATAAATCAATAAAAACAGCACATAATAACATTACAAAACTTTTGGAGGTGAAAAAAATGAATAACAAGGGTGTAAAATGTAACGTTTGTGAGTGCGAATATAATGTTAACAACTGCGGTTGTTGCTTAGACACAGTTGAAATCACACACGAAAAAACTGGTGCTGACGCTATCGCAACTCCTCATTTTTGCAAAAGCTATAAAAAATGTTGCTGCGATAAATAAGCTTAACTAGCAAAAATCGATTAAGCTGACACAAAAACCATATTTTTTTGTGTCAGTTTAACTTTAATTGCATATAATCTTAGTGTACATAATGCATATCAATGTATAAAGCAATAAAAAAACAATTATAACTCTAATAATAGTTGCATTTTTTACCATTAATGTGTATAATAATTAGTACAGTGATTTACATTTGGGATAAATCACGAGAAAGGGATAAAAAATATATGAGATTAAAAAACGAATACCTTGTTGACCTTATGCAAAGAGTCATCAAAAGAAACCCAGGTGAAGTTGAATTTCACCAAGCTGTAATGGAAGTTTTCGAATCATTAGAGCCAGTTATCGAGCGTAATCCACACTATGTTGAACTTGGAATTCTTGAAAGCATCGTTGAGCCTGAAAGAGTTGTTAAATTCAGAGTGCCTTGGGTTGACGACAGCGGCAAAGTTCAAGTTAACAGAGGTTTCCGTGTGCAATTTAACAGTGCTATCGGACCTTACAAAGGCGGTTTGAGATTCCACCCATCAGTGTATGAAGGCATCATCAAATTCTTAGGCTTCGAACAAATCTTCAAAAACTCACTCACTGGTCTTCCAATCGGTGGTGGTAAAGGCGGAAGTGACTTCGATCCAAAAGGCAAGTCAGACATGGAAGTTATGCGTTTTTGCCAAAGCTTCATGTTAGAGCTTTCAAAACACATCGGCTCAAACACAGACGTTCCAGCTGGTGACATCGGTGTTGGTGCAAGAGAAATCGGTTATTTATTCGGTTACTACAAAAGAATTAAAAACGGCTTCACAGGCGTTCTCACTGGTAAAGGCTTAATTTATGGTGGTTCACTTGCAAGAACAGAAGCAACTGGTTATGGCCTTTGCTATTACACAGACGATATGCTTCAAGATAACGGCTTAAGCTTTGAAGGCAAAACTGTTTCAATTTCAGGTTCTGGTAACGTTGCAATTTATGCAACTGAAAAAGCAACAGAGCTCGGCGGCAAAGTTGTAACACTTTCTGACTCAAACGGCTATATCTATGACGCTAACGGAATTGACCTTGATTTAATCAAAGACCTCAAAGAAGTTAAACGTGCAAGAATTAAAGAATATTTAAACGCTCACCCAGATGCAGTTTATATTGATGATTGCAGCAAAATTTGGGAAGTTAAATGTGACATCGCACTTCCATGTGCAACACAAAATGAACTTGATCTCGAATCTGCAAAAATCCTCGTAGCTAACGGCTGCAAAGCTGTTGCAGAAGGTGCAAACATGCCAACAACTCCAGATGCTGTTGAATATTTCCAAGACAACAAAGTTCTCTTTGGACCTGCTAAAGCTGCAAATGCTGGTGGTGTTGCAACTTCAGCTCTTGAAATGAGCCAAAATGCAATGCGTTATTCATGGACATTTGAAGAAGTTGATGCAAAACTTAAAGACATCATGATCAACATCTATAAAAACAGTGCAGACGCTGCAAAAGAATATGGCATGGAAGGCAACCTTGTTGCTGGTGCAAACATTGCTGGTTTCTTAAAAGTTGCTGATGCAATGGTTTCTCAAGGTGTTATCTAATCAAAATTTAGGCGACAAGCTTTTATAAAATTCAAAACCAACCTTAAATTATTTCATTTTAGGTTGGTTTATTTTTTTTTGCTGATAAACTATTTTGAACATAAAATTATATTAAAAGAAAATTTTTGTCATAAACAGTATTTAATTGTTTTTTTACATAAAATAAAGCGTAAATAATTGTAAAAAATATCAATTGCATTGTTATTGTTTTTATGGTATAATACATTATTAATTTGTATAAAGACTTTAAAAAGATTTAATATACGAGGTAGTTTAAATGAAAAATGATATAGATAATAGCTCTATTGATAAATCAAATAAAACAAAAAAGAAAATAAGCAAAGGAACAAAAAGTCAAATTCTGATTAGCACTGTTTTACTTTTAATTATAGTTTCAATAATAACAATTTCTCCAAGCATGATGAATGTATATCTATATTATAGTGCTTTTAATCATATTGATAATGGTGATTATGATGTTGCAATTGCAATGTTTACAGAACTTGATGACTTTAAAGATAGCGAAGATATGGTTATGATTGTAATGTATGAAAAAGCAACAAATTTATTAAATGCAGGCAATTATGATGATGCAATTACAACTTTAGAATCGCTAGGTAATTATGAAGATAGTGCCACATTGCTTTTGCAAGCTCAATATCAAAAAGCTAATGAACTTGTTGAAGACGAACTATATGATGAAGCTATAAAACTGTTCACCCTGCTTCAAGATTATGATGATAGCGAATATAAAATAATTGAAGCTAGATATGCTAGGGCTGTTTATTTATTTGAATCACAGGAATATAATTCAGCGATTGCAGCTTTTCAAGACTTAGAAAATTACGAAGATAGCCAAGATAAAATCATCGAGGTTCAATACGCTTACGCTATGTCTTTACTAGATAGTTATGATTATGATGCAGCAATTGAGCTTTTATCACAATTAGGTGAATACGAAGACAGCCAAATCAAGTTAATTGAAGCTTATTTTGCAAAATTTAGCGCTTATAACATTAACACAGTTGCAGTTAATGATGAAATCACTTTTGCGGTTGGTGAAGATGATGGAATAATTTGCACAATTGAAGATGAGGTTGATTTTGATTATCACTCATGGAAAGATCTTCAAAGCATTTATGTATCTAATAATAATGTTGTTGCGATAACAAACGATAACGAAGTATTATGCTTAAGTGAAAATGAGCAAGCCCAGCAGTGGAGCGATATAACTTCAATTGCTTTTTATGGCGACACAATCATTGGTTTACAATCTGATGGCACAGTTGTCAGCTCCGAAGAAATTGAAGAGTTAAGCCAGTGGAGCGACATTGTTGCAATTTGCGCTAACGATAGCCATATTATAGGCATAAAATCTGATGCAACACTCGAGTTTATTTGCACTGATTGCGAAGAAGATTGCGGTTTTGAAAACTTAAGTGATATAATGGCAGTTTCTTGCAGTGAAGATTACTTTGCATTTTTGCAAACTGACGGCACAGTTATAGTTGTTGGTGAAACAGAAAATGGACAAGCCGAGGTTGACTCATGGGCTGATATCGTTGCCATTAGTGCAGGCGAATATCATGTTGTTGGCTTAAAAGCTGACGGCACAGTTGTTTCAACTCAAATCAACGTTGAAAACGAAGATGTTACAGATGATAATACAGAAGAAAATATAGAAGAAAATATAGAAGAAAATGCAGATGAAAATGCAGAAGAAAACACAGAAGAAGATCAAGATGGAAATCAATCAGAACAAGAGCTTGACTTTGGTCAAACACAGGTTGAGGAGTGGGAAAATATCATTGCAATTTTTGCCAGTGAAACTCACACAGTTGGCTTAAAAGCAGATGGCACTCTCGTTGCAGTTGGCAATAACGAATATGCTCAATGCGAAGTTTCAACTTGGTCTAACATCAAAACTAATTAAAAAATGTCAAGTTTGGCGGTACAGTTTTTTGCGGTTAACCGCAAAAAAAAGTACGACCCACAAGGATAATTTAATAAAAAAAGCGAAAGACAAATCACAATGCACCAATGTGCTAACACTCATGTGTTTTTAGTGATAGTCTTTCGCTTTTACGCATCCACGTTAGTAGACACTTTTATTTTAAACTGCGTAATGCCAGTTAATGCGCTGGACTTTTCCGCAATTTATCACGGAAAAAGCCACAAACGCATAAAACTTATTCCGTTATATATAGTATGGCACGTTTATTTGTTTTCATGCTTGGGAAAATTTAACTTTTTTATTTTTATGTTTTTATTTGGTTTGCTCTGATTTTTTTTCGTTTTTAGTTCGCAAAATAATCAGCTGTCGCTGCTTGTTTTGCTGCTTTGCTAAAACCAATCCGCAAAAACCGCTTCGCTGTTTTGCTACTAACGCAAATGCGATATCGCTTTTCCTTTAACATTGCTGTTTAGGAAACGATACCGCATTTTGTTAGCTTATTCTATTTTGTCGCATTTGCTTTGCTTTAATTCTCCATTCTCCATTCTCAATTCTCAATTTACTTGGGGTGTTTCGCTCGTTGCTACGAGCGCCTTAAGGCTCTGCCTTAAAAAACCGCAATTTTTCGTGAAAAATTGAGTAAAGCTTTGCTTGCTTTCGTTTCTTGGAACATTGCTAAACCAATCCGCAAAAACCGCTTCGCTGTTTTGCTACAAACGCAAATGCGATATCGCTTTTCCTTTAACATTGCTGTTTAGGAAACGATACCGCATTTTGTTAGTTTATTCTATTTTGTTGCATTTGCTTTGCTTTAATTCTCAATTCTCAATTTTCAATTCTCAATTTACTTGGGGTGTTTCGCTCGTTGCTACGAGCGCCTTAAGGCTCTGCCTTAAGAAACCGCAATTTTTCGTGAAAAATTGAGTAAAGCTTTGCTTGATTTTTTCTTTTTTTATTTTTGCTTTTTCTTTTTTATTTACTCAATTTTTCAATCATAATCTTAGCCGCCTTATAAATATCACCACAACCAAGAGTAATAATCAAATCCCCAGCCTTAGCATATTTCACAACATAATCAGAAACACCCTCAAATCCCTCAAACCAAACACTATCAGGAATTTTATCAGCCAAGTCCTTAGTATAAACATCATAAGTATTCTTCTCACGAGCACCCATAATTTCAGTCATAACACATTTATCAGGCAAACTCAAAACACGAGCAAAATCATCAAGGAGTAGGGAAGTTCGAGAATAAGTGAAAGGTTGAAAAACAGCCCAAACAGTGCCGTAGTTCATCTTCATAACAGAAGACAGTATAGCCTCAAGCTCCTTAGGGTGGTGAGCATAATCATCAGCAATTGTGATTCCATTAACTTCGCCCAAAATCTCAAAACGTCTGCCAGCGCCAGCAAAAGCCTCGATTCCAGTTTTACACTCGTCTGGTGTACAGCCAGAATTTGTTGCCGCTGCAAAAACAGCCAATGAGTTCAAGATATTATGTTCACCTGGAATTTGAAGTTTAATATGAGTGAGCATTTCGCCATTATTCATAACGTCAAACTCGGCAAAAGCACCTCTATTATATGTAATATTAGCAGGATAATAAGTGTTGCTTTCAGCGAAGCCAAAAGAGATTAAGTCAGTTTTAACATCGCTAACAGCGGTGCAAGTGTTTGTGTCGTCACCATTATAAATAACGCTACGGCTTGCCATATTAGCGAATTTATTAAATGATTTAATAATATTTTCAATGTTTTTGAAAAACTCGAGATGATCCGCATCAACATTCAAAATCACAGCCACATTAGGGTCAAGCTCGTGATAAGTGTTAACATATTCACACGCTTCACAAACCATTGTTTCACTTTCGCCAATTCTGCCATGAGAGTCAATGAGAGGAAGTCTGCCACCGATAACAGCGGTTGGATCTTTTTCAGCCATCACAAGCACTTGAGTGAGCATTGAAGTCACCGTAGTTTTGCCGTGAGTGCCGCAAACAGCGATGCAATCGCCATACATTCTGCTAATTGCGCCAAAAATAACGCTTCTTTCAAAAGTTGGCACACTAGCCTTAGCTGCAAGAAGTTCTTCATTATCAGCAAAAATCGCCGCAGTGTAAATAACCATTTCAGCGTCTTTGATGTTTTCCTTTTTTTGCCCCAAAGTCACAGGAATGCCAAGGGACATGATTTTGTTTAAAGTGTCGCCAGTGTTATTATCCGAACCTGAAATTTCATATCCTTTAAAGTGCAAAATCTCAGCGAGCGGACACATACCAGAGCCACCAATACCAATAAAATGGATACGCTTAACTTTTTTCAATAATTCATCTATTTCAAACATTTGTTGTCACCTCATATATTTTTTTGCCCATTGTTAGTTATCATTATATTATAATAATAGAAAATAGTAAACCCTTTTACAGAAAATTCACAAAAATTCTCGACTCACATATGATATAATATTCTTAAATGAATGAGTTTGTTTTTCTAGCGGTACAATTTTTGGCGGTTTACCGTCAAAAATGCCGTTGCCCCCAACTTTCGCTTTTTCAAAAAAGCAGTGCATTTAATTTAACAGTGCTCACGAAGTGAGCTGTACGAAAAAAAACTTACAATTTAAGAAATAAAACAAAACTAGGAGAACTGACATGACACTTTCAAAAAACATCTTGATACTCGGTGGAGATTTAAGACAAAACAAAATTCAAGAGCTTTTAGTAAGCAAAAATTACACTTGCACTCACCTAAAAACAGCAAGTGAATGTGAAAACATAAATCAAAAAATACCGCTTTATGATGTTGTAATTTTGCCAGTTCCAGTTTCTCATGATGATATTTTTCTTTATTCGAGCGATAACCAAGTCAAAATTGAGCTTGACACTATCGTTTCATCGCTTTGTAAAGGTCAGCTGTTAATCGGCGGCAGCATCAGCGAAAATCTGCGCTCAAAATTAAGCAAAAAAAGCGTGGAGTTTTTCGATTTTTACGAAAACGAAGAGCTAGTTTTATTTAACGCATATCTAACCGCTCAAGGCGCATTACGTCTGATTTTAGAAAACACAGATGAATACTTAAGCGGCAAAAAAGTCTTAATCACAGGCTATGGCAGGGTTGCCAAAGCGAGCGCCAACATTTTGCGTGCAGTTGGTTTAGATGTTTACATTTGCGTGAGAAATCAAGAGCAAAAAATCACTGCCAAGTGCGAGGGCTACAAAACACTTGATTTTAGTGAACTACTACCAGCGATGCACATTTTTGATTTTATTCTTAACACTGTGCCAGCAAATGTTTTTGACAAAACCGAGCTTTCAGCCATGAAAACTAAGGCGAAATATTTCGAATTAGCCTCAGTTCCATATGGAATAGACAAAGAAAATTTTGAAATAAGCAAAGAAAAATTCATCAAAGGCAATGCCTTACCAGGGCGATTTTTGCCATCATCAGCAGGAGAAATAATAACAAAAATCATTGAGCCAAAACTCGATTAAGTTTAAAAATAAAGCTAAAACAAAACCAAGGTTTAGAAAACTCAACAAACAAACAAAAGGAGGAAAAGTCTTGAAAAAACTAAACTTTGGAGTTGCACTCACAGGCTCATTTTGCACCTTTAACAAGGCGATAGAGCAAATCGAGCTATTAGTTGCAAACGAAGTCAACGTTATCCCAATCATGTCATTTAACGCTTATGAAGTCGATACAAGATTCGGCAAGGCGGCGGATTTTGCAGAAAAAATCGAGCAAATAACAGGCAATAAAGTGCTAAAATCCATCACCGAAGTCGAGCCAATCGGTCCTCAAAAGCTTTTAGATATACTTATCGTGCTCCCATGCACAGGCAACACCCTAGCCAAACTCGCAAATGGAATTTTTGACACTCCAGTCACTTTGGCTGTCAAATCTCACCTAAGAAATCAGCGCCCAGTTTTAATCGGTGTATCATCAAATGATGCCCTAAGCACCAGCGCAAAAAACATAGGAATTTTGCAAAACTACAAGCATTTTTACTTCATTCCAATGCGCCAAGATGCACCATTAGAAAAGCCGTTTTCAATTGTCTGTGATTTCTCTCGTACAATGCCTGCGGCATACCTAGCAATAGAAGAAGCGCAGCAAATTCAGCCTATTATATTTTAACCATTATTATAGTATACAAAAATCGTCTATTAACATAGGCGATTTTTTCTTTTAAATCGTATTTAATAATAAAATAATAAAAAATAATGAAACATATTATCATGTTATTAGTGATTTTTTTAACCAAGACATTTTTATATCAAAATAAAGCAATTAATTTTAAAAAATGAACGCTGTAGCACTTGAAATTTTCTTATTTGTGCGGTATAATAAAAGACAGATTTATTATTTATGAAATTAAATGAGATTTTCATAAGCGGACGTAAAATTAAAATTAAGGGAGCTTTTAATGAGTAAAAAAGTAATAATCGTCGGAGCTGGCGCAGCAGGGCTTATGGCAGCTGGTGCAGCTGGATTTGATGGACATGATGTAACAATCGTTGAAAGAAACGAAAGAGTTGCAAGAAAAGTCATGATCACAGGCAAGGGCAGATGTAATGTGACAAACAACTGCACGATGATAAATGATTTTATCGCAAACGTGCCAGTTAATGGTATGTTTTTATATAGCGCACTTTCAAAAATGATGCCAATTGATTTGATGGACGTACTTGAAAACTACGGACTCGAACTCAAAGTTGAGCGTGGAAATCGAGTTTTTCCAGCATCAGACAAGGCGGTTGACGTTGTCGATACCCTTTGGAAGTACGCTCAAGACAGCGGTGCTAAAAGGATAACTGGCAGAGTGACACAGCTTCTAACAAATGAGGGCAAAATTTCAGGCGTACAGCTTGAAGATGGCAAAAAAATTATGGCTGATAGCGTAATTATCGCAACCGGTGGTGTGTCGTACCCACTCACTGGCTCAACTGGTGACGGCTATGAACTCGCTAAAAGCGTAGGCCACAAAATTGAGGATATCAAACCATCTTTAGTTCCTCTCGTTTGTCACGAAGGATTTTGCTCAGACCTTCAAGGTTTAGCACTCAAAAATATTGAAATAACAGTGTTTGATAACAACACATATAAAGATATATATAAAGACTTCGGCGAAATGCTTTTCACTCACTTCGGTGTTTCAGGTCCAGTTATTTTAAGTGCAAGCGCACATTTAAAAGACATGGAAAAACGCCGCTACGAAATTCACATTGACCTCAAACCAGGTTTAACTTACGAGCAACTTGACAGACGCATTCAACGTGATTTTCTTGATAACACAAACAAAAATTTCATCAACGCACTCAATGCTCTTTTACCAAAAAAATTAGTGCCAATCATGGTTAAACTTTCTGGCATTAGACCTAACACAAAGGTAAATCAAATCACAAAAGATGAAAGAGCAAGACTTGTGAATCAATTCAAAGATTTAAAAGTAACTGTTATGGGATATCGTCCAATTGAAGAAGCAATCGTGACTTCAGGCGGAGTTAGTACAAAGGAAATCGACCCTAAAACAATGCAATCAAAACTCGTTGAAGGACTTTTCTTTGCAGGAGAAGTTATCGATGTAGATGCATACACAGGCGGATTTAATTTGCAAATTGCGTTTTCAACTGGCAACTTGGCTGGCATGAACGTGTAAAATAAAGGAGAAAAATATGAGCGTAATTAACATTGCAATCGACGGACCTGCTGGCGCAGGTAAAAGCACAATTTCAAGAAAGGTAGCCGCTGAACTCGGCTTCATTTATATCGACACTGGTTCTCTTTATCGCACAGTTGCACTTAATGCAATAATGCAGCAAACAGATTTAAGTGACACTGCGGCAATCGAAAAGTCAATTGAAAATCAGCCAAAAATTGAGCTTGGTTTCGTTGACGGCGAGCAAAGAAACTATCTCAATGGCGTTGATGTTTCAGATAAAATTAGAACACCAGAAATTTCAACATCAGCATCAAAAGTTTCAGCCGTACCAGTGATAAGACAATATCTTTTTGATCTTCAAAAAACAATGGCAGAGCAAAACAGCTGCGTTATGGACGGACGTGACATCGGCACTGTTGTGCTTCCAAATGCAAAAGTGAAAATCTTCTTAACAGCCTCACCAGAATCAAGAGCAACAAGAAGATATGACGAACTTATCTCAAAAGGGATGGACGTAACTTTTGAAGACGTGCTCAATGACATGAAAAAACGTGACTATGATGACATGAACCGTGAAATTTCACCACTCAAAGCCGCAGATGATGCAAAACTTCTTGACACCAGCGGTTTCGAGCTTGAAAAATCAGTTGCTTTAGTTATCAAAACAGTTAAAGAAAATATTTAACGTAAGGAAATTAGGTGTAAATATGGATATTAAATATGATTACGATAAGGTTGTTGAAAATAAGTTTTACAACGTTACAAAATTTGTGTGCAAAATAGCAATTCAATTTAGAAACAAGTATAAATGCGTAGGGCAAGAAAACGTGCCACAAGAGGGAAGACTTATCATTGCCAGCAATCACATTAGCTCTTTTGACCCAGCATATATAATGGTTAAATCAAAAAGACCTTGCCACTTCATGGCGAAAGTTCAACTTTTTGAAAATAATCTTCTTGCAAAAATCCTCATTAAAAGCAATGCTTTTCCAGTTGATAGAGATAAACTCGATAGAAAAGCACTCAAACACGCTGGCTTAGTGCTTGAAAACGAAAAAGTTCTCGGCATTTTTCCAGAGGGCACAAGAAGCAAAACTCTCAAGCCAATCGAAGCTAAAAACGGAGTGGGCATGATAGCTTTAATGTCAAAAGCTGATATCTTACCAGTTAGCATTTATCGTGACCCAGAAGATAATAGCCTTAGAAAAAAGGTGACATTGCGCTTTGGCGAAGTGATAAAATTTGATGAGATTAAATTTGAAAGTGATAAAAAATCACTTCAAACTCACCAATTAACTAATATAATAATGGGTGAAATCGTTTCACTTTGGGAGGAAGGACATTGCAAGTAAATTTAGCTAAAACAGCAGGTTTTTGTTTTGGGGTTGACAGAGCGGTAGAATTACTATATAATCTATTAAATCAAGGCAAAAAAGTTTGTACGTTAGGTCCAATTATTCATAACCCACAAGTAATTGATGAACTGACGAAAAAGGGTGTTGTTATCGCAAATGAACCAAGTGAAGTTCCACTTGCTTCAACTTTAGTTATCAGAGCTCACGGTGTAACTCGCCAAGTGATTGAAGAGTTAGATGCGCTCGGAATTAAATATGAAGATGCAACTTGTCCCTTTGTAACCAAAATTCATGACATAATAAAGAAAAATTCAACTGAGCAAAATGTTGTATTAATTGCAGGCGATGAGAAGCACCCAGAAGTATGTGGCTTTAGAAGTCACTGTAAGGGCGAGTCTTTTGTGTTTAATAACTGTGAAGAAATGCTTGAAATCGTGCAAAATAACCCATGTTTTATGGATAAACAGTTGATTTTTGTCGCACAAACTACCTTTTCAGTAAAAGAAAAAGAAAAATGTGTAAAAAATTTGCAAAAACTATATACAAACGTCTTGATTTTTGGTACAATATGTAAAGCGACTAGTCAGAGGCAAAATGAAGCGAAAATTTTGTCTGAAAGTTGTGATGCAATGGTTGTTGTCGGAGGCCGTTTTAGCTCTAACACTGTTAAGCTTAAAAACGTCTGCGAAGAAAACTGCAAAACTTTCCTAGTTGAAACTGCACAGGAGCTGAAAAAATTTGATTTTAGCGAATGTGACAATATCGGGGTAACGGCTGGAGCTTCCACTCCGGCAGGTATTATAAAGGAGGTACTTTTTACCATGTCCGAAATTTTAAATGATCAAACAAATTCTGAAGAAATGAGCTTTGAAGCTGCTTTGGAGGAGAATCTCAAAAAAATGAGTTCCGACCAAAAAGTGCTTGGTGTTGTTGTAGGCATTGCGCCTAATGAAATACAAGTAGACATCGGCAGAAAATATGCTGGTTTTATTCCATCAAGTGAATACAGCAATGATCCAACTGCTGATCCTAGCAAAGAACTCAAGATTGGTGACGAAATCAACGTTATCATCATGAGAACAAACGATGCTGAAGGCACAATGATGCTCTCAAAACGTCGTTTCGACGCAATCGCAGCTTGGGATGATATCATCGCTGCAAAAGAAGCTGACGAAGTTCTCGAAGGCGTAGTTGCTGAAGCTGTTAAAGGCGGAGTTCTCGTTTACGCAAAAGGAATCAGAGTATTTATCCCTGGTTCACTCACAGGTTTACCAAGAGATGCTGAACTTTCAACAATGCTCAAAGAGACTGTTAAATTCCGCATTATCGACGTTGACAAATCAAAAAGACGTGTTGTTGGTTCAATCCAAGCTGTTCTTAAAGAAGCTCGTGCTGAAATCACTAATGCTTTCTGGGAAACAGTTGCTGAAGGTCAAGAATTCACAGGCGTTGTTAAATCACTCACATCATATGGTGCTTTCGTAGACCTTGGTGGAGTTGATGGTATGGTTCATATTTCTGAGCTTTCATGGAAGAGAATTAAAAACCCAGCTGAAATCGTTAATGTTGGCGATACAGTTAGCGTTTTCGTTAAATCTCTCGACCACGAAAAGAGAAAAATCTCTCTCGGCTATAAGAGAATTGAAGATAATCCATGGGAAATTCTCAGCAGAGATTATCAAGTTGGTGACGTTATCGATTCAACAATCGCTGGCCTCACAACATTTGGTGCTTTCTCAAGCGTAATTGATGGAATTGATGGTCTTATCCACATTTCTCAAATCGCTGATAGACACATTGCTTCTCCAAAAGAAGTTCTTAAAGTTGGCGAACAAGTTCAAGTTATGATCACTGAGATTGACTTTGATAAAAAACGTGTTAGCCTTTCAATCAGAGCTCTTCTTGAAAATCAAGATGCAGACACTGAAGAATATGTGGCTGAAGAAGCAGCTGAATAATTTCAAATAAGCTATAGCCACATTCTAATTTTGAATGTGGCTATATTTTGATGAAAAGGAAACGAAATGAAAAAGAAAGAAAAAATTATTAGTGTTTTAGCAATTTTGTTTGTAATGGCATTTTTAGCTAATTATGCATTAGTTTTGCTAACTAACACACAAAAAATAGTTGGTATCTTTGATCTCATTGCAATAACTGATGAAAATGGAAATATTGAACTCGCAGGCGCAGCTTACGAGGACGACTTATTAACAGTTGCAAGCAATGACGAAGTTCAAATTATTTTTGATGAAAGTGGTAACTTCTTAATTTTGAATTTAAAAGATGACTTAACTGGCACTTATGAAATTGAAAGAACAATTTTTTGGTCTGATTCCGTAGTTATAACTCTTATTTTTAATGACGAAACAGAAATTTATGCCACACTTTCAAGCAGTAATGATTTAATCGATTTAGCAATTGAAGATGAAATCTTAACTTTTGCATATGACTCAAATATATATGCGTTTAAAAAGTAAATATTAAAGTTAAACAAACCGCTGAGCTATTTAAGCCAGCGGTTTTTTTTGTACAATTTTTGGCGGTAAACCGCCAAAAAGGTACGCACCAAAGCAAGTCAGTTGTTAACAAGCTGTGTTGTTATTGCCTTGCAATTAATATAAATTTATTCAAATTAAAAGTTTATAAACAAAAAATACAACATATATAAAATTTTATGTCGTTTACAGCGGTAATATAATTAAAAATAGCACGAATATAAATATTAAATCATTGAAACATTGATATATTGTGAATTGATTAGCAAAAACTATTGCAATTATAACGACCTTATGATATCATAAGGTCATAAGTTATGGAATATATTCAAAAAAATCCGCTAATGTTGAGTAAAAACTAGTTAAAATTGAAATTAAAATATTAATTAAATAAGAACGAGGAATTAGAATATGAAAGAATTAGATTTAAAGAAATTAAAACGTAAAGAATTGCTAGATTTAATGCTTATTCAACAAAAAAGGATTGACGAACTTGAGCAAGAATCAAAACAATTAAAGGCAAAAATGCAAAACCAAGAAAAATTTATCGATGAATTTAAGGCTTTAGCTAAGCTCACAGAAAATTTTAAGCAAATAATTGAAACTCAAGAAAAACAAATCAAAGAGTTTAACTCTTTAACTGAGTTAAAACAAGAATTGAAAGATATAACAAATCAAATGCAAATGCTCAATGAGCTCAAAAAAGAAGAAAACAGGATAGAAAATGTGAAGTTGGTTGTGAAATGCAAGAAGAATTAACAATGCTCACTGCTCAGCAAATTGAAAAAGAATTAGGCAGAATAACATATAAAAAAAGATACACTCAAGTTATGAGAAGCACAATTTTTATTTTGGCAGTTGTGGCAGCAGTTGCGATTTTGATTGCGACGATGTTTTTGCCAGTTCTCAATGTTTATGGAACATCGATGACACCAACTTTTGAAGATGGCGATATCGTGGTGTGCATTAAAAAAAGCGATTTTGAAGCTGGTGAATTGGTTGCTTTTTATTATAACAACAAGATTTTAGTTAAGCGAGTTATCGCAACTTCGGGGCAATGGGTGGACATTGATGACGAGGGCAACGTCACTGTTGATGGAGAATTGTTGGACGAGCCATACTTAGAACAAAAAGCGCTAGGTGAGTGCAACATTGAGTTTCCATATCAAGTGCCTGATGGGCGATACTTTGTAATGGGCGACAACAGAAGCATTTCCGCCGATAGCCGTATTGAAGAAATTGGTTGCATTTCTCAAGAAGAAATAGTTGGCGAAATCATCTTTCGTGTTTTCCCATTTAATAGTTTTGGTTTAGTGTAAATCAAAACTAACAGCGTACATCGCTACGCTTTACCTGACGAAATTAAAAAATATCAATCTAATTCAAAAAAAGCATCGCCTAAAATACTTCCTATATAAATAGAAAGGAGATAGTCATGAAAGTTTCTTTTATCGAAGAATTTTTGAGAAAACTGCGTCAAGACAAAAACAACCAGCGACTTTTTGTTGGTGTTGTTTCTGTGTTGGCAATTTTGGTGTTTTTCTCAACTTACATGTTAATATCTCCAGACGCAATAACAATAGATTCAGAACAAGTTGAAACTTTAGCTCAAACTCAAACAGAGCAAACAAGCGAAGTTGAAACTCAAACAACGACAGAGCAAACGACTCAAGAAACTTCACAAGTAACCACCACAAAAACGCAAAGTGCTAATAGTTTAGATTTAGACAGCGGCATTTCAACACTTAGCGAAGATAGTGTAGGCGCTGATTTTGGTGAGTACATTTCAACAGTAACTTACGAAATAATCGTTGACGATGAGTTTGTAGAAGTTGATGAAAATTATGTTTTCGAAGATGGCGACGTAGTACGATTCACAATCAGTTATGAAATTCCAACTGGATATTTAGATGGCACAAACACAATAAGTTATCAACTTCCTTTGGGTATATCACTTTTAGAACCACAAGATGGCGCAGTTTATAAAAATGGCGTTGCCTATGGTTATCATTATATCGATATTAACGGTTTAATCACAATCATTTTTTACGACTCATTCGATTATGAAAACTCGTTTCAAGGAAATATCCAATTCGAGGGCGAACTCGAGGGCAGTGAAGATGGAAGCGCATTAGATATTGAATTTGTTGCAGGTGGTCCTGGCATCACAATTACTGGTGATGAAAGCGTGACACAAGAAGATGAGAGCGGAACTTCAAGTGAGGAGTCAACATCAAACTCAGGTGGCAGCGGCTCAACTGGCGGCGATGGTTCAGACGACACCACTAGTGGAGATGGTTCAGGCGGCACAACTGGAGATGGTTCAGGCGACGACAGCTCAAATCCAGACAGTTCAAACCCAGATAGCTCAAATCCAGACAGTTCAAACACAACAAATGAAGATTCAACAGGAAATACTGACGAATCACAAACAAGTAGCACAAGCACAACTCAAGGCACAACCGCAGCACCAAATTATAATATGTGGGGCTCAAAAACGCAATCAAGTTCAAGTGATAGCGACAGTATTTCATACACGCTAACAATCGCAACTGGCAACGGCACAGGTAGCACTATTAGCGTATATGATACTTTTAACACGTCCGAAGCTGGCTATGAAAATGGTCAATACGACATTGATTCATTTGAAATCGTTTTATACTATAATTATAACACCATAATCGAAACTTTAGATGCAAGTGAGTACGTATTTTTGCTAACCGCAGAAGATGGCACTTCATATTTTGTCATTAATGAATTGCCAGCTCTTGATGCTGGTTATCAATATAAAATTTATTACACCGCAACTCCAAGTGGAGCAAGTGCAGAAACAGCAGATGGCTCAACAATCATTCAAAATGATGTTGAAGTCTTCAGCGGAAGCAACTCCTTCACCGCAACAGTGAAAACAACAGCTAAAGATGCAATTTTTAGCAAAAATGGAGTTTACAATAGTACAACCCAAGAAATCACTTGGTTAATTGCCCTAAACCCAGATGGAAGAAATCTTGACGGATTCACCTTGAGCGATGAAATGACAAGCAGTGAGGGCGAAACCTATATAATAGAAACAGCTCAGCTCACAGATTCCACCACAGACGAAACAATTGAAATTTCTTTGCCGTACACTTTTGACGACAGCTTTGACTCTTCACACGATTATGTTATAAGCTACGTGACAGATGCAAACGAAATTGGAGTGTACAACAAAACAATCAAGTTCAACAACACAGTGACACTATCTAATGATGAAACAACGTACACAACATCATCAAACGAAGTGAGTTATAAAATAACAACCTATGAATTAGATAAAATCTCAACAGATGCCGATAAATCAACTGGCATTTACGCATGGCAATCAACAATTTCCATTCCAGATTTAGACGGCGAAGTAGCGGAAGATTTAACATACACCGACACAATCAGCAACCTCGAGTTTGGTGGTCAAATTTTGGAAAGTCACTATATAACCTTAGGTGAACTCAAAGAAATTAGTATCACAGTTGACGGCAAAAGCGTTGATTCATCGAATTACACTTTAAGTTGCGCCAATCAGTGGGGAACAACGATTTCAACAACAAGCGCAGATGACACAGTGATAAATATTTTCTCGTTAACATTTACGAGTGAATTTATTTCAAGCATCAGCAGTAAAGACATAGTTATAACCTATGAAACAACATTAGACCTAGAAGCTGGCTCAGAGGGTATTTCATACACAATCAAAAACTCAGCAAATGTTGGAGATTTAAGCAGCGCAGTTGAAATACCATATAAAAAAGGCAGCAGCATTTCAAAAACCTTAACGGATTACATAGATGGCGAAATGCTGCAATATGAAGATATCTATGACGAAGACATAGGCGCAGCAATCGTGGAATATCAAATCTTTTTCGATTTCACTTTCTATGAAGAAGATTACTCAAATCTTCCAGAACAAATTATTGACACCTTGCCAGAAAATTGCGAACTGCTCGAAGATTCAGTAAGCGCTGTGTTTTATGTTAGTGCATATTATCAACCAACAAACATTTGGCTTAGCGGCACACAATTTTTTGCGGTTGACTTCTTTGATGTTGTTGCAACAGGCAACATAATCGAGTTTAACATCGATAGCTCAATGACGCAGTACAGCAACGATTTCACTGGATTTATAATAACTTATCAAGTTAAGCTCAGCTCACCAGAGCAGTGGAATGGAGTCATTGAGCAAGAATTTGTTAATAGTGCCACTTGTGGAGCTGATGAAGATGTGGCAAAAATCATCGTTGAAAGCACAGATGCGTATCTTGATAAAACAGGAGAGCAAGTGACAAACACAGATTCATTAGGAAATGAAATTTCCACTAATTACGCCGCATTTTCAGTTATCATCAACAAAAGTGCCATAAGCTTAAGTGATTCGGCAACAAATGTTGTTTTGATTGACACCATGGATTTAGTCACAACGTCCTCGAGCGTAACAGCTCAAGTTGACACGACATCGGTTCAACTTTATGATTATGACTCTGAAGCCCAAGATGGTAAAGGCGAGTTAATTGATAGAACAGAATATAAGTTCATGACCTACGAAAACGATGATGGAACTTATTCAATTGAACTTGAACTACCAGATGAAAGAGCCTTAGTTCTCGAGTACCAATATAAAATTGATTTTGGCACATATGCTGGCACAAGTGTAGGCGTGATAAACGCTGTTGAAATTGCTGGTTTAGATGCGGTTTCAGAAGAAAGTCAAATTAATATGGTAAGGACAAGCTCAAGTGCAAACGTTGTGCAAAAATCACTGACCATATATAAATATGAAAAGTACAACCAAGGCATAGCACTAGCTGGAGCAACTTTTTATTTTGAAAAATACAAAGATGGTGAGTGGGTCGACACTGTTATTGGCACACAAACCACAGATGAAAATGGTTTCATTTATCTTGAACTTTATAGTATGTATGATGAATTTGAAGAAGCCCGGGGCAACTATGAAACTGATGTTGTGTATAAAATGACGGAAATTGAAGCCCCTGAGGGCTATATGTTAAACGCTGATCCGTACTACTTCGTATGGGTAGGTGATGGAGAATCAGCCGAAGACTCCGCCGCAACTATTAGTAGCGAAGATTACATAGATCAAAAACCTGATGATTTATACTTGAAAGACATCAACTTCGTTTTAAATGACGAAACTATTGTTCCAATTTCAAATGAGGCTAATGAGTTAGAAGTCACAAAACAGTGGGTTGATGATAATTATTCAACAATCATTCCAAATGTTGACGAAGTAACAATTGAGCTGTACAGAGCTCAAAGTCAGTTGGTTGAGTCGTACACAGTAACTGTTACCTCAACTTCAAACGGCACAAAATCTGATGGAACAGCCGAACTTGACATTGTGAAAACAATTGAAGTTGCAGCTGGAAGTCCACTCACAATTGCAGTTTTTAACTCTGCCGAAACAAACCAAGTTTTCAGCATTGATGGGGGAGAAAATGGCATTGTCAAATCCCCAGATAGCGAATATACCAACATCGTTGCCTATTCAATTGATAGCGTAACGAGTGATATGCAAATCACAATCACAACTGAAGAACTTATCGGTATGTCATATGATTTTTATTTCTTTGACTTTGAAGAAGCCTCTTATGAATCAGTTGGTGTTGGTGAATTAGTTGGCGAGTACACCCTAACACGGGAAAATGACTGGTCGCTAAGCTGGGAATTTTATGACGGCGAGAGCACAGACCCAATGGTGCTTCCAATGCACGATGAAGATGACGAACCATATTTTTATTGCGTTAAAGAAATTGTTCCAAGTGGCTTTATTGTGTCTTATTCAGATAACAACGAAGAGGGAGTTATTTCAGGTGAACTTATCATCACAAACCAAATGATAGGCTACACTCTTCCATCAACTGGCAGCATATCTTCACTTATGTATAAAGTTATCGGCACACTGCTAATCTTTGTGTCAATGACTATAATATTATACAAAAAACTTAAAGAAAGGAGATTTATTACACGGCTCAATATGCGATTTTTAAACTAGATTGTGAAATCAATCTAACAATATACCCCCTTGAAAAAAGAGAAATCTAAAATATTTAAAACGAAAGAGGACAACACTATGAAAACCATGAAGAAAACCTTAGTTATTATCACGGCACTTGCAATGTTATTCACTCTCGCAATTCCAGCATTCGCAGTTGAAAGCCCATATACTATCACAATTAACAATTCAAATGATGGGCACACATATGGCGCATATCAAATCTTTTCTGGCTCAATCTCAAGCGGCGTTCTCGTTGACATTGAGTGGGGCGCAGCTATAACAGATTCTGATGCACTTTTAGCTTTAATCAAAGCTGGCACTTATGAAACTCTCGATTTTACAGGAGCTGAATCAGCATTAGACGTTGCAACCGATCTTAAAGTTGATGGAATCGGCACAGACGATTTAAACGCTTTTGCAAAAATCGTTGGTACATATTTAGTTGACAATGACGTTGCTGCAACACAAACAGCAACTTATAACACAACTAATTACACAGTTGAAGTTGACACAGGTTATTATCTTGTTAAAGACGATGCAAGCGTTTCAGGTTCAGACTCTGCAACTCTTTATATGCTCGACGTTGCTCAAGATGTGACTATGACACCAAAATCAGATGTTCCATCAGTTGTTAAAAAAGTTTTGGAAGACACTGACGTAGCAGATTACACAGTTAACGATGAAGACTATAATGACGTTGCTGACTGGGATATCGGTCAAATAAAAAGCTTTAGACTTTACGGCACAATCCCTGAAAACTTTGAAGAACTCGCAAACTATGAAACATATAGATTCATCTTCCACGATTCATATGATGAAGGCATCACAGTTTCAGAAAGCTTAGTTTATTCAGTAGCTTACGTTGTTGGTGAAACAGTAACACAGCTTGACAGCGACACTTTCACAGTAGTTCAAGATCAAGAAGCTAACACAATCACTTTCACTTGTGATGATTTAAAAGCAGTTCTTGGCGATGATATCTACAACAACCCAACAGTTGTTATCACTTATGATGCAATGCTCAATGAAGATGCAGACATTGGCTTAGACGGCAATGAAAATGAAGTTTACCTCGAATTTTCAAACGACCCATACAACAGCTCATCTACTGGCATTTTAAGCAGTGAATCTGAGGGCGATGAAGACGAAGAAATTCACGAAACTGGCGAAACAGAAAAAGACGTTGTTATCGTTTTCACATACGCTTTAAGTGCAAACAAAGTTGACAGCGAAACAAACGATGCTCTCGCTGGCGCAGAGTTTATCTTGAAAAATGCTGACGGCGAATATGCAGTAGTATTAAACGGATATTTCCAAGAGTGGACAGCTGACGAAGCTGATGCAACAACTCTTGTTTCAGATGAAAACGGCGATTTCGAAGTTATCGGCTTAGATGCAGACACATATTTCTTAAAAGAAACACAAGCTCCAGACGGCTATAATATGCTCCAAAACGAAATCGAATTAACAATCACATCAGATAATAGCGGCGAAGTTATTTATCAACAATCATGGGATACATTCGTTGCAACTGATGCTTTAACAGACATCGAACTCACAGTTGATGGCGCAACAACCGCAGCAACAGATGGCACAGTTAGCCTCACAATCGAAAACAGCCAAGGTGTAACACTTCCAGAAACTGGTGGTATCGGTACAACAATATTTTATATCGTTGGCGCAACATTAGTTCTCGGTGCTGGCATAATCTTAATCACAAAAAAACGCATGGCAACACAAGGCTAATTTTAACCGCAAAATTTATAATTGCTTAAGTTTTTGGGTAAGCGTAGCGACGTACAAAAAAACTAAAAGCAATTAATCAAAAGCAAAGGAGATACCTATGAGCAAAAAACTTAGTAATTTTTTATTATTCATAATCTTGACTCTAGGTGTCTGCTTGCTTTTATATCCAACGCTGAGCAATTATTATAACTCGTTTCACCAAAGCAAGGCAATCGTGACTTACGAAGAAAGTTTAGTGAATATCGATGATCAAGAATACACCGAAATGTTCGCTAGCGCAGTGGAATATAATGAGCAGCTCGCAAAACTTTCAGAAACTGATTTCATCAATGGCGAGCCTGAAGACGAAGTCTATCAATCACTGCTCAGTGTCAATGATGATTCCATAATGGGCTACATAGAAATTGAAAGTATTGACGTTAAACTAGCCATTTATCATGGCACATCAGATTCAGTTTTATCAATCGGAGTGGGGCATCTTGAAGGCTCGTCACTGCCAATTGGAGGCGAAAGCACACACACAGTTTTAACAGGGCACAGAGGTTTAACCTCATCAAAACTTTTCACAGATTTAGACGAATTAAGCGAAGGCGATATCTTCACTTTAACCATACTCGGCACAGTTTTAACCTATCAAATTCAAGAAATTTCAATCGTTGAACCTTATGAAATCACAGATTTAAACATAGTTCAAGGTGAAGATTTATGCACACTCGTAACGTGCACACCATATGGTGTAAACAGCCAAAGACTGCTAATAACTGGCATCAGAATTGACAACATAGACGAAACCGAGCGGATATACGTGTCAACCGAGGCGATATTAATCGAGCCACTAGTTGTAGCACCAATTTTAGCTGCACCAATTCTTTTAATGATGGCAATTTGGATAATATTTAAGCCAAGCAAAAACAAAAAAATCAAGAAAAATTAGTTTTTTCCCTCGTACATCGCTTCGCTTTCACTGGCGAAACTTTAAACTCACATAAATAAAATAAAAGCGTTGTAAAAATAAAAAATCAATAAAAAAGGAGGTTTTGTGATGAAAAATAAAATATTTTCTAAGGCGATATCGATAATTTTAATTTTAATATTGTCTAGCTTTTTCGCTAGTGCGAGCACTCAAATTGACAGCAGTGCAAGCATGAAATTAAACATCACATTCTCCGATAGCAGCAATGCATTTGCTCAAACTCAAGTGAAAATTTACAAGGTAGCGAGCATAAATTCTGATTACACTTATGAAGTAACATCACAATTTTCAAGCTATCAAGTTGACATATCGCAAGACTCAAGCAATTATTACGCTCTTTCTCAAACCCTTAGTGCATTTATAGCTTTAGATAATTTAGAGCCAACAATCACCGCCACAACTGATGAAAACTCACAAGTTTCATTGCAAGATTTAACCCAAGGTTTATATTTAATTCAAATTGATAGCGTACAAAGTGGTGGCGAGTTACATGATGTTTTGCCAACATTAGTTTCACTACCATATCAAAATGATGACAACTCATTAGAATATGAAGTTAACATAATAGCAAAAAGTACAATATATTCAAGCACATTTTTAAACTCTCTTTCAAGTAAAACTGTTATAAAAAAATGGGATGATGCCAAAAATGAAAGCAGTCGACCAGAATCAATAACAGTTGCGCTATTAAAAGATGGCGAAATTTATGACACTGCACAGCTAAATGAAAGCAACAATTGGCAGTATACATGGCTAAGCTTGAATAATTATTCAAACTGGCAAGTTGTCGAGTTAGATGTTGATGAAAATTACACTGTTTTAATTGAAAATGAAAGCTTTATTTTTGAAATAACAAACACTTTTAAAGAAACAACAGTGGAGCAAACCACCCAAAGCACAACCCAAAGCACAACACAAAGTACAACTCAAAGTACAACTCAAAGCACAACCCAAAGCACGTCACAAAGTTCAACATCTTCAACAACACAAACAACAAGCGCAACACAAACAACAGTTCAACAAGAAGAAATTCCAAAAACTGGCACATCAATTTGGCAAATTCCAGTTTTTTCATGCTTAGGTATGTGCTTGATTTTAAGTGGTGTTTATATTAAAAGAAAATCTCAAGGAGAATAAGATGGCTAAAAAAGGAAGAAAAAAATTGCAAATATTTTCATAAGTTGTGGCGCTTGTTTCGTAATAATTGCGGCGATTTTATGCGTGTATAATGTTTATTTAGAAAAAAATGCTCGGCAAGTTTCAAGCGAAGTTGTTGAAATCATCCATCAAGACATTATAGAAGAAGAAAGCGAAGAAACCAGCTCGAATTTTATATATGAGCAATATGAAGTCAACGAAAACCTTGAAATGCCAACAAAAGAAATTGACGGCGTTGAATATATTGCAACAGTTGAAATTCCAGCTTTGAATTTAGATTTACCAGTGGCAAGCACATGGAGCTATTCACTTTTAACAATCACCCCTTGTCGTTATACTGGCTCAGTTTACACCAACGACTTAGTTATAGCAGCTCACAACTACACTTCGCATTTTGGCACATTAAAGAATTTAACAACTGGCGATAGCGTAATAATAACCGACATGGATAATAATGTTTTTGAATATGAAGTTGCTCAAATTGAGATAATCGAGCCAACAGACATTGAACAAATGACCACTGCCGATGATTGGGATTTAACCCTTTTCACCTGTAATTATGGTGGCAGCGTAAGAATAACCGTGAGATGCGTATTAGTTAGTGATTAATTTAGTCAAACAAAAATCAAAGGCAGTGACATTTAACTTTGTCACTGCCTTTTTGTACGGCTTAAACGCCCAACAAAAAAATAAGATTGATATTTAAATAAAAACTAGCTACAACTATTAAAAATATGCTATAATATAAAAAAATAAAAAAAGGAGATAATAATATAATGAAAATAACAAAACAACACATAGATAACGCTAAAAAACCAACTGGAGAAATGGGAATAAAAACCCTAGAAAGAATGAATCATTCGCATGAAAATTTGACTAACTGGGCACTGAGTTTTTTAACCATAGAAAAACCAAACAAAGTTTTAGACATAGGCTGCGGAGGCGGAGCAACCATCAAAAGACTGTTTAATAAATATGCACAAAGTTTCATTTATGGCATCGATTATTCACATGAAAGCATTCAGTTAAGTAAACTTACAAACGAAGATATCTTAAATAAAAGCTGTGAAATATCATGGGGCGATGTGCATGAGCTGGCATATGAAGATGAAACTTTTGATGTTATCACTGCTTTTGAAACAGTTTATTTTTGGAACGATTTATCAAAAGCCTTAAGTGAAGTTAATCGAGTTTTGAGCGAAAATGGTGAGTTTTTGATTTGCTGCGAGTCTAGCAATAGTCAAAACGAAGTTTGGCAAGACGTTTTGGGAGAACTTAGAATTTTTAGTGCACAAGAATGGAAGTCAATTCTTGAAAATAACAATTTCAATGTCAAAAAAATTCGAGCAGAAAATGAATGGATTTGTCTTATCTGCTCTAAAAAATTAAATGATTAGTGAAAACTCAAATTTATGCATACTCTGAGTTGTAAATAGGTGCTAATGTATGCATAGTAATTGACAAATTATGCATAAATTGCTATAATATTCTTGTATAATTGGCTAAATTTTTAAGTTTTATGCAAAAAAAGGAGTAGACAAATGTATAAGTATAAAAAAGCGAAAATATTTATTTTATTTATTGTTTTATTGAGTTTTATGATTAATTTAGGGTGTATAAGTGTCAATAAAGCATTTCGGAGCGAAGAACTTATTTTTACTTATGATGAAACGCAAAACATATTAGTTATATTAACTGATGATATGTCAAATTTAGACACAAATGAATATCCCTGGGCTCAGTACGCAACAACAACACAAACTTTAATATTTGATAGTGATTTAACTGTCATAGAAGCAAATGCGTTTGTTGGTTTTAATAATCTTGAAAAAATCGAATTTTCAGATTCAATAACAACAATAAAAAATGAAGCATTTTCCGATTGCTCAAGCTTAGAAAACATAACATTACCAAGCAACATTCAAGTTATTCAAACGAATGTGTTTTCGTACTGCTACGCTTTAACGACTATAACTATTCCAAATTCAATAGTCACTATCAGCTCAAATGCTTTTAGAAGATGCATCTCTTTAGAACAAGTTTATTACGAAGGCACGCTAGAGCAATGGAATGAAATAAGCATCGATGAAAGCAACATATATCTAACCAATGCCACGATAAATTATTTAGACGATGTCTATTGTTCTCATACATACACAGCCACAACCACACCACCAACATGCACAGAAAGCGGATACACAACCTACAAATGCGAACAATGCGGTGACACATACACAGACAATGAAACCGACCCAACAGGTCACACATTCGGTGAATGGATAACTACAACAGCCGCAACATGCTCAGCAACAGGAATCGAAACAAGATATTGCACAGCGTGTGAAGCATACGAAACCCAAGAAATATCAAAAACCGACCACACATACACAGCTACAATCACAGCACCAACATGCACAGAAAACGGCTACACAACCTACAAATGCGAAGAATGCGGTGACACCTACACAGCAGAAGAAACCAACCCAACAGGTCACACATTCGGTGAGTGGATAACCACAACAACCGCAACATGCTCATCAACAGGAACACAAACAAGATATTGCACAGCGTGTGAAGCGTACGAAACCCAAACTATAGATAAAGTCGCTCACACATACACAGCAACAACCACACCACCAACGTGCACGGAAAGCGGCTATACAACCTACAAATGTGAAGAATGTGGTGACACCTACACAGGCAACGAAACCGACCCAACAGGTCACACATTCGGCGAATGGATAACCACAACAGCCGCAACATGCTCATCAACAGGAACTCAAACAAGATATTGCGCAGATTGTGAAGCGTACGAAACCCAAGAAATAGCAAAAACTTCCCACATATACACAGCCACAATCACAGCACCAACATGCACAGAAAACGGATACACAACCTACAAATGCGAACAATGCGGTGACACATACACAGACAATGAAACCGACCCAACAGGTCACACGTTCGGCAACTGGATAACCACAACACCTGCAACATGTACATCAACAGGAATTGAAACAAGAACCTGTGAAATTTGCGGTGCAACAGAAACTCAAGAAACAGTAAAAACTGACCA
>JAWXUR010000021.1:0-26234 GCA_044426265.1 Clostridia bacterium
TTTTGTTTTTCTTTTTTTCCAGAAAAAAAGAAAATGCCATTTTTTTGGTTACTTTTTTTGGGCAAGCAAAAAAACGTAACGCCCCTGCGGCAGCAGAAACTGCACTAACTGCATCAACAAACAAGAAAACAAAGCGAAATTTACCCACAACAACAAATTATAATCGATAACCAAAACAGCCTCCCTCTCGAGGGAGGTGGCACGAACTTGTTCGTGACGGAGGGTTCAAGAACGGCAGAAAAATCAACCAATATATCAAATCCAAAACGATAACACAAAACCAAAAAACAAAAAGAAAAACAACAAACAAAAAATCAACACCAAACCCAAAGAAAGCCACCGCAGTGCGAGAGGATTTTCAAGGACACTTCCTTGAATGCTTTTTTTGTTTTTCTTTTTTTCCAGAAAAAAAGAAAATGCCATTTTTTTGGTTACTTTTTTTGGGCAAGCAAAAAAACGTAACGCCCCTGCGGCAGCAGAAACTGCACTAATCGCATCAACAAAACGTAAATATAAAACGGAAAATGACCCACAACAACAAACGTAAGAACGGCAGAAAATTCAACCAACACGCAAACGCAAAAACGATAAAACAAAACCAAAACCATTGCATAATCAATGAAATTGCAAAAATGGGAAACAAGGAGGAGTAGAACCCCTCCCTGTTTACAAAAATATTTCTCAACATAAATTTTTCATTTTTCATTATTCATTTTTCATTGGCGAACGAAGTGAGCTCTAAAAGTTTCTGAGATTTTAAAAATAACAAAATGGTTTCTTACAATTCTCGTCAGCAAGCGAAGCGGTGTACGAAAAAAATCAATCACCACTTTCAAGCGTGACACCAGTGAAAAAATGCAGCAAAATTTCATCATAAGTGTAGCCTTGTCGAGCCATGTAATTAGCTGAATATTGGCTCATACCAACCCCATGCCCATAGCCATAAGTTGTCACAATAAACTCATCGTCAGCAAATTCAATTTCGAAGTTTGGGCTAGCTAAATCTAGTGCATATCTTAGCTCATTTGCGTCAAAACTTTCATCTATAACTGTAATTTCGCTAACAAAACCAGACTCGGTCACATCAAAATCGCCAAACCAACTATCGGCAGAAGTTTCAGCTGTACTAACCCCAAGATTGCTGAGCCGTTCGCTCATTTGCTCTTGAGTGAATGTTGTGCTTTGCTCGTAATTTGGCGAAAGTTTGTCACCAGTTGCAACAACGCTTGTTAAATATGGATAAGCTTCGAGCCACACGTCCTCAGAATTGCTAGTTATGCCTGAAGAAATGGCGTGAAAGCAAGCGAGAATAGGCTCGTCCTCATAACTGAGATATTCACCCAAAACGCTGCTAATAGCCTCTTCGATTTTTTCATTATATTCATCATAATCATCGCCCCACATCTCAAGCATTTCATCTTCGCTGATATAGCCTTGATATTCACTCGAATTATCAGAAATTAGATAGGCAGCATTTGGATTGTCGCAGTTAAATTCTAGCCATTTTATATAAGTGTAAGAGGCGACAACTTGAGCCTTGAGTGCCTCTAATTCATAACTCGCTGGCATTTCACTGGCGACGCAGCCTTTGAGATAATCAAAAATTTCAAGTTCAACAACTTCATCAGTGCTTGTGAGCAGTACAGCCACACTTTGTGCTGAATTTTCAATGGTGCTATCTTCTTCGGTTGCTGTTACGGTTTGTGGTTCGTCATTTTTTTGACTTGCTGCAATAAAGCTAAGTGGCAAGAAAACCATTATTAAAGTTAAAACTAAGACAATAATTGCGTAAATTTTCATAAAATACCTCTACTAAACATCTCTTTAAACAAGATTTAAGTTAATTTATATTGACATTATCATATATATGTTATACAATAAGTAATGATTACAATATAATAAACAAATAAATATTTAAACAACAACGGAGGCTAATAACATGGTAGAAAAAATAAAACCGATTTCACCTGAAAAACTAAGTAAAATGAGTGAAAGAATTGAACATAGAAGTAAAATAAACCTTGATGATTTTTGGAAATATGGCGTAAAAAGAGGCCTTAGAAATCCAGACGGCACTGGCGTTATGGCTGGGCTCACAAAAGTTTGTAGCGTTGAGGGTTACTATGTGCAAGATGGCGAAAAAGTGCCAAAAAAAGGTGTGCTTAAATATAGAGGTATCAACGTGCTTGACATCATTGAAAACTGCTATAATGATGGTCGCTTTGCTTATGAAGAAGTTGTTCACCTCTTGCTTTTTGGTGCACTTCCAACAGAAGATCAACTTGCATTTTTTAAAGAAGTTTTAGGTATTTGCCGTGAACTTCCTGAAACATATATCGAAGATGTTCTCATGAAAAACGCTTCAACAGACATCATGAACAAACTCGCTGATTGCATTTTAACAATGTATAGTTTTGACGAAAATCCTGAGGACACCTCAGTTGATAACGTGCTTCGTCAATCAATTCAAGTCATTGCTCAAATGCCAGTTGCAATGTGTTATGCATATCAAGTTAAACGTCTTAAACATTATGGAAAGAGCATGCACGTTCACCCAGATAAAAAAGACTTATCAACAGCAGAAACAATCTTAAGATCTCTTCGTGCTGATTGTAAATACACACCAGAAGAAGCAAGACTTCTCGATTTATGCCTTGTACTTCATGCAGAGCATGGCGGCGGTAACAACTCAACTTTCGCAGTTAGAGTTCTCACTTCAAGCGGTACAGACACATATTCAGCAATCGCTGCTGGTATCGGCTCTCTTAAAGGCCCTCGTCATGGCGGTGCTAACATCATGGTTTGTGAAATGATTAAAGACATCATGGCTCACGTTGAAGATATCACAGATGAACAACAAGTTCGTGAATATCTCATCAAAATCATCAATAAAGAAGCAGGCGATAAGTCAGGTCTTGTTTACGGTATGGGTCATGCGGTTTACACTCTTTCAGATCCTCGTGCAATCATCTTGAAGAAAAAAGCAAAAGAATTTGCATATAAAACAGGTAACGAAAAAGAATTCGAACTTCTTAGAACTATCGAAAGAATCACACCTCAAATTTTCCACGATGTTAAAGGCAGCAACAAACCAATCAGTGCAAATGTTGACCTTTACTCAGGACTTATCTATAAAATGCTCGGTATTCCAGAAGATTTATACACACCTATGTTTGCCGCAGCAAGAACAGCTGGCTGGGCAGCTCATAGGCTCGAAGAAATCATCACTGGCGGAAGAATTATTAGACCAGCTTATAAAAACATCGCTCTTCCTCGTGAATATACTTCACTTGAAGATAGAGCAGAAGAATATAGAGTTGAAATGGATGAATACATTCCAGAAGATGAAAGAGTCTTCGCTAAGGAGAATGGTGATGAAGATTAAGAACGCAAATAGTAATTTGAGTTTAAAAAGTTTACCAATAGTTTTCGTTCTCACTGCTATTATTTCAATAGCAATGAGAGCGTATCAAATGATATTTTTGATTGATAACGAAACAGGCTTTTTCCTTGACGATACAGCTTTAAATTATTCCCTTTATGTCGTTTTGGGCGTGAGCTGCTTGTTTTTCATTATTATGTCTTACATAAATAGTGACACTTGCGATTTAAAATCAACAAGAACTCAAAATAAAGCTTTAAGTGCAATCACTTATGCGTTTGCAACCTTGCTTTTTATTGAATCAGCTTTATGCTATATCATCGCAATGGGTTCTTATTCTCAAACAGCTTCTTTTATAACTGGAGTGGTTTCAGAATCAAACTTATCTTATGTTAGAGCTCTTTTAGGTGTTTTTTCAGGAATTTACTTTATAATTGTGGGAAATGATTATAGAAACAATGAAAGAAAAGCAAATGAGAAAAAAGTTTTGGCACTTGCACCAGTTGCATGGGTTGGCTTTAAATTGATGAGCTTGTTTTCAACTCAAATTAGCTTTTTAAGAGTGTCAGATTTAGTGCTTGAACTCATTATGCTTGCATTTTTCATCAACTTCTTTTTAAGCTATGCTCAATTTAATTCAAATGTTTATAGAGTTGGATACACTTGGCGTGTTTATGGCTTTGGCTTAAGTGCAAGCTTAATTTCACTTAGCATAAATGTGCCACGCTTGGTTTTAATGTTTGTTAATTCAAGTGAATATATAAACGCAGATTATTCGTTTAATATAGTTAATCTTATTTGTGCGATATTTGCGATTATTTTGATTTTTTCTGATGTGAAAATCTCTCATGAAGAAGAAGATTTAATTTTAAAAATGCAACAAACAGGGCTTAGCGAAACTCAAGAATAAAATTTAAATAGGATGTGACAAATTGTTTTTTGACAATATGCTAATTGCAGCTCAGCAAGTGGCAATGCTTTATTGCGTTGTTATTGTAGGCTATTTTGGCGACAAATCAAAGCTTTTCACAGAAGATACAGCAAGAAAGATAACTTCACTTTTGCTTTATATCGTTGTACCTTTTGTTATTATTAATTCATTTTCAAATATTGAAAGAACAGATGAAACTGTTAAGCGGTTTTTCATCTCGTTATTGTTGGCGTTTGCAACACATATAATTGCAATCATTATCAATATACCTTTTTTCAAAAAAGACAAAAATGAATTAAACCCAATTTTTAAATACGCAAGTATCTATGGCAATGTTGGCTATATGGCGCTTCCTCTTGCGGCAGCTCTTTTGGGCGATGAGGGCGTTTTTTATTGCTCAAGCGGCATCATAGCGTTTTATATCTTCGTTTTCACCCACGGCGCAGCAGTAATGTCAAAAGAAAAAGAAGAAATCAACGTTAAAAAAGTTCTTTTAAACCCAGGACTCATCGGTGTTGCAATTGGACTTCCAATGTTTTTGTTAGATATCAACTTACCTAGTATCTTAGTTGAGCCAGTGAGCATGATGTCATCACTCAACACACCTCTTGGAATGTTGATTTTCGGTACATACCTAGCTAACACTGACCTTAAAACGATGTTTACTGAAAAAAGAATTTATTTAGTTGCTTTAATCAAACTTTTAATCGTACCGCTCGTTTGTGTGGGCGTTTATAGCCTTTGCGGAATAACTGGCACACTTCTCACAGCGTGTGCGCTCACAGCAGCAGTTCCATGTGCAAGCAACACATTCATGTTCGCAGCGCAGTACGGCCGTGACACAGGCGTTGCCTCAAAAACCACGGCATTAGTTAGTTTCATCTCAATTTTAACTCTACCATTAATCATCGCAATCGCACAAAGTATTTAGTGTAAAACACGAAAAGAGGGGATAGCAATGTTAGACACAGTTCTTGTTAAATTTGCTGGAATAGCAAAGGAATTTTCCGTAAGTTCAGGTGTAGACCTCGGCTTCACCACCATCAATTGGTATGGCATAATCATAGCCTTTGGCTTTTTATTAGCCGTGCTTTGGGGCGGCAGAGTGGCGTACTTGTGGAAAATCAACTTAGATAAAATGATTGACGTTTTAATTTTCGGCACACTCGCCGGCATCGTTGGCGCAAGGCTGTACTATGTAGCTTTTAAGTGGGATTATTATAGTCAAAATTTGGGCGAAATCTTCAACATTCGTGGCGGTGGTCTTGCGATTTATGGCGGACTTATAGCAGCGATTTTTGCAGGATTTTTCGTGTGTAAATATCGAAAATTGAATATGTTTAATCTGCTTGATATGTGCGCAATGAGCTTTTTAATCGGTCAAGGCATCGGCAGATGGGGCAATTACGCTAACCAAGAAGCGTTTGGCGGTTTCACATCATCATCAAATTGGGGCATGATGAGCGACAAAGTTGTTTCATACATAACAACTCACGCTGATAGCTATGGGCTTTCAGGTGTCGAGGATATCGAGCAATATATTATAGACAACGACTTATACGTTCACCCAACGTTTTTCTACGAATCAATCTGGTGTCTTTTCTCTTTTGGCGTACTATTTTTTATGTATAAAAAATGCAGAAAATTCAGCGGTCAGCTCATCTTAGGCTATGGAGTTCTTTATGGCTTTGAGAGAATGATTGTTGAGGGCATGAGAACAGATAGCCTTTATTTTTCAGGCACATCAATCAGAGTTTCGCAAGTTCTTTCTGGCGTACTGATGGTGGTTTGTCTTGTCTTGTTTATTTATCTATACAGAAAATATAGCAAGAACCCTAAGCCAATTGAGGGGATAGATTATTTCCCAGAGTTGACGGAGAAAGAAAAGATTGCAGCTGAAAAAGCTAAGGCTAAAAAAGAAGAAAAAGCAAAGAAAAAAGCAGCAAGAAAAGCCAATTCAAAACAATAATGTTAACGCAAATTGAAAATAAAACGTAGGGACATGGCTTGCCATGTCCGCAAGATATAGCACAAATCCATTCACTACACATTTTCTGTAGTGAATGGTCTTGACCGTTCAAAAGGTTTGATGCAGTTTTTTGTAGCGAATGCATTTTAGGCAAGCGTGTTGATTATAGAAAAATCTCAATTTTTCCAGCGTAGGGGACGGCTTCCCAGACGTCCCAGGGAACGAGAACAAAACTAAAAAATCACATCACTTTACAAGCGATAACAAAAAAATCACGAACAAAATTTGCTGTTTTTATTAAAATATGCGTTAAACCCTGGGACGTCAAGGATGCCGTCCCCTACAAATTAACACTCGAAACAAATCTAAAAGCAAAAACCAACAAAAGGAGAAAAACAATGAGCAACTTAATAGACGGAAAAGAAGTATCCCTAAAAGTAAAAATGCAAGTAAAAGAAGAAGTATCACAGCTAGAAAGCCAAGGCGTAAAGTCATGCCTAGCAGTTATAATCGTAGGTTTTGACCCAGCTTCAAGAGTATACGTAAACAACAAAAAAAGAGCATGTGAACTCACAGGAATTAAGTCAATCGAGTACGCTCTCGAAGAAAGCACAACTGAAGAAGAACTTTTAGCTTTAATCTCAAAACTCAACGCTGACGACGAAGTTAACGGCATCTTATGCCAACTTCCAGTGCCAAAACATATAGACGATAAAAAAGTTATCGAAGCAATCGACCCAAGAAAAGATGTCGACACCTTTTGCGCTGAAAACGTGGGCAAACTTTGGGTTGGCGATTATAAACTCGCACCATGTACCCCAGCTGGTGTTATGGAGCTTTTAAAAGCGTACAACGTGGAAATTTCAGGCAAAAACTGCGTAATTATCGGCAGAAGTAATATAGTAGGTAAACCTATGGCAGCGCTTCTTCTTGAAAAGCACGCAACTGTCACAATTTGTCACTCACGCACACAAAACCTCAAAGAAGTGTGCTCTAATGCTGATATCATTGTTGCAGCTGTTGGCATCGCAAACTTCGTTAAAGAAGACATGGTAAAAGATGGCGCAGTAGTTATCGATGTTGGCATCAACAGACTCGACACTGGAAAACTTTGCGGCGATGTTGACTTTGACGCTGTTAAAGATAAGGCATCTCTTATCACCCCAGTTCCAGGTGGCTGCGGTCCTATGACAATTGCAATGCTTATGCAAAACACAGTTATTGCAACTAAAGATCAAAATAATTTGTAAAACAAAAAAAGTGAAAATAAAAGGAAGGTAGAATTAAAATGAATAAGAAATTATATAAGAGTAACACAGATAAAAAACTTTGCGGAGTTTGTGGCGGTTTAGCTGCATATTTAAACATGGATTCAACTATAATTAGAATTCTTTTTGTTGTAGCATGTGCTTTTGCTGGTTTGCCTCTTTGGTTATACTTAGTCGCTGCTTTGGTTATGCCAGAACCTCCTGTAGATGATTACCAAAACAATGGATATAACCAACAAAACAACTACAATCAAAATAACTACAATCAAAATGATTTTAACAATCAACAAAATAATCAAGGACACCCTTATAAATAATTTCAGTGATAGGGAAGTGATTAAGTGCTTTATATAGCTAATCTAAAAGATTATGATGAAGATTTCTTTGTTAGTTCATTAGCTGAATTTAACGTGAATGTTAAGCATCATATCGAAAAAATAAGGCACGAAAAATCAAGAAATCAATCGATTTTAGCATGGCATATTTTTTATACAGCTTTAAAAAGCGACTATGGAAAAACTGCTTTTGAAATTGGATTTTCACAAAGCGGAAAACCATATCTTTTAGGGGAAGATATATTTTTCAATTTAAGCCATAGTGAAAATCTTGTTGCTTGCGTTATTTCAGCTTACGAAGTTGGAGTGGACGTGCAAAAAAACACTGATAATAAAGAAAAAGTTATCAATAGGTTTTTCACCGCAGAAGAAAAGTGTGCAATTGAAGAAAGTGAAGATAAAAACTTAAGTTTCACCCGAATTTGGACACTTAAAGAAAGCTATTTGAAAATGACAGGTCAAGGCATTAGCGGCGAGTTAAACAAAATTGATTTCAGCAAAAATTTAATGAGCAATCATTTTAAATTAGCTCAAAATGAATTTCAAACGTTCAATTTTGGCGAGTATGTAATTAGCGTATGCTCGAAAAAAGCTGATTTTGAGTTGACGAAATTTTAAAAGTTTCGTCAGTTAAGCGAAGCGACGTACAAAAGAAAACTTGAAAAGGGAGAAAAAATGAAAGACACAATTAATTTTATAAAAGGCAAACTCGGCTATGGCATCGGTGCTATCGGTCTTGATTTGAGCTATGGAATGTTTTATTCATTCTTGGCGAAATATCTAACTGATACAGTTGGTTTGGGCGCAGCGTTTTTGCTCGTGCTAACTCCAATCGCCAGACTTTGGGACGGCATTAACGACCCTATGATGGGTACAATTATCGATAACACAAACACAAAAATGGGCAGATATAGACCATGGATTTTGACTGGTTCTTTCCTTAATGCTATCGTTTTGGTGCTGCTTTTCACAAATCCATTTAACCTCTCAGGTGTGGGCATTTGCGTGTATGTTGGAATAATGTACATCTTATGGGGCATGACAAACACCCTTGCAGATATTCCATATTGGTCAATGATTCCATCGTTCACAAGCGACCAAAATGAAAGAAGCATCGTTTCAACCTTAGCAAGAACTTTTTCTGGCTTAGGTCAAGGAATCGTAACTATCGGTGCACCACTTCTCATGGCAGCAGTGAGCCTCACAACTTCAACTGATGAATACGGCGAAACTGTAGCCGTTTATGATGAAAGAAGTTACTTCGTGGCAGCCCTCGTTTGCGCTGTGTGCTTGATTTTCTTCTCATCTCTTTCTGTTATGACAACAAAAGAAAAAATCATCACTAAAGCACCAGAAAAATTCTCTTTTAAAAAGACAATATCCATCGTTAAAACTAACGACCAACTCTTAGTTTTCATGCTCTTTGCAATGATTTCAAATGCTGGTTGGTATCTCACTTCAGGTGTTGCGACTTACTATTTCGACGTAGTTGTTGGCGATGCAAGCAAACAATCACTGTTTTCCACAAGTTCGGCTGTAGGTTCTGTTTTGGGTCTTGTTATGCTTCCAATTTTGGTTAAGTTTTTCTCAAAAAGACGTGCATATCAAATCTCACTTTCTTTGGCAGCAATCGGCTACGCAATGATGAGCGTTGGTGCTTTTGCAAACAACTTAACAATCATGAATATCTTCTATGTTGTTGGCGCAATGGGCATCGGTTCAATGTTTATCGGTCAAACAATCTTCCTTGCTGACGTTGTTGATTATGGCGAAGTGAAACTCGGTTTTAGATCAGAATCAATCACTTTCTCGATGAAAGGTTTCCTGCAAAAAATGGCGTACACTATCCAAACTATCATCTTATTTACAAGCCTTGCAATTTCAAATTACGATGGCACTGCTCACTCTGCAAACCCAGAGTCAGCAAAACTTTCAATCACTTTCATGTTAGTTGTTATTCCTGCAATTTTATTTGTGATTTCACTTGTTATCTTCACAAAGAAATTCAAACTCCACGGCGATTATATGAAAGAAATAACAGAGCAAGTGCAAAAAAACAAACTCGAAAGAGAACTTGCAAAATAATACATTAATAAACTAAATATGCTCAATGCGTGATAAAACTATCGACAAGTTTTATCACGCATTATTTTTATATGTGGCAAAAATTCACATAATTTAATAAAAAAATGACAAAAAACTCAATAAACTATTGACTTTTGCGAAAATAGTGTTATATTATTTATGTGAATATTTTTCACATAAAATTAAAACAACAAAAAACGCACTTAAAACACAACAATAAGGCGTATTTTGCTAAATTAAAAAATATTTTTCGAAAGAATACAAAATTCGACAAAATAATCGGTTTGCAGGGTATATAATAGCAATCACAAAGTTTAAATAAGTTTGATTAAAAAATCCATATTTAAAATTAAAAAAGAAAGTCAAGAAAATTAAGTGGAGGGCACAATAATGAATGAATCTAAAACTATATTAATAACACAAGAGGGAAGTAACTTTGCAAACCAGTGCGAGCAATATTTATCACAATATAATTTCAGGGTGACGAGCTGTCCAAAAGATGGTTTAAGAGTGATTGAAAAAATAGTTAACGAAAGACCAGATGTGGTTTTGATGGACGTGTTTTTGCACGGCTTGGACGCACTTGGAGTTTTGGAAGAACTTCAAGCAATGAGCATCGAAAAAAGACCACTCATAATGATAATCTCAGGCATAGATAACCCAGTTTTTGAAGAGGAAATTTTGAAAGCTGGTGCAGATTATTATTTCCTAAAACCAGTTGAATTAAAGCAGATAGCACATAGAATTAATCAAGTCACAAGTTGGTATGAAACCTCGCCAAAATCAATTAATCGAGTTCAACGTGAAGTGGTTAACAGCGATAATATGGAAGTTTTGGTGTCAAACATCATGCGCCAAATCGGAGTTCCAGCGCACATCAAAGGCTATCAGTACCTGCGTCAAGGCATAATTTTAAGTGTGGACAATCCTGAATTTGTGCAGTCGATAACCAAACAGCTTTATCCAACGATAGCCAAGCAAAACAAAACGACTTCCTCAAGGGTTGAGCGAGCAATCAGGCACGCAATCGAAGTTGCATGGGATCGAGGTGACGTTGACGTGCTAAACTCATATTTTGGCTACACCATTCAAAGCACGAGAGGCAAGCCAACAAACTCAGAATTTATTGCAATGATTAGTGATAAATTGCGTTTGAATTTAGTTAAATCAAGATAAGATAAGATGAATTAGAGGACTGTTTTCAGTCCTCTTTTTTGCTTTTTTTGCTTGCTTTTTTGCGTACAGTTTTTGGCGGTTTACCGCCAAAAATGTCGAGTACGATGACTCGACCACCGCCAAAGCAAGAAATAATGTCAAACTTATTCGCCGAGCAGTAAAAATCACAACAATAAACCGCAAAAAAACTCTTATTTTTATCTTATATATTTACTTTTTTAAAAAAATATGTTATCATATAAAATAGTATGGTTTAATATGGGATATTCATGTTTTGAGCCATTCATAGATTTCAAATAATAAAGGAAGAGTAGCGATGTCACAAATTTTGCAAGATGTAAAAATATTACCACTAGGTAAGAATATAAATATCGCAGTTTGCGGTGAACATACTTTTGGCACTGATGCAATATTACTTGCCGATTTTGCCAACATAAAGCGTAAAGATAAGGCTTGCGACCTTGGCACTGGTTGTGGAATTATACCACTTCTTTGGTGCAAAAACGAGGTTAGTTCAATTCTTGCAATTGACATTCAGCAAAAAGCTCACGAATTATTAAAATATTCAATCGAATTAAACTCAATTTCAAACTTGAAACCGCTTTGTGCAGATTTAAGAAATCTTCCAAAAGAGTTAGAGTTTGGCAGATTTGATTTAGTAACGATGAATCCACCATATAAACCAGTTGGCACAGGAATTCAAAGCATGAGTGAGGCTGAAAAAATCGCTCGACATGAAGTCATGTGTTCGCTTGAAGATTTAGCACAGTGTGCAAACAAACTTCTCAAATTTGGCGGCAGACTTTGCCTTTGTCATAGACCAGAGCGACTTTGCGATATCATTGTTGCGCTAAGAAATCGAGGAATTGAAGTTAAAAAAATTAGGTTCGTTGCCAAAAACGAGGGCAAACAACCTTGGCTAGTTTTAGTTGAAGGCAGAAAAGGCGGCAAAAGCGGTTTAACTGTTATGCAAAATCTTTTAATGAAAGATGAAAGCGGAAAAGAATCCGAAGAAGTTAAAAAGATTTTTGCAGATTATATAATTAACGAATAACTTAACATTTTATAGATAGATAAGAAAAAAATATATGAGAGATAATGTCACTGCTGCAAACTCGATTTAATGTCAAGTTTTAAGCGGAAAAATGGCAAGGTGATAAAATATGAAAGGTAAACTTTTCGTAGTGGGTACACCAATAGGAAACTTAGGTGATATCTCACCAAGGGCAATTCAAACGCTTGAAACTTGCGATTTCATTGCCGCAGAAGATACGAGAGTAACGCTGAAACTGCTCAATCATTTTGAAATAAAAAAGCCAATGATTAGCTATTTTGAGCATAATAAAAGAGAAAAAGGCGAGTTTATCGTCAACAGAATTATGGCAGGCGAAAATTGTGCCTTAGTCACAGATGCAGGAATGCCAGCAGTGTCTGACCCAGGCGAAGAGCTAGTGGCGCTTTGCCATGAAATGGGTGTTGATGTCAATGTTATCCCAGGTCCGTCAGCATTTGTTGCTGCGATTGCAGTTTCAGGCATGAGAGTTGGTAGATTCACATTTGAAGGCTTTTTAAGCATGAATAAAGCAGCTAGAAAAGAGCATTTAGAGTCATTAGTTCACGAACAAAGAACAATGCTTTTTTACGAAGCTCCGCATAAATTAAGCACAACCTTAGTGGATTTATATTCGTATTTTGGTGAGCGTGAGTTAACAATCGTTAGAGAAATCACGAAAATTCACGAAGAGGTTATCAAAACCACACTTAAAAACGCCAGTGAGAAATACGCCGAAGAAAAACTTCGTGGGGAAATTGTGCTGGTGATTGAAGGTGCACAACCGGAAGAAAAAGAAGAAATAACACTTGAAATTGCCGTGCAAATGGCAAGTGAGTTAGCTCAAGATGTTGGAGTTAGCATGGCAGCAAAAACGATTGCAAAACAAACTGGAATAAAAAAAGGCGACATTTATAAAGCCTTACAGGAGGATAATAATGCTTGAATGGTTTGAAGAATTTTGGGCGTACGTAGTAGCTTTAGTTGTGATATTTTTTATCACAATGTTCATTTGCAAAAAAGCACTTTTGGCGTACACTGCACATAAGACTAATTTTAAAAACGAAGAGGAAGAAATTAAAAGATTAGTTGGATTAAAAGAAAAATATCAAGATTTAACTCAAGATGTGATTTTAAACGCTGACGATGGGGAACTGCTAGAGGGCGTAGCCCTCTCGTACCAAATCAAACTGCAAAAATCAACTGAGCAAGAGCAAGATTTTGCAAACTTACCTAAAGAAGTTCAATTGATTTACGTTTTAGATGTTTTTGTTCAAGATGAAAAAGAGAGAGAGTTTTTCGGTGAAAACGGTGACGTTTTGAAAAATCTTATCTGTGAAGCATTTGAGCTTATTGGCGAAGATAGTTTAGCGGAAAAAACTAAAAAGATTGTCGAAATGTATGACGTGAGTCAAGAAGATGTGTCTTTTGATGAAAAGAAAACAACTGAGTTTTATGATTATCTTGAAAAACATAACATCTGTGAACAAATTAAATTTAAATCATCAAGATTTATCAAAGAAAATTCAGAAAAGTTTCTTAATACGTAAATTGACTTTGCAATTTTTTGAGGTATAATTATAAGCAAGAGAAGAAAACTTTAGTTTTAAGAGAATTTATTTCTAGGTATATATTTTGGAGGAAAACAAATGCGTAAAATTATTGGCGTTATGTTGTGTTTGAGTTTATTGATGTTGTTTACTGCGTGCGGTGATAACGAAGATGATGCAACAACATTACCACAAATTGAAAACAACTATTCAGAAACCACAACAATTGCTCAAGATGTGAATGTGACTTATGTGCTCACAACAGACCCTGACAAAGTTATTCCAAGTGTTGAAACCACTCAAGTGGTGATCACTGATGCTGAAACAGACGGTTCAACTTCAAGCTCTGCAGACGGCTCTGATGATTTTGAATTTTCAAATTCATATGTAACAGCTCCAGAAGTTATCACTTCTGTTATCGCAACTGTTGCAACCGCAACAACACGGGATACTATCACTTCACCAAATAGTTCAGATGATAGCTCGAGTGATTCATCTGACAGTTCATCAGATACGACTACTACTGGTACTACAAAAAGTTTATCAGAATATGCTGACGATTTAATCAGTTCTTTAGCTAGCAGTGTAGTAGACGAAATAATTAGCACAACAAAAGCAACAACATCTACTACCGCCGCAAGCGTAGCCACAACCACTTCAAGTGCAACCACAACCACAACATCAGCAACAGCCACAACTACCGCAACAGCAACAGTTGCTCAAGAAGTAGAGCTTAAATTCTCCAGCGTATATTATGACGGCTCAAAATATTTAGTTTTAGTTATAGATACAAGCTACTGGGAATCTAATTTAGTATTTGCAGCAAATTCAACTCAAATTCAACTCTTCAACGAAGATGTTTCGCAAGGTTTTGTTGATTGCACCATCAGTGAAGGCAGCACATTGATAAAGATTGATATTTCAAGCATAGCTTCATCAGATCCAATGATTTCTTTCTCAATTCCAGGCGGATTTATTAAAACAACTTCTGGAAGCCAAAAAAATGCAATATTTATTATGAATGAAGGAAATTATTATAGTAAATAATTTGTTTAATCAATAAAATTCATGTCAATAATTTCAAGGGAAGTGATGAGATGAATTCAACGATTAAATTAAAAAGTAAAATGTTAATCCTAGATAAAAATTTATTTTTAACTCTAGTTATGCTGATAGCTCTAGCAATGGCGGTTGTAATAAGCTCCTTGCCTTATGTTGCTCAAAGTTTTATAAGCATATTATTAGGAAATCAAAAGCAATTTTTGTCTGTGGCAGTGCAATTGATTGTGTCTTTTGTAATATTAATTTTTGCCATTTCAAGTTTTAGCGCTTGGAATTTAGGCGTAGATAGATATTTTTTAAAATCAGCACAACTTCAAAAAGCAAGCATGAAAGACATCTTTTATTATTTTTCAATTAAAAGAATTTTTCCAGCTTCATGGTTTTTAGGCAGGTTGTTTTTAGTTAAGCTGTGCTTTTTTGTGCTTTGTCAAATTCCAACTATAATCTTAATTTCGGTTATGATTTTTCAATTATCAACTCAATTGTCAATTACTGTTGGAGCTGTTTTGAGTGTTGGGGTTTTAGCAAGCTTTGTTTCTGGCTTTATATTTTATAAACTAACAACTTCATCATTTTTTTTGATGAAATATTCTTATATTTCAGGGCAGTACAAAGGATTTTTGTCGGCTCTATCTCAAAGTGGGCAAATCATGAACAGCTCAAAAGCGTCACCATTTTCAATGCAATTGAGTTTTACAGCTTGGCTTTTCAGCTGCGTTTTTATTATTCCATTCGTTTATGTTTGGAGCTATTATAGACAAGCAAGGGCAGTTTTGGCAACTGAGATAATGCAATAAGATAACAATAAAGAAAGGTGATTTTTCGGCACTAGCTTGATTTATTTGAGCTGTAGCGGTGAAAATAATAAGGACACAAAATGAAAGATTATCAAATCCATGTTCCATCATATAAATGGCTGCTAGGTGGTTCTCAAATTTTTGGCAGTTACAACACATATTCCGCCTCAGTTGGCACAGACCCTGAGAAAGGCATTTTTAGTGGCGATATCCTAAACTATAATATCTCTATGCAAAAAGATGATGAAATTGAAAAAGTTGTTGTGCAAATCTTTAAGGGTACAAAAAGTTTGAGTGAAACTAATGAAGATGAAATCACATCAATGTCTTTTTTAATCGAAGAAGAAGACATGACTCAAGTTCAAGAATATCTCGAAAAAGAAATTGCAAACTTTGAATTTTAAAATACTAATGAACACCGCAGTTAATTATAGCTGCGGTGTTTTTATATAGCAAAATCAAAAAACCACCATATAATAAAAGTATATACAAAATTAAAAGGTGGTAACAATCATGAATTACACATATATAAAATTCACCAACATAACGCTTGCCCAATTGGCGAGCAGTATTTTGGCAAAAGAAGGCTTTGCCTCGAGGCTGAGAAGAAATCCAAACCCAAACCATGTTCAAGGCTGCAATTATGCCTTATACGTTAGCGGTGACGTGTTTGAGGCGCACGCAATCATTGCTAAAAACAATGTTCAAAATTTAGGCGTGGAAAGTTATAGGGACAGCCTATGATTTATCTTGATAATGCAGCAACGTCATTTCCAAAGCCAAAAGCGGTGTTAGATAAGTCGTTTTTAGTACAGCAAAGCATTGCCGCCAACCCTGGCAGAAGTGGGCATGAAATGTCGCTTAAAGCAAGTGATTTAATCTTTGACACTCGAATGAAACTAGCTCAAAAATTCAATTGTGAGCCAGATCGAGTGATTTTCACGAGCAACTGCACCCAAAGCATAAACATGGCGGTTTACGGCATGGTTAAACAAAATGAGCATGTGATAATTTCATCACTAGAACACAACAGCGTTTTTCGCCCAGTACACCGCTTAAAACTCGGTGGTCAAATCAGTTATGATGTCGCAAAAGTAGACCCATTAAGCGATGAAACAACTTTGAGCAGCTTCGAAAAATTAATAAAACCAAACACAAAATTTATCATCTGCACCCATGCTTCAAATGTTTTTGGTACAGTTTTGCCTATTGAAAAAATAGGGAAGCTGGCAAAAAAACACTCTCTTAAATTTATTGTTGATGCAGCTCAAAGCGCTGGTGCTATCGAAATTGATATGCAAAAATGCTTTATCGATGCACTTTGTATGCCAGCGCATAAGGGACTTTTTGCTCCAATGGGTTTAGGTATATTGCTGCTTAATAAAACTGCCACTGTTGAGCCTTTAATTGTTGGTGGAACTGGCAGCAACTCGCTTAGCGACACACAACCAGAGTTTTATCCAGATAGATTAGAAAGCGGCACAATGAATTTAAGTGCAATTGCAGGCTTAAATGCTGGCTTAGAGTTTATTGACTCTTATGGTGGAGATAAGGCAATTCATGAAAAAGAAATTGAGCTTTGTGAAATCCTAAAAGAAGATTTATCAGTGATTAAAAATGCGACACTTTATGATCAAATGCATGGGAACATTTTCTCGCCAGTGGTCGCTTTTAATCTTGGAACAACTCACAGCGAAGAGGTAGCGCAAGCGCTGTACGAAAAAGATTTTGTGATAAGAGCAGGTTTTCAGTGTGCAAGTTTGGCACATAACAGCTACAACACAACTAAAAGCGGTGTGGTTAGAGTGAGCGCTGGTGTATTTAACAATAAAAAAGATATAAAAAATTTAATATTTTACATTAATAAAATTGCAAATTAAAAAGACTTGTGATATAATAAAAGAAAAGCATTTTAAACGGTATAATCATATTGCCGAATTAAGAGAAAATAATAAAATTATAATAAAAATAACAAGGATAAAGTTGGTGTAAATTATGGTGGATTTTTTTCAAGATATAATAACTCAAGTGATGCGCTTGGTGTCTGCAATAAGCTTTGTAGACGTTTTGGATATAGCAGTGGTGGCATTTTTGATTTATTATTCAATCAAATTGTTAAGGCAAACAAGGGCGTTTCAGCTCGTTAAAGGTTTGTCCCTTTTATTGTTAGTTAATCTTGTCATCACAGCCCTTGGAATGGAGGCGAGCAGCTTCATTTTTGGCCGCTTGTTTAATGACATCACCTTGGTTATTATCTTGCTTTTCCAACCAGAAATTCGCCAAGTTATCGAAAATTTTGGTCGTGGAAATTGGAGCTTTATTTCACATTTCACTTCAAGAAACAAAGATCTTAGCGATGAGTTAAAAGAGTGTGCAAGGCGCATTTCAAAATCAGCATCTAACATGAGCGAAAAGCGTGTTGGTGCGTTAATAGTTGTTGAAGGCAAAACTCTATTAGGCGAAATTATTAAAACAGGCAATGAAGTTGATGCGAAAATTTCAACTCAACTCATTGAAAATATTTTCTTTCCAAATTCACCTCTTCACGATGGTGCAGCAGTAATCAAAAATGGCAGAATTGAAGCTGCTGGTTGCATTTTGCCGCTAACTAAAAACGAAATTGGAAAAGAACTAGGCACTAGACACAGAGCAGCTGTTGGCATGAGCGAAATTAGCGACGCACTTGTGATTGTTGTTTCTGAAGAAACTGGCGCAGTTTCTTATGCGAAAAGTGGTGAGCTTAAAAAAGACATTTCAGTGGGTGATCTTAGAGAACTTCTCATTGAATTTTTAACTTTTGACGAAACTGAAAAACCAAAGCGTACATTCACAAGGAGGAAAGATAAAGATGGCTAATAGCAATAACAGTCGCAAAACTAATCAAAAAAGCAGCTTTATTGAAAAGCTATTTTATAATAATAAATTTCTTCTAGCTTTTTCCATCGTAGTTTCCGTAATTGTGTGGGCAATTATTGCTATTAATTATAGTGATGATTCAACTAGAATAGTTAGTGATGTTCAAATTTCAGTTCAAAGCATCTTGTCAACTCAAACTGAATATGTTGCTTTTTATAGCGATGAAGATTTAGTTGCAGATGTTGAAGTTATGGGCAGCGCTTATAATATCAACCAATATAATTTTGATAAAGATGACATCACCCTTGAAGTTAAAAGTGAATACGTTTATGAAACAGGTTATCGAATTTTAACCTTAGTTGCAAGTGTTGATAGCTCAATTTCAGGAGATGTTGAAGTGGTGAGCATAAGCCCATCAACCATCACAGTTTATTATGATAGATCTTCAACTGAAACATTTAATGTTTTAACTGAAATCAATCAAGATATAGATTCGCTTGTTGAAGGCTCATACACAGTTGGTCAAGCAGTGCCATCAATGACAACCGTTGAAGTGACAGGGCCTAGCACAATTCTTGATAAAATTGAAAGTGTATATTTTGAAGTTGAGTTTGATGAATCATCTTTGCCTTTAACTCAAACAACAGAAGTTGAAGCAGAAATTTCATTTGGTTTAACAAGATCTCAAGACGAGGAATTTTTAACGATATCTGGCATCACAGATGGCACGATGTATGCCGCAGTCACGATTCCAGTTTATGCAAATGACTTCTTGCCGCTAACGGTAAAATTTGTTAATCAGCCGTCAATTTATTCATCTGAGTTGCCTGAATACACGATTGACCCTGAAAAAGTTGAAGTGTCATATAGCTCAAGTGAAGCAACTCTTGAGGCGATAAGTTTAGGTTCAATTGATTTTAGAACCCTAACAAACGATGTAAACGTGATTGAAATTTCAGTTGCAGACACAATTTCTGCAAGTTTGGTTGACACGGACTTAGAAATAATAACTGTGACAATTGACTTTTCAGATTTAGATCAGTTGGTTGTTGATGAAAGCCCATCAAAAATTGTGCTTTCAAATAAAACAACAGATTATGAATACTCTGTTGATTTAGGCGATCAAGCTCTTGGTGGAATTGTTATTGTTGGTCCAGCAGAAAGTTTGGCGAAAATAACAGCAGAAGATTTGCAGATAGAAATCAACGTTTCTGGCCTTAGTTTATCAAAAACATCAGCTCAAACAGTCGATGTTTCAAACATCACGATTGTTAACGATGAAATAAATGATTGTTGGATTGTTGGCGAATATGAGGCGCAAATCACTGTGACTCACATTGACGATGTTGTTGCAACGATTGATGAAGAAGATGAAGATGTGATTGTGACAACCGTTGAAAATTAAATATTCAAAAGCCGTGTTTTAGATTGATTTCTAATTAACACGGCTTTTTTTGTTGTACAATTTTTGCCGTTTTAACGGCAAAAAGGTACGACCCCATACTCGGGAACTTAAGAGATTTTCAATTAGTTTTATCGTATAATTAATTGAAAATTGAAAATGGAGAATTGAGAATGGAGAATTGAGAATTATGGGAAAAATCGAAGATTTTTTGGATTTTAACCTTTTTTGCAAAGCAAAAAAATTACAATCGGAGCACTGGCTCCCTTTCAAGGGAGCTGTCAGCGAAGCTGACTGAGGGTTCGACCCTTAATTTTCTATTCTCCATTCTCCATTATTGTTTGTTATTTTTCCTTAAGTTCCCAACTATGAGGTGCGACCCACACGGCAATTTTCATTCAAAAGCAAGTGAAATTTAAATCTTTTTAATCATAAATATACTTTTCTTAGAATATATTAGGCATATAACGCTAAAGGAGAAGTGAAACATGGATTTTAATTTACAAAAAGAGCCAAAAACAATTTCAGAGGTTTTTAGTCAGGTTAGCACCGAACAATCGATAGATTTAGAAATGAACTTGCCAGATTATTGCAGCGATATAAAAAGCATTTTAAAATGCATCTTAACCCCTAATATTAATTCAGTTCAAGAATCCGGTCAAAGAGTGAGCGCAAGCGGGAACGTGGTTGTTCGCTTGATTTATGTTAATGATGATGATAAGATTGATTGCTATGAGCAAACAGTTGAGCTTTCAAAGTTTGTTGAAGTGAAAGAGCTTCCAAACAATCCAATTTTAACCGCTAATGCAACTGTGCAATATGTGAATTGCCGTGCAGCAAGTCAAAGAAGGGCAAGCATAAACGCAAACATTTCAATTAAATTCACTGTCATTCATGCTCAAAAACATGACTTTCCAAGTGATGCTCTTGGTTGCTGTGTGGAAACTAAAAAAGAAAAAACAGAAGTTGAAATTTTAATTTCTCAAAATGAAAAGACCTTTGATTTATCCGAAACTTTAGTTTTACCAAGTGATAAACCACCAGTTGGCAAAATACTTCGCACTCAAGGCTGGACAGTGATTGAGAGCAAAAAAACTGTCACAAACAAAATATTGATTAAGGGAGAAGCTTTTTTTGAGATTTTATATTGCTGCGATAGCGATGAAATGAAGTTCGAAAAGTTAATTCATTCAATGCCAGTGAGCCAAATTATCGAAGTTGTAGGCATAGATGATAACACTGATTGCGATGTTAATTTAGATGTGAGAAGCTTGAGCTTGCAAACAAAAACCGATTCTTCTGGCGAAAGCAAATTAATTGAAATAGCGTGCAAGATTTCAGCTTTTATCAAAGCCGTTAAAAATGAAGAAATAACCTTTATCACTGATTGCTATTCAACGAAATATGAAATAGACTCACAGTATGCCTTGCAAAATTTTGATAAGTTGATTCATATTGACGATTTTCAAAGAACCATTAAAACAACAGTGGATTTAACTTCAAGTGAAATTAAACAAGTGCTTGATGTGTGGTGTAATAAAATCAGCACTAATATCACCACCGAAAAAGATAACGCTAATGGCATTGCCAATTTAGCCCTTAGCGTAATTTATATTGATGAAAATGACAAAATTCAATATAACGAAAAAAATATTGACTATGAATTTTCATTTAAATTAAACGATGAATATGATAATATAAACGCAAACTCTAAACTTCAAGTTGAAAAAATTGATTTTTCAAAAATGGGCAAAGATAAGATTGAACTGAAAATCCAAGCACATATTTTTGTGAATATACATTCGAGTGTTAACCAAAAAATTTGCACCAACATCACCGTAAACGAAGAAAACCTCAAGGATTCCGATAGCGTAGCACTAACTGTTTATTTTGGCACAAAAGGCGAAAAAGTTTGGGAAATCGCCAAAAAGTACAACACAACATTGCAAGCTATTAGCGAAGAAAACAGTTTAAGTGGCGAAGAAATAAGCGAGGATTGCATGTTAATTATCCCTTGTGCCTAATTTTAAGACAAAATAAAAAATCATTAAATCCTCTTTTTAAAAAGAGAGTTTAATGATTTTTGTTTACTATTTAAAATTGAATAGTTTATATATTTTGTGATACAATTAAATAAATAATTGAACCAACAGCCAAAAGCTGTAAAATCATAATCAAAGGCAGACCAATCATAAACTTTTTATGCAAAGTCTTATGGCGAATCTTTTTCATTGTAACATATTCAGCAAAAGCACCACCTAATGCACCCAAGGTTAAAAGAGTGGCTTCAGGCACTCTGTATTTATGCTTAATGGCTCGCTTTTTGTCGCTAATTGTGACGATAATTGTGATAAGTGAAATTACGAGAAGATAAACGGCAAAAGCTAAAATTAAAGTATTTATCATTTACCAGCCACCATTAAAGTTAAATCATCTGGTGTCATTGTCACTGTTGTACCCTCAGATTTTGCTGCAAGATATTCAGGTTTAATTGAAAAAACGCTCGAGCAGTGAGGACAAACACCGAAATCAGTTTCGATTTGTTTGCCGAGCAAGAGTGTAACAGCACCATAATCTGCGCTTGAAATCACACGAATTTCAGTTGCTTTGTTGCACTGTGGGCACACAACAACATTTGTGCTGCCGCTGTCGCTGATATATACATTTTCAATAGTTTTAATAGCCATTTATAGTTTCCACCTTTAATAGTTTTAGTTGAGAACAAGGGCATTGCCAATGTGAGCGTAGCGATGTACGCTGAAAAAATCGATAAATAATAGTTACTAGTAATATTGTAAGTTTTTTTTGAGCTTATGTCAAGTCTTTTTTAGGAGATTGAGATGAAAAGAATAATTTTTCTAATGTTAATAATAATTTTTGCATTTTGTGGCTGTTCAGGTAGTGTGCTAGAAAGCATTAATGACACCACACTTGAGCTTTACGATAGTGTAGCCATTGATGCAACAACAACGTCTAGCAGCAAAAGTGAAACGATACTATCTGCTGACGAAACTTTTTCAGCCTCATGGCTGTCATATCTTGAAATGTTTCCGTCTGAGTGCGTTGATGATGAGCGGCGGTATAAGCTTTATATCGCCCAAATTATGGATAATCTCGTGCTAAGTGGAATAGATAACCTCTTTGTGCAAGTTAGACCTTTTGCTGATTCGATTTATCCAAGTGAATATTTTCCAAGCTCATATCTAATCACTGGCACTCAAGGTGACGAACTCGCCTTTGATTATTTGCAAGCCATAATTGATGTTGCTGACGAAAAAGAGATTTCAATTCATGCATGGATTAACCCTTATCGTGTTCTTGTTGGCTCGAGCGATACAAGTGAGCTTTCAAGTGATAACATAGCCGTTCAGTGGATTGAAGAGGAAAGTGACAATGTTATGGTCTTAGACACTGGCATTTATTTCAACCCAGCTTCAACTGAAGTTCAAGAACTAGTGCTAAATGGAGTTCGTGAACTCTTGGAAAATTATGATTTAGCAGGTATACATTTAGATGATTATTTTTACCCATCAACAGATGAATCAATCGATAGCACCAGCTTTGAAGCGTACGAAAAAAGCGGTGGAACTTTAAGCTTATCAGATTTTCGAAGAGAAAACATAAACAGTTTGATGAGTGCTTTATATATCACAACTAAATCATATAACGAAGATATACTTGTGAGTGTAAGTCCTTCTGGAGATATCGAAAAAAATTATAGTGAACATTACTGTGATGTTTCCCTTTGGCTAAGCAGTGAGGGATACACAGACATGGTTATACCACAAATTTATTTCGGATTTGACAATGAAACCTTCCCTTATGCCTCATGTTTAAATGAGTGGACAAGCCTAAACACCGAGCCAGATGTTTTGTTAGTGATAGGTTTAGCGTTATATAAAGTTGGTTCAACTGATGAGTACGCTGGCGAAAATGGCATTGATGAGTGGGTTGAAAATGATGACATCATTGCAAATCAAGTTAGTTTAGCCCTTGAAAACGGCTGCGCTGGTTTCGCACTTTATAAAGCAGTAAACATTGATTTTGAAAATGAGGATATAAAAAAAGAACTTAATAATTTGCAAAGTTTATTTGAATAAATAAGAGATTAAGTTGTAAAAAAGATAGTTTTGTGATATAATATTGATTCGTAAAGTATATGAAAATAAGGAGTTTATTAATGAAAAACAAAGGAAAATCAAAAGATTTAAATAATGTTAAATTGGCAATTGTTGTTGTTTTAGCTGTAGCTTTGATTGGCTATGTTGTATTATCAATGTTTGATAATGATAGCACAAGTGATGCTTTCGGAACTGAAACTTCTTCAAGCGAGATAAGCGAAGTGGTTCAAAGCGTTTCGCCAAGTGGTACAATTGAAGTTTCAGCTAATATGAGCTTTGATTTCACAATAACAGCTCTTAGTGGAGCAGAGATATACCTCACAGTAGGAGATGAACAAATCACTGTAGTTGAAAGTGAATCTTCAAGCACTTATTCAACTTATATAGCAACTGTCACAACTCCAACAACTTTAGAAGAAGTAAACTTGATTGGTGACATTGTTCTCACAAGTGAATATGACGGCGATATTGCTGAAACTGTTATTGCATATTTGGTGTGTGAATCTGTTGAAGAAACAACAGAAAAAACGGTGGTTGGAAATTATGTCGAATCAAATTCAACTACTGTTGGCAGTTTAGACACAGTAGCAGGTACTGGCACATTCTCTGAGTATTTCTCAAATGATGTGTGCATAATCACTGCGAATTATGCCGATATAAGATATAGCACAACTAGCACTACAGATCATATTCCATATATTTCAGCCATGGTTAATGGCACAATGGATTATATCGTTGACACAGTTGATATTTACGACTCATCATCAGGCGAGTATATCAGCTATTATAACCTAGCTTCAGGCTATAGAGTTAAGGTTGACGACAGCGAAATAATCGACAACGTTTCTTTAGATTATAATACAATGCAAGTGGCTTCAAGCGTTAGTGAGGGCGGAGAAACAACAATAACTTTTGACACCAATTGGGAAGTACCATACACAATGAGTTTTGAATCTCAAGATTATTACACCTCGGGCACAGTTGATTATCATGTTAGTGACTTCGATGCTCAAACCATAACATTCACATTTTATCACACAACTTCAATAAATGGAACAATTGACGTTTCAGGCAGTGACGTTGTTTCATCGGCATCGGTTGTAACCTCAGTTTCAGATGAAACTGTCACAATCACCATGCCATTATACACTCAAGGTGAGTTCTTTGGGTACACCTTAGAGTATAACGATGCAGGTCAAATGGTGCTCACAATTCAAAACACACCAGATTCACTCACAGATGCAGTTATCGTGCTTGACCCTGGTCACGGCGGCTACGATTCAGGTTCACTCGGCATTCATAGCACAGTGTACGAATCAACAATCAACCTAATTTTAGCAGCAAAAGTTAAAGAAGAACTCGAGTCAATGGGTGCAACAGTTCTCTTAACTCGCTATGATGACACCTATGTTTCACTCGAAGATAGAAAATCAATATCCCAAGGTTATGATGCTGACTTGTTTATTAGTATTCACGCCAACGGCTCAGAATATGATAATGATTACGGCGTAGCGGCTTATTATTATAAAGCGATGTCATATGAATTAGCGAGCACGATTTATGATGAAATGCTCGACACTTTCGAAAATGTGCTGTACGCAGGCGAAACAAGCCTATGGTCTGGTTTAGATGACGGCGTTATGTATTATCCATTTAGCGTAAACCGCCTTGAAGATTGTCCAAGCGTACTTTTAGAAGTTGGTTATATGACTAATTACGATGAGTGCTCTAAGCTTATGATTGATAGCAATTCAGATGCATTAGCAGAAGCGATTGCGACTGGTGTTCAAAATTATTTTAATTTATATGCATAAAATTTTGGTTTTGTCGTACATTTTTTCGCAAGCGAAAAAAAGATGCACCCCCACAGTTTGAGAAAAACAAATAAAAACAAAGAGCAAACGCAGTCAAAAATGCGTTTGCTCTTTTTGTAATTATATAGTTTTTAATTATTGTGGAGATTTTTTTATTATGTTTGTTGATTAACAGAAAAATTATGGTGATTTTGAACGCAATTCAGGCAAGTGTGTTGATTATGGAAAAACAGTAAAAAAACAATTACTTGACCACGTAGGGTCGACCCCAATGCAAGCAACTTAAGGAAAAAACATGTAAAATTTTACTCAATTTTTTTTAAAAAATTGCGGTTTCTTAAGGCAGAGCCTTAAGTCGTTCGCCGCAGCGAACGAAATCTCCTATCGTCAAAAACCGCAGGAAGATAGCAAAAGTGTCCAGTGGACATTTTTGCG
>JAWXUR010000118.1:0-4945 GCA_044426265.1 Clostridia bacterium
TACTCAAAAAAGCTGACACTGATGCAAAACGCATTCGTGTCAGCCTTAATAATATAATTTGGCTCTTTGTCAATAGTTGGGGTAACCGAAAAACAGAAAAAACATAAAATTAATAAATATACAAGCAAGTTTTTAATTTGTACTCAAAAAAGCTGACACTGATGCAAAACGCATTCGTGTCAGCCTTAATAATATAATTTGGTTCTTTGTCAATAGTTGGGGTAACCGAAAAACAGAAAAAACATAAAATTAATAAATATATAAGCAAGTTTTTAATTTGTACTCAAAAAAGCTGACACTGATGCAAAACGCATTCGTGTCAGCCTTAATAATATAATTTGGCTCTTTGTCAATAGTTGGGGTAACCGAAAAACAGAAAAAACATAAAATTAATAAATATGCAAGCAAGTTTTTAATTAAGCAGCTTGCATATTTTAATATTCAAACATTTTGATTTGTTCAACCAATGGTATTTCAAGTTCACTCAGAGTTTTATGAGCAAAATCATATAAATAATCACTGTTAAAATGCTCAGGGTCATGCACATCAAGACCGATGATTGCCTTTGCACCCATTTCGCTAACGAGTTCCCAAAAGCTATGATAAGGGTAAGTTTGAGAACCATAAACTAATTGATTTCTTAAGCCTAAGAGGTTATATTCAACTGGAATATCATGATTAATTGCGGCTTGAATAATTTTTCTTGAAGCTTTTTTGCAAGTTTCATCAAAAGTTGGATATGTGCGCATGAAAAGATCAGGGTGAGCAATATAAGAAAAAAGACCAGTTTCAACGGCTTTCACAACTTCATTTGCATAGTTCATAACTTCTTGAGGGTCGGTGGTTTCACCATAATAAGGCGAGCTGTGTTCTGGGTAATTAAAATGATGACCCAAGATAAGATAATCTATTTTGTTTTCACGCACTTTGCTTTCGAGCCATGGCATGAGTGGCTCATAAAATTCACATTCAAACCCTATTTTTATATCGATTTTATCTTTGTATTTCTCACGAAGCTCGCTAATGCTTGCAACATATTCTTCAAGCTCTTTTGCGTGCATTCTCATTGTTGATGTGAAATTTTTAAAGTTCCAAGGGCAATGATCTGAAAAACCAATTTTTTCAAATCCAGCAGCAATAGCCGCAACAACATATTGTTCATCAGTGCCCACAGCGTGCATACAGCGAGCAGTGTGTGTATGGTAATTATATTTCATATCAAGCACCTCCAGTTAATTTTTTATTTGTAACTCTTTATATTATAAAACAAATTCTCAACTTTTGCAATACCTTTGATAGCATAAATAAAAATAGCACCAAAAAAAGCAACCGCTTTAGGAAAATTCCTAAGTCGGTTGCTTTGTTTTATAATGTTTTCAAACTATCTTTGAACACGAGCGCCAGCGCCTTTAACGATGTTTTCAACTTCTTTAAGACTAGCCATTGAAGTATCTCCTGGTGTTGTCATAGCGAGTGCACCGTGAGCTACGCCGTAGTTAACAGCAGTTTGTGGATCTTCAGTTGTGATAAGACCATAGATAAGACCAGAAGCGAAGCTGTCGCCGCCGCCAACTCTATCCATGATTTCAAGACCTGGAAGATCAAGACCTTTGTGAACTTTGCCATCTGCATAACAAATTGCGCTCCAGTCGTTAACTGTTGCAGTTTTAACGCCACGAAGTGTTGTTGCAATAACTTTGAAGTTAGGGTAAACTTTAGTAACTTCTTCAAGCATTTTGTAGTAACCTTCGAGGTGAAGCTCTTTAAGGTTTTCGTCATTACCTTCGATTTCGAAACCGAGGCAAGCTGTGAAATCTTCTTCATTACCGATCATAACGTCGATATATTTAGCGATTTCTTTGTTAACTTCTTGAGCTTTAGCTTGACCGCCGATATCTTTCCAAAGTGATGGACGATAGTTGAGGTCGTAAGAAACGATTGTGCCATATTTTTTAGCAGCTTTAACAGCAGCTAAAACAACTTCTGCACTGTTTTCGCTAAGAGCAGCGAAGATACCGCCAGTATGTAACCATCTAGCACCGAGTGTGCCGAAGATGTAATCAAAATCGATTTCGTCAGCTTTAAGGTTTGCAACTGCTGTGTTACCTCTATCAGAAACACCAACAGCACCTCTGATGCCGAAGCCACGTTCTGTGAAGTTAATGCCGTTACGTACGTTTCTGCCGATACCATCGTAATCTTTCCAAGTGATGAGAGATGTGTCAACACCGCCTTGAAGAATGAAGTCTTCGATTAAACGACCAACTTCGTTTTCAGCAAAAGCTGTGATAACGCTTGTTTTGAAGCCGAAGCAACGACGTAAGCCTCTAGCTACGTTATATTCTCCGCCGCCTTCCCAAGCAGTGAAGCTACGAGCTGTTTTGATTCTGCCTTCGCCTGGATCAAGGCGAAGCATGATTTCGCCGAGAGAAATCTCGTCAAACATGCAATCTTCTTTTTTACGTAAGTTTAAGTTCATGATTATTATTCCTTTCAAATTAAAAACATTTTTTTGTTTTAAGCTAAAATTCAAATCTGAAAATTGACGTGATAGAAAATTAAAAACTCCACCAACATAATTTTCGACTATTAAAATTATACACAATTCAAAATAAAAAGTCAATAAAAATCCAAAATATTCTTTTTGTTAACAGCTATTTCAAAAAATAAAAGAGAGTTTTTGATTTGTGGTACAATTTTTTGCGGTTAACCGCAAAAAAGGTACGAAAAAAAGAGGCCGATTTCAGATTTAACATCTAAATTCAGCCTCATTATATTTATGAATTATAAAAGTTCAACGCCCTTGCTTGCGCAATAGTCAATAACTTCATCACTCCAAAACGAAGTTTGAACTTCACCAATATGGCATTTACCAAGCATAAACATACACATACGTGATTGACCAATGCCACCACCGATTGTGTAAGGAAGTTCACCATTTAAAAGAGCCTTATGAAATGGGAACGCTTTTCTGTCTTCACAGCCACGAATTTTGAGCTGATTTTCGAGTGCCTTTTCATCAACACGAATGCCCATTGAAGAAAGTTCAAGTGCAATGTCTAATGTTTCAAAATAAACCATGATGTCGCCGTTGAGTGTCCAGTCATCATAATCTGGAGCTCTTCCATCGTGTGGCTCACCATCTGCCAAATCGCCACCAACACCCATGATAAACACAGCACCATGCTCTTTAACAGCAAGATATTCACGCATTTTGCGGCTTTCGTTCGGATACATTTTTTCAAGCTCCAAAGTTGAAATAAAGCTGATGTTTTGAGGAAGTTTTTGCCCAACTTCACCGAATTTTTCGAAGATAAAATCTTGAGTTTGTTTAAGTGAATTATAGATTTTTTCAACTGTTGACTTGAGAGTTTGCTCGTTTCTTTCAGTCTTATCAATAACTTTTTCCCAATCCCATTGGTCAACGAAAATTGAGTGAATGTTGCCAGTTTCTTCATCACGTCTGATAGCTAACATATCAGTGTAAAGTCCTTCGCCGTGAGCAAAACCATATTTTTTGAGTGCGAATCTTTTCCATTTTGCAAGTGAGTGAACAATTTCAAAATGTTCACCTGAAAAAAGGTCAAAATTAACTGGTCTTTCTGTTCCGTTGAGGTTGTCATTAAGTCCAGTTGTGGTTTGCACGAAAAGAGGTGCGCTAACACGAGTGAGGTTGAGGGAGTCGCTGATTTTGCTTTCAAAAGTGTCTTTTACATCTTTAATAGCAACTTGAGTTTGCTTTAAATTTAGGGCAGATTTATAGCCCTGTGGAATTTTGCAATTTTTCATTTTGAGTTACCTCGGTTTTTTCATATATTTTAATTTCAAGTATACCAATTATTGCGGTAATTGTCAATGTGAAAAATATATAAGCTAAGATTTAATTTGAACGTTTTATTTAAGTCAAGATTTTTAGTTTAGCATCAACTCACGAAGCTTCAATAAAATCGCCTTTTCCTTGCGTGAAACTTGCACTTGCGACATTCCTAATTGCCGAGCAGTTTTCACCTGCGTTAAGCCATCAAAATATCTAAGTTCAATCAAGCGGCGATCCTTTTCATCAAGAGTATCCATAACAGTGCGAAGTGCCATTTTGTCTGCAAGCTGCTCTTCAGGCGGCTCAACTGGAATATCGATTTGACAATCGGAGTTTTCGTTTGTACTCGTGAGTGAAATCGTTGGCATGGAAATTGTGATTAACTCGCAGGTGTGATAAATGTCTAAATCTAACTTTTTGGCAAGCTCACTAATGCTTGGCTCTCGCCCAAGCTCTGTTGCAAGTTGCTCTTTAATTTTCATTGCATTTCTCGATTTTTCTTTTAATGTACGCCCAATTTTGACACTGCCACCATCACGGAAAATTCGCCTAATTTCGCCCAAAATAACAGGTACAGCGTAGGTTGAAAACGCAAAACCTCGGCTTTCGTCAAAGTTTCTCGATGCCTTGATTAAGCCGATACACCCAGCTTGAAAAAGGTCGTCATATTCCACACCACGTTTTCGAAATTTGTTAGCACACGAATGAACTAAGCCATAATTATTGTTGACTAAAGCGTCCGTTTTTTCTTTAAGCTCTTGCAAATTATCACCACCTTTTTTTGTTGGGTTTGCGTATTTGGAAAGTTATTTTTTTGTCTGGGATATTGTGGAGGAGGGCTCACTGCGTTCGCAATGAAAAATGAAAAATGAATAATGAAAAATTATGGTGGCGTGCGTTGCACGCATTGTAAATGTAGGGGCGACCTCAATGCTAGCAACTTAAGGAATAATGCACCCTAAACCCAACTAACCAATGGTTCATCGGTTGGAGAAAATCGATAAGGCTCGACGTATAAGGCTATTAGTAAACTTGTTTACTAATAGACAGCAAAATTCGGCAAAAGGAAGTAGCACAAAAAGCCCAACTCATTAAATTTTCATTGAGTAGAGAGTGCGGTGTGACAAA
>JAWXUR010000022.1:0-26210 GCA_044426265.1 Clostridia bacterium
TTTTTTCAACTTATAAAGACATCGGTCTTGTAAACGATGTTTTCACTCCTGATAGACTTAAATCACTGGGCAAGGGCACAATTTGCGTTGGTCACGATCGTTATGGTACAACAGGCGGAAACGACAGATCTAATGCTCAACCTATTGTTGTAAATCACATCAAAGGGCGCATGGCACTCGCTCACAATGGCAATCTCGTTAACTCGCATGAACTTCGTCAAGAGTTGGAACTCGAAGGTTCAATCTTTCACTCAACTAGTGACACAGAAGTTATTTCATATATAATCACAAAAGAAAGACTCACTGCTCCATCAATCGAGCAAGCTGTTAACAAGGCAATGGATCGCATCAAAGGCGCTTATTCGCTTGTTATCATGTCACCATCAAAGCTTATTGCTGCAAGAGATGAGCAAGGTTTTAGACCTCTTTGCTATGGTAAAACTGCTGATGGAAAATATGTTGTGGCTTCTGAAAGCTGCGCACTCGACAGCGTTGGTGCAACTTTAATTCGTGATTTAAAACCAGGTGAAATTGTGGTGTTTGATAAAAATGGTGTTCGCTCAATTGAAGATCACTGCGAAAAACAACCTCAATCACTTTGCGTTTTTGAATACATCTATTTCGCTCGTCCTGACTCAATCATTGATGGTCGCTGCGTACACAATGCAAGACTTAAAGCTGGTGCTTTCCTTTTTGAAGAACACCCAGTTGATGCTGACATTGTTATCGGCGTACCTGACTCAGGAATCGATGCTGCAATCGGTTTTTCAAATGCATCTGATATCCCTTATGGTATTGGATTTATCAAAAACAAATATATCGGCAGAACTTTCATCTCTCCAGGTCAAGAAAGCCGTGAAGATAAAGTTAAAATCAAACTCAATGCACTTTCAGGTGTCGTTAAGGGCAAACGTGTTGTTATGGTTGATGATTCAATCGTACGTGGCACAACTTGCGCAAGAATTGTTCAACTTCTTCGTGAAGCTGGTGCAACTGAAATCCACGTTAGAATTTCAGCTCCTCCTTTCCTCAATCCTTGCTATTATGGCACTGACATTGACTCACAAGAAAATCTCATCGCTTGCCACAACACAATCGAAGAAATTTGCGACATAATCGGCGCTGATTCACTCGGTTATTTAACCATTGAACACGCTAAACAAATCGCTTGGACAGACTCAAGCAAACCAACTTATTGCACCTCATGTTTTGATGGCTGTTATCCAACACAAATCCCAACTGAGGGAAGCAAAAATCGTTTCGAATCAAAAATTTCAGAAAGCGAAGGTAACTAAAATGAACAACTCACAATCACAAAGTTATAAAGACGCTGGCGTTGACATCACTGCTGGCTATAAAGCAGTTGAACTCATGAAATCTCACATCGCAAGAACAATGATGAATGGCATGAAAACAGACATCGGCGGTTTCGGCGGACTTTTCGAACTTGACATCACAAATATGCCAAACCCTGTTTTAGTTAGTGGTACTGACGGCGTTGGCACAAAACTTAAGCTTGCATTTTTAATGGACAAGCACGACACTATCGGCATTGACTGCGTTGCAATGTGTGCAAATGACATCATCTGCTGCGGTGCAAAACCTCTTTTCTTCCTCGATTATATCGCTTGCGGTAAAAACGTACCAGAAAAAATCGAGCAAATCGTTAAAGGCATCTGTGACGGCTGCGTTGAAACTGGCTCAACACTCATCGGTGGTGAAACTGCTGAAATGCCTGGTTTTTACGATATCGAAGAATACGACCTCGCAGGTTTTTGCGTTGGTGCTGTTGATAAGAGCAAAATCATTGATAATGCTTCAATGACTGCTGGCGACATCATTATCGCTCTTCCATCAAGCGGTGTTCACTCAAATGGTTTCTCACTTGTTAGAAAAGTTTTCGATGTTGAATCAAACGATCTCAAAATCGGTGTTGATCAACTCGGTGGAAAATCACTCGGTGAAACTCTTCTCACACCAACAAAACTTTATGTTAAACCTATGCTCGCTCTTTTTGAGCAAATCACAGTTAAAGGTGTTTCTCACATCACTGGCGGTGGTTTTTATGAAAATATTCCAAGAAGCATTCCAGATGGTCTTGGCGCAAAAATTCAAAAAGACAGCGTTAAAGTTCTTCCAATTTTCGATGTTATCGCAAGCGAAGGCAAAATTCCTGAGCGTGATATGTTCAACACATTCAACATGGGCGTTGGCATGAGCATTGTTGTGTCTAAAGAAGATGCTGAAAAATCTCTTGAGATTCTTAAAGTTGCTGGCGAAGATGCTTATATCATCGGTGAAATCGTTAATAGCGAAAGCAAAATCGAAATCGTTTAAGAGGCGCAATATGGAAAATAAAAAAGTAAAAATTGCTGTTTTGGTTTCCGGTGGCGGCACAAATCTTCAAGCATTAATTGATGCACAAACTGCTGGCATTATAAATAGCGGTGAAATCAGTTTAGTTATTTCAAACGTACAAGGGGCTTACGCCCTCACTCGAGCTAAAAATGCTAATATTGACACAGCACTCTTTCTTAAAAAGAATTTTGCTAATGCTGCTGAATTTGAAACTGCTATCATAAACTGCCTTGAAGAAAATGAGATTGATTTAATCGTGCTCGCTGGTTTCATGTGCATTTTAAGTGAAAACTTCACAAAAAAATACGCTAATCGAATTTTAAACGTCCACCCATCACTCATTCCATCTTTTTGTGGCAAAGGCTTTTACGGACTACACGTCCACGAAGCTGCACTAGAATATGGGGTTAAAGTGAGCGGAGCGACCGTACATTTCGTGAACGAAATTCCAGATGGCGGAAAAATCATCATGCAAAAAGCTGTTGACATTTTGGAAGATGACACAGCTGAAACTCTACAAAAACGAATCATGGAGCAAGCCGAGTGGAAGATTTTGCCACAGGCTACTGAAATGGTTTGTTGTGATTTAATTAAAAATTAAATTTTGATATAATATACTAACAAAGGAAGTGATTTTTTGAAAGAAGAGAAAGCAATACGCTCATCAACTGCTGAATATTTAACTTTTGTTGCAGCTACTGGAGATAATTCTAATAGCACACAAATGCGTTATGAAAATGAAAACATTTGGCTTACCCAAAAAATGATGGCTTCCTTATATGATGTTAGTGTTCCAGCTATAAATCAACATATCAAAACTATATATAATGATAACGAATTACAAGAAAGTTCAACTATTAAGAAATACTTAATAGTTCAAACGGAAGGTACTAGAGAAATAACAAGAAATATTGACCATTATAATTTGCAAATGATTATAGCTGTTGGATTTAAGGTAAATAATGAAAAAGCCGTTTTGTTTCGTAAATGGGCTAATTCAATCGTAAAAGATTACACAATCCAAGGTTGGGCAATGGATACCGAACGATTAAAAAACAGCGGAACTATTTTAACTAAAGATTATTTCGAAAAACAACTTGAAAAAATTCGTGAAATTCGTTTATCTGAAAGAAGATTTTATCAAAAAATCACCGATATTTATGCCACATCTTTAGATTATGATCCATCATCAACCGCCACAAAACGATTTTTTGCTGCTGTTCAAAATAAAATGCATTATAGTATTCATGGTCAAACCGCTGCTGAAGTTATTTATAATAGAGCAGATGCCGAAAAACAGAATATGGGATTGACATCTTGGGACGGTTCACCAGACAGCAAAATTCATAAATCTGATGTAATTATTGCAAAAAACTATTTAAATGATAGTGAAATACAACAGCTACAAAGAATCGTCACTGCTTATCTCGATATGGCTGAATTAATGGCTATGAGAAATATTCCTATGACTATGAATGACTGGGAAAATCGTTTGAATGGCTTTTTATTGCTTATGGATAAAGATATTTTAAAAGATTCCGGAAAAGTAACAGCACGGCTTGCAAAAGCCCATGCCGAATCGGAATTTGAAAAATATCGAATAGTTCAAGACAATAATTTTATTTCGGATTTTGATAAATATCTATTAGAATTAGAATCAAAACTAAACTAATTAAATAAAAGGAGAACCCACATGAACGTATACGAAGCAAAAACAATTGGCGAAAGAATCATAGGCAATGCTTATGTTGGTCGTGGCATCATCAATGGCAAAACTGCTGATGGCACTCACGCTGTTAATGCTTATTTTATTATGGGCAGAAGCGAAAATAGTCGTAACAGAATTTTCGCAACACAAGGCAGTGACATCATCACAAAAGCTTTTGACGAAAGCAAACTCGAAGACCCATCGCTTATTATTTATAGTGCTATTAAAGAGCATGAAAATAAATTAATCGTGACTAATGGAGATCAAACTGACACTATTTATGATTTCATTGTTAAAGGTGACAGTTTCATAAATTCGCTTTACACTCGTGAATTTGAGCCAGATGCACCAAACTTCACACCAAGAATCAGCACAATGACAACTTTTAACGGCTCTGATTTTTCTTATGAAATGAGCATTCTTAAAAGCAGTGACAAAGTTGGCTCTGCGTGTTCAAGATTTTTCTTTAGCTACCCTGCTCTTTGTGGTGTTGGTCACTTCATTCACACTTACGTTTGTGACGGCGATCCTATCCCAACTTTCATGGGTGAGCCTGAAAGAATTAGCATTCCAAACAGCATTGATGAATTAACTGCTGACATTTGGAATAATTTAAATGAAGAAAACAAAATCTCTCTTTACGTAAGGTACACAAACCTTGAAACTAAAGAAGTTACAAGCAAACTTATCAATAAGAATCAATAATTGGAGGATGCATTATGTCAACTAATAAAAGCAATTATATCTCACCTTTTTCAACTAGATATTCAAGCCCTGATATGCAATATGTTTTTTCAGAGGATTTCAAGTTCACAACTTGGCGTAAACTTTGGATTGCCCTTGCTCGTGCTGAGAAAAATCTTGGCTTAGACATCACTGACGAGCAAATCGCTGAACTTGAAATGTATAAAGACGATGTTAACTATGACGTTGCAGAGCAAAGAGAAAGAGAATGCCGTCACGATGTTATGTCACACGTTTATGCTTATGGTAAACAAGCACCTAAGGCTGAATCTATCATTCACTTAGGCGCAACAAGCTGCTATGTTGGTGACAACACCGACGTTATCATCATTCGCAAGGCTTCTGAAATCGTACAAAAAAAAGCTGCTCAAGTTGTTAAAAACTTAACTGCTTTTGCTGACACTTATAAAGCTGTTCCTTGCCTTGCTTACACTCATCTTCAACCTGCACAGCTCACAACAGTTGGTAAACGTGCAACTCTTTGGATGTATGAACTCATTCAAGACATGCAAAACCTCCAATATCAAATGGATAACCTTAAACTCCTCGGTCAAAAAGGTACAACAGGAACACAAGCAAGTTTCGTTGAACTTTTCCAAGGTGATGAAGCTAAGATTGACGAGCTCGAAAATCAAATCGCTCAAGAAATGGGCTTTGATAAATGCGTTGCTGTTTCTGGTCAAACTTATTCAAGAAAAACTGACTCTTACTTTTTAGCTTGCCTTTCTGGCTTTGCTCAAAGTGCTTATAAATTCTCAAATGACATGCGTCTTTTACAATCTTTTGAAGAATGTGAAGAACCATTTGAAAAAAATCAAATCGGCTCATCTGCAATGCCTTACAAGCGTAACCCAATGAGATGTGAAAGAATTTCTGCTCTTGCTCGCCTTGTTATCGCAAACTCTGTTAACCCTGCTTTCACTGCTGGCACACAATGGTTCGAAAGAACTCTTGATGATAGTGCTAACAAAAGAATCAGTGTTGCAGAAGCATTTTTGGCAGTTGATGCAATCTTAAACATTTATATCAATGTAACTTCTGGCATCGTGGTTTACGACAAAATCATCACAAAACGTGTTATGGAAAAACTTCCATTCATGGCAACAGAAAACATCATGATGGAATCTGTTAAACGTGGCGGAAATCGTCAAGAACTTCACGAAACTATCCGTGTACACTCTCATGCTGCAGCTGCTGTTGTTAAACTTGAGGGCGGTCAAAATGACTTAATCGACAGAATCGCAAATGACGAAACTATTCCTCTTTCAAAAGAAGAGATTCTTTCTCATCTTGATCCTGCAAAATATGTTGGTAGAAGCGTTTCACAAGTTGAAAACTTCATCAAAAACGAGGCAACTCCAATCATCAATCAGTATTACACTGGCGATGCTAGTGCTGAACTTACAGTTTAAGGAGGCAATTTCAAATGACACAGCTTGAACTCAAATATGGTTGTAACCCAAACCAAAAACCATCAAGAATTTTCATGGCAAATGATCAAGATTTACCAATCGAAATTCTTAGCGGTAACCCTGGTTACATCAACTTTTTAGATGCTTTTAACTCTTGGCAATTAGTTAAAGAAATCAAAGACATCTTAAAACTTCCAGCAGCAGCTTCTTTTAAACACGTTAGCCCAACCGCAGCAGCAGTTGGCAGTGTACTTCCTGAAAAACTCAAAAAAGCTTGCTTTGTTGATGACATCGAAGGTTTAGACGAGTCACCTATCGCTTGCGCTTATGCAAGAGCTAGAGGTACAGACAGAATGAGCAGCTTCGGTGACTGGATCGCTCTTAGTGACGTTTGCGATGCAACTTGCGCTAAAATCATCAAACGTGAAATTTCAGATGGCATCATCGCTCCTGGGTACACTGACGAAGCTTTAGAAATTCTTAAACAAAAAAAACGTGGCAACTATAATATCGTTAAAATTGATGAGAACTATGTGCCTGAAGAAATCGAAACTAAACAAGTTTACGGCATCACTTTTGAGCAAGGACGTAATAACTTCGTTATTGATGAAGACTTACTCGATGATATCGTAACTGAAAACAAAGATTTACATGAAAGCGCTGTTATCGATTTAATCGTTGCTCTAATCACTCTTAAATACACTCAATCAAATTCAGTTTGCTATGCTTTTGACGGTCAAGCAATTGGTGTTGGCGCTGGTCAACAATCAAGAATACACTGCACTCGCTTAGCTGGCACAAAAGCTGACACTTGGCTTCTTCGCCAACATGATAAAGTTTTAAACTTACCATTTTTGCCAAAACTTGGCAGAGCTGATAGAGATAACGTTATTGACGGCTACATCAACCAAAATGAAGAAGATGTTTGCGCTGATGGCATTTGGGAAAATTATTTTTCTGCAAAACCTGAACCACTCACTGACGAAGACAAAAAAAGCTATCTTAGCGCCATAACTGGTGTGGCTCTTGCTTCTGATGCATTCTTCCCATTTTCTGATAACATCGAAAGAGCACACAAAAGCGGTGTTACTTGTATCGCTCAACCTGGTGGCTCAATTCGTGATGATGCAGTTATTGACTGCTGCAATAAATATGGAATCGTGATGTCATTTACAAAAATGCGTCTTTTCCACCACTAATAAAAAATATAATTTGAGGAGATTACTAAAATGAAAAACTTTTTTGCTGAATTAAACGACTTCGACCCTGAAGTATACGCTGCTTGTGACGAAGAACTCGTTAGACAACAACACAACATTGAACTTATCGCATCTGAAAACATCGTTTCAAAAGCTGTTCTTCTTGCTGCTGGCGGAGTTTTAACAAACAAATATGCTGAGGGCTACCCTGGTAAACGTTATTATGGCGGTTGCTTCTGTGTTGATAAAGTTGAAGAACTTGCAATTGAAAGAGCAAAAAAACTCTTCGGAGCAAATTTTGCAAACGTACAACCTCACTCTGGCGCTAACGCTAACCTCGCTGCATTTTTTGCACTCGTTGCACCTGGCGACACAGTAATGGGCATGAACCTTTCAGAGGGCGGTCACCTTTCTCACGGCTCACCAGTTAACATTTCTGGTAAATATTTCAACATCGTGCCTTATGGCGTTGACGAAACAACTCACATGATCGATTACGATAAAATGCGTGAAATCGCTCTTGAATGCAAACCAAAAATGATTGTTGCTGGCGCTAGTGCTTATGCAAGAGTTATTGACTTTGCAAAATGCCGTGAAATTGCTGACGAAGTTGGCGCTTTGCTCATGGTTGACATGGCTCACATCGCTGGCTTGGTTGCTGCTGGACTTCACCCATCACCAATGCAATATGCTGATGTTGTGACAACAACAACTCACAAAACACTTAGAGGCCCTCGTGGCGGCATGATTCTTTGCAACGACGAAGAAATCGCTCTTAAAATTAAAAAAGCAGTTTTCCCAGGCACACAAGGTGGCCCATTAATGCACATCATCGCAGCTAAAGCAGTTGCACTTGGTGAAGCATTAGCACCAGAATTTACTGAATATCAAACACAAGTTGTGAAAAATGCTGCTGCACTTTGCGAAGCACTCATGGCTGAGGGTGTTGACATCGTTTCAGGTGGCACTGATAACCACTTAATGCTCCTTGATCTTCGCAAATTCGAGCTCACAGGTAAAGAACTCGAACACAGACTTGACGAAGTTCACATCACTGCTAACAAAAACACAATTCCAAACGATCCAAAAAGTCCTTTTGTTACTTCTGGCGTTAGAATTGGTACACCAGCAATCACATCTCGTGGTTTCAAAGAAGCTGAGATGGTTATGATTGCAAAATGGATCAAACAAGTTATTGTTGATTTTGATGGTTGTAAAGACACAGTTACTAAAGAAGTTACGGAGCTTTGCTCACACTTCCCTATTTATTAAGTCGAAACTTATTTGATGGTACAATTTTTTGGCGGTTTACCGCCAAAAAAGGCTACGCCCACAACTTACATTAGATTGTAGGGACAACCCTTGCGGTTGTCCGTAGGTTTTTGCTATATTGCGTAAAACCGCTGGTAACTTAAGCGTTTATATGTAGTTTTTCGTATCGGTCAGATTGCTTTGTTTTGCCTTTGGCAAAATCAAGAAACCCCCGCCGAGGGTTTCTTACGCAAAAATGTCCACTGGACACTTTTGCTATCTTCCTGCGGTTTTTGACGATGGGGTGTTTCGCTCGCTGCGGCGAGCAGCCTTAAGGCTCTGCCTTAAGAAACCGCAATTTTCGAGAAAAATTGAGTAAAGCTTTACATGATGAGCGTTTATTTAAAATTGTACTAAAAAACAAAACTCAACGACATTGGGTCGTTTACTACTAAAATTAACAAGGAGCTATCCTATGAAAATTATGGTTGTCGGTAGCGGTGGACGTGAACACGCTATCATTAAAAAACTCAAGGAAAATAAATCAATCACTGAAATTTTCGCCTTACCTGGTAATGGCGGCATGATCAGTGATGCGACTTTGGTTGCAATTGGTGCAACAGATATTGACGCAATTGTTGAATTTGCAAAGTCAAACGCTATTGATTTTGCTGTTGTTGCTCCTGATGATCCTCTCGTGCTTGGCTGCGTTGATGCTCTTGAAGCAATCGATGTGCCTTGTTTCGGTCCTAACAAAGCTGCTGCTATCATTGAGGGTAGCAAGGTTTTTTCAAAGGATTTGATGAAAAAATATAACATTCCAACTGCTGGATATGAAGTTTTCAGTGATGCGGCAAAAGCTATCGAGTACCTCGAAACTGCGCCAATTCCAACTGTTATTAAAGCTGACGGTCTTGCTCTTGGCAAGGGTGTTATCATTGCAATGACTCGTGATGAGGCAAAAGAAGCTGTTGATTCAATCATGAACGACAAAGTTTTCGGTGCAAGTGGTAACAACATTGTTATTGAAGAATTTTTGACTGGCCCTGAGGTTTCTGTGCTTTCATTCACTGATGGCAAAGTTGTTGTTCCAATGATTTCTTCAATGGATCATAAACGTGCTGGTGATGGTGACACTGGTCTTAACACTGGCGGCATGGGCACTGTTGCTCCAAACCCTTATTACACTGACGAAGTGGCAAAAGAGTGCATGGAAACTGTTTTCATTCCAACAATGAACGCAATGAATGCTGAAAATCGCACTTTCAAAGGCTGCCTTTATTTCGGCTTAATGCTCACACCTAATGGGGTGAAAGTTATCGAATATAACTGCCGTTTTGGCGATCCTGAAACTCAAGTTGTCCTGCCTCTTTTAGATAGTGACTTACTTGAAATCATGCAAGCTGTTCATGATGAAACTCTTGCTGATGTGGAAGTTAAATTCAAAAATGAGCATGCTTGTTGCGTTGTTAGCGCATCAAATGGCTACCCACAAAAATATGAAACTGGTTTTGAAATTTCAATTCCAGAAGAAATTTCAAATGATGTTTTCGTTGCTGGCGCAAAACTCGTTGATGGCAAAGTTGTCACAGCTGGTGGACGTGTTCTTGGCGCAACTGCTTGCGGTGAAAGCTTAGATATAGCAATCGAAAAAGCATATGAAATGACTAAGAAAATCAAATTTGAAAACCAATATTATAGAAATGACATTGGTCAAAAAGCTAAGGAGGCAAAATAAATGGTATATCGCATTTTTGTCGAGAAAAAAGAGGGTCTTGAAAATGAGGCTCGTGACATTTTAGCTGACATCAAAGGTAATTTGCAAATTCAAAGCGTACAAAACGTTCGTTTAATCAACAGATATGATGCTGAGGGAATGGACAAGGAGCTTTTTGACTACTGCGTAGGTACAGTTTTCTCTGAGCCACAACTTGACACAGCAAGCGAAGAAATCACTGCTGATGACGCTCAAGTTTTCGCTGTTGAATATCTTCCAGGTCAATTCGACCAACGTGCAGACTCTGCTGCTCAATGCATTCAAATCATTTCACAACAAGAAAAACCAATCGTTAAAACTGCAAAAGTTTACATGATTTATGGTGATGTTTCTGCTGATGAGATGGAGCAAATCAAGAAGTACGTTATCAATGCTGTTGAAGCTCGTGAAGCTTCACTTGATAAACCTGAAACTCTCAAAATGAGCTACGAAGTTCCAAGCGAAGTTGAAATCTTAGATGGTTTCATCGATCTTGATCAAGCTGGTCTTGTTGATTTTGTTAAATCATACGCTCTTGCAATGGACAATGACGACATCAAATTCTGCCAAGATTATTTCATTAGTGAAAATCGCAATCCAACAATCACTGAAATTCGCATGATCGACACTTATTGGTCTGATCACTGCCGTCACACAACTTTCGGCACAATCATTGACAATGCGAAATTTGAAGATAAACTCATTCAAGAAGCTTACGAAGATTATCTCGCAACAAGAAAAGACTTAGGCAGAGAACATAAACCACTTTGCCTCATGGATTTAGCAACTGTTGGTGGTAGATACCTTAAAAAAGCAGGTTTCCTTGAAAAACTCGACGAATCTGAGGAAATCAATGCTTGTACTGTTAAAATCGACGTTGAAGTTGACGGCGTAAGTGAGCCTTGGCTTCTCCTTTTCAAAAATGAAACTCATAACCACCCAACTGAAATTGAACCTTTCGGTGGCGCAGCCACCTGTATCGGCGGAGCAATCCGTGACCCACTTTCAGGTCGTGCTTATGTTTATGGCGCAATGCGTGTTACTGGCGCTGCTAACCCACTCAAGAGCGTTAGCGAAACAATCAAAGGTAAACTCTCACAACGCAAAATCGTTACAACTGCTGCTGCTGGTTATTCTTCTTATGGTAACCAAATCGGTCTTGCAACTGGCATTGTTGATGAGATTTATCATGATGGCTATGCTGCTAAGAGAATGGAAATCGGTGCTGTTGTTGCTGCAACTCCTGCAACTGACGTACGCAGAGAATGCCCAGATGATGGTGACATTGTTGTTCTCATCGGCGGTGCAACTGGACGTGACGGCTGTGGCGGTGCAACAGGTTCTTCAAAATCTCACACTATCGAATCACTTGATAGCTGTGGCGCAGAAGTTCAAAAAGGTAACGCTCCAGAAGAAAGAAAACTTCAACGCTTATTTAGAAATAAAAAAGCTTGTGCAATGATTAAACGCTGCAACGACTTCGGTGCTGGCGGTGTTAGCGTTGCAATTGGTGAACTCGCTGATGGACTTGTTATTGACCTCAACGCTGTACCAAAAAAATATGAAGGTCTTGACGGCACAGAAATTGCAATCAGTGAATCTCAAGAGAGAATGGCTGTTGTTATTGAAAAAGAAAATGTTGATGCTTTCTTAGCTCTTGCTTACGAAGAAAATCTCAACGCTTGCGTTGTTGCTCGTGTTCAAGACGAAAAACGCCTTGTTATGCACTGGAATGGCAAAAATATTTGCGACATTTCTCGTGACTTCCTCAACTCAAACGGTGCTGAAAAACACATTGATGTTGATGTTAGCAAAGCTATGAGCTATGAAAATGAAATTCCAACTGCTTTTGCTGATGGTCTTAGCAATCTTGCTGGTGACTTAAACATCTGCTCAAAACGTGGACTTAGTGAAAGATTTGACTCAAGCATTGGTGCTGGCACTGTTCTTATGCCTTTTGGTGGTAAAAATCAGCTCACTCCAATTCAAGCTATGGTTCAAAAGATTTCAACAGAGAAAAAGCGTACAGACGACTGCTCTGTTATGTCTTGGGGTTACAATCCTTTCTTAACAGAAAAATCACCTTATCATGGCGCTTACATGGCTGTTGTTGAATCAGTTGCAAAGCTTATTGCTACTGGCGCAAAAAACGAAGATGTTTATCTCACTTTCCAAGAATACTTCGAAAGACTTAATAAAGATAGCAAACGTTGGGGCAAGCCTCTTGCTGCCTTACTTGGTGCGTACAAGGCTCAAAAAGACCTGAAAATTGCTGCTATCGGCGGTAAAGACTCAATGAGCGGCACATTTGAAGAACTCGAAGTTCCTCCAACACTCGTTTCTTTCGCTGTTACAACTGATAAGGTTAAAAACATCGTTTCTAATGAGTTTAAAAAAGCTGGCAACAAACTTATTAAAATCACACCAAAGTATGACGAAAACGGACTTCCAAACACTGAGTCACTTCTCGAAGTTTTTGACAAAGTTACTGCCCTTTTAAGATTTGACAAAGGACACTCATGCTACACTCTCGGCTTAGGCGGCATCGCAGAAGCTGTTATGAAAATGAGTTTCGGTAATGGTTTAGGTTTTGCTTTTGATGATGGTGTTTCACTTCAAGATATGTTTAAACTCGGTTATGGTTCATTTTTAGTTGAAGTTGATCATGACTTAGAAATTGATGAGAAAGTTATCGGCTATGTTACAGATGAAAAAGCCTACACTTATAAAGGTGAAAAAGTTGAAGTTTCAAGCGTATTAAACACATACGAAAACAAACTCGAATCTGTTTTCACTTGCAATATTCCAACTAAAAAACTTGAAGTTTCTAACTTTAGCTTCAACGCAACTGAAAGAAAAGCTCCTGCTATTAAGGTGGCTAAACCTAAGGTTCTTATCCCTGTTTTCCCAGGCACTAACTGCGAATATGACAGTGCTAAGGCAATGGATTATGCAGGTGCTGAAAGCGAAATCATCGTTCTTAACAATCTTAGTGCTGATGGCATTGCAAGAAGCATTGAAACATTTGCTAAGAAACTCGAAACTGCTCAAATGGTATTCATTCCAGGTGGTTTCTCTGGCGGTGACGAGCCTGACGGTAGTGGTAAATTCATCACAGCATTTTTCAGAAACGCTGCTATTAAAGAGCAGGTGACTTCTCTTCTCGAAGATCGTGACGGCTTAATGTGTGGTATTTGTAATGGTTTCCAAGCTCTCATCAAACTTGGTCTTGTTCCGTACGGCAAAATCATGGACACTGATGAAAGCTGCCCAACTCTCACATTTAACACAATCGCTCGCCACCAATCTAAAATCGTTAGAACAAGAGTTGCATCAAATATGTCGCCTTGGCTCGCTCAAACAAACGTTGGTGATGTTTATAATGTGCCAATCTCACACGGCGAGGGTCGTTTCTTAGCTAGTGAAGAAACAATCGCTGAGCTTGCTAAAAATGGTCAAATTGCAACACAATATGTTGACTTAAATGATCAAGCAACTTATGATGTTGCGTTTAATCCTAATGATTCAATGCACGCTATCGAGGGAATCACTTCTCCAGATGGTCGAGTATTTGGTAAAATGGGACACAGCGAAAGAATTGGTGATGGTCTTTACAAAAATGTTTACGGCGATTATGACATTAAGATGTTTAAATCTGCTGTTGAGTATTTCAAATAAGATTAAAAACTAAAATTTAAACTGCCAATAAGCCACGATTTGAATTGTGGTTTATTGGCAGTTTTTTCTTTTTTAATTTAACTAACTTGGGTCAGTGAAAGCAACATACATTTCACTTTCTTCACCATAAAAAGTTTGATCACCTATCACTAAATAAGCTTGAACTTTAAAAATATAAGCTGTGTTAATTACGAGATTTTCACAGCGATATGTTGTTGTCGATGAATCGTTGATATCGCTTAATAATATCCAATCACCTGCATTATAGATATAAACTAAATATCCAGTTGCGCTGCTAATTTCATTCCAGTTAATTCTTATAGCTGTTGTTGTGTTGGTAAAAGTGGTCATAATCACTTGAGGTGGCAAAGTTGCAGCGCTGTACGCCTCACTCGCTAACCCCCAAAGAGTTCCGTCATCAGTGTAAAAATAGGCTTTAACTTTAAATAAATATGTTGTTCCACTATCTAAGTTATCAACGGTATATTGACTAATATCACCCCCTGAAAGCGTTTTAATTGATGTGTATCCACTGCCTAAATTGATATAAACTCGATATCCTGAGGCATTATATTCAGTTTCCCAGTTCAAAGTTACGCTATCTAAAGTACATGAATGATCTAGCATATCGAGTTCAATTGGGTCGGTATAGGCACTATAATCTGCACTGCAATCACCATATAAAATTTCATCGTCATCTTGCGTATAAGCATAAACTTCAAAATAATATTCATTTAAAGTGTATAAATTAGCAAATCGATATGTATAAGTGTCCGCATCAACAAAAGCAGTTTCAAGGCGAGTTTCTCCTTGATAAATCATAACTTTATAACCCAAAGCGCCTGTGACAGCCTGCCAATTAATTCTTATTGCGGTATCAGTTTCAGAATTTGATGTGATTGTTGTTGCACTTGGCCCAGTACCAGTTGTGTGAGTGTCTGTTGCACTGCCATAAACAGTTGTGCCGTCTTCTATCACATAGGCTTTTAATTTAAATTTATAAACAGTGCCAGTGCTTAACCCCTCGATGGTGCAATAATTTATGCTACTGTCTAAAATCTGCACTCTTATCCAAGAGCTGTCGATATATTGATAAACTATGTAAGCTGTTGCATAATCTACCTTATCCCAACTTAAGCTTATGCTTGAACTGCTTGTTGCTGTGGTGCAAACATTTTGTACAGTTTGAACTTCAAGCACATCGGCAACAGTTGAATTTATTTTGCTATCGCAATTTGAGCAGTGATTTGATTTTGTGCCAGTGTATAAATATGTAGGTTCAATGTCAATGGTGTAAAAATCTTCATAGCTATGCCCTGTTGCTTCAATTGTTCTTGTGCTGCTAGTCATGCAATATAAGCAATAAGCAGTTTCTATGCCTGCGGTTTCACACCCTGCGGCAGTGCTCACTATCCAATTTGAATATAAATGCTCTGTTTTAGGGATTTCCTCACTTTGAGTTTCTCCACAAAGTAGGCACGTTCTTGATTGAAGACCAGTTCTTAAACAAGTGGCTTCATATGAAACTTGCCACACATCATATGAATGCTCACACTCGTCTGTTGCCAATGCATTAAATTGCATAAATGCAATTATGCTAAGCACCATTAGAAGGGTTGCCGTTGTGATTTTGAATTTGCTTTTAATTGTTTTTGCCATTTTGTATCTCCTTTAAATTAATTATTAGAAATTAGCTCATGTTTTTCGTGAGAACTAGTTTCAATTGTATTGTATCATATTTTTACGTGAAATTTTGTCGAAAAATGTCGAAAAATAAAAATAATTGACTTATGTTATAAATTGAGATATAATAGCAATAATAATTAATATAAACTAAATTAAGGAGATTTTTATGGACGCAATTGAAATGCTCAAAGAGCGCAGAAGTGTTAGACACTATAAAGATGAAAAAGTGAGCCATGAGCTTATGAAAGAAATTATCGAGGTTGCAAGATTTGCTCCATCTTGGGCAAATTTGCAAGTGGCGAGGTACACAGTTATCGACGATGCACAAAAAATCGCAAAGATTGCAGATGTTGGCGTTAAAGGTTTTGCTTACAACGTTAAAACTCTCAAGAATGCAAAGGGCGTTATGGTGCTTAGCTTTGTTAAAGGCAAGAGCGGAAAATTCGACCCTGATGCTGATTACGTGACCTCAAAAGGCAACGTTTGGGAAGTTTTTGATGCTGGAATTGCCTGCCAAACTTTCTGCCTTGCAGCTCATGCAAAAGGCGTTGGCACTTGCATTTTCGGTGTGATTGATGATGAAGTTATCGCTGAAATTGCTGATTTACCAAAAGATGAAACAGTTGCTGCCATCATCACTTTTGGCATGATGACACAGCAAGAAACAAAGGCAACACCAAGACTTGACGTTGAGCAAATTTTAAGATTTGCTGATTAAAAAACAACAAAAATATAAGCGAGGTAAGTGGATTTTTCCATTTACCTCGCTATTTTTTTAATATCTGATTTTTCCTTGAGCCACTCGCATAAGATGCTCTCCGTAGCTCGATTTGCCATATCTTTGTGCAATTTTTGTTAGGGTTTGATTGTCTATCCAGCCGTTTATATAGGCGATTTCTTCTGGTGCACTGATTAAGATTGACTGTCTGCCCTCGGTGATTTTAACGAAGTCACTCGCTTCGTTTAAGCTATCGAAAGTGCCAGTGTCAAGCCATGTGAAACCACGACCTAAGAGTTTTGCGCTAAGGCTCTTGTCTTTGAGGTACAATAAGTTTAAGTCAGTTATTTCATATTCGCCACGAGCTGATTTTTCAACCATTTTAGCCATTTGTGTAACTCGTTTATCATAAAAATAAAGTCCGGTTACGCAGTAATTTGACTTTGGATTTTGTGGTTTTTCTTCGATTGACAACACCTCGTTATTTTCGCCGAGTTCAACAACGCCGAAACGTTCAGGATCGTCTACGAAGTAACCAAACACAGTTGATTTTCCCTCTTGCGCATCTTGTGCAGCTTGTTTCAAAATTCCACCTAAGCCGTTACCGTGGAAGATGTTATCGCCCAAAATCATTGCGCAACACTCGCCACCAATGAATTCTTCACCGAGTACAAACGCTTGAGCCAAACCATCTGGAGAGGGTTGAACTTTATAAGACAAGTTAATGCCAAAATCTGAGCCGTCACCGAGGAGTCTTTCAAAGTTTGCTATATCTTGTGGAGTTGAGATGATGAGAATATCTCGAATTCCTGCGAGCATAAGAGTTGAAAGTGGATAAAAAATCATTGGTTTGTTATAAACTGGCAAAAGCTGTTTTGACATCACCATTGTTAGTGGATAAAGTCTTGTGCCTGAGCCTCCAGCTAAAATTATACCTTTCATATGGGTTCTCCTTAACTTGAATTTATTTTAATTATTTACATATTTTAATAAGTTGCGACTTGCAAAAACTAAGACTATGCAAATCACGAGATTCACTTGTGCCACCGCTGCAACAGCGCTTAAAAAGGTGTAGCCAAAAAAGTTATATACCACTATGCCATACGTTAAAGACGGCACACACACAAGTGAGCAGCCTAAAATGTAAATCATTGACGATACAACGTTGTTTTTGTTGATAGTCATAGATAAAAACCTTCTAACAAAAAGGCTAAACGCTGTGAAAAGGCAGCCGAAAGTTGACCTTAACATGATTGCTGTCAAAAACTCAGTTAAGCCAAAGCGGTACATAAAAAACAGTGGCAGATATATGAGTAAACTTTCTAAAATCACATTTTTGAATTGCAAAATTACGATGTAAATTAGCTTTTTAAATGGTTTTTGCGGAATTAGGTACGCATATGGAAGTCCTAGTTCCTTTGTCCATGTGCCGCTTGCTGAAAACATCATCAATGAATATGCGCTTACAATCATAATTGTGATGAAGTCATCAATAACAAGACCAACTAGTGTTATCATTGCAAGGTTTATCAGTGAATTTGAATCGAAAATAAAAATCTTACTTCTTCGTCTTTGAATTTTGTCTTTTTCCAAAATTACCCTTGCGCCCATACCTTGCTTAAAGCCAACTTTTCCAAGTTTAACCACCTTTGGCAGTGGTTCGTACACCTTGCCCTCACGGCGAGATAAAATCGCACTGTGAGAAATTTCGGTTGAGGAAAGCACATCTTCATAAAAATCAAAATTGACCTTTGAAACCACAAAGTAATAAAGTGCAACAAATGCAATTATGCTGAAGATGCCAATCATAATTTTAACTATATTAAACTCAATTAAGCCAACAACTCCAAGGCGAATAACGCCAACAAATGGAATGAAATGCGAAAATGTTGAGTTTGCTTTTTCAACTAAAATCGCTAATCTTTCATCTTCATTTGCACTTATAATAGAAATGAAATAAAGTGCAAACACACCTGAAGCTACAAAATAAATTGCTTTTGTAAGTTTTTTTACTTTATCGCTATTACACGTCAGCGAATAAATTATCATAGCTAACATATGAGCGATGAACACCGTGAAAACGTAGCCGATTAAAACAAAAAGCAAATCCCAACGGCTAATTTGATAGGTGTCATGCATCCAAGTATATTGAAAAATGAGAAATAGACTGCTTAAAACAGCTCTGCTCAAACCTTGAGCTAAACCATAGGTTAACACTGATTTTTGCTTTGTTGGCGTTAAAAACATCAAGTTCACGTCTTGCATTGTAAACATAGACGAGCCACGACCAAAGCCTGCGTAACTGATTAAGAAAAACATGAAAGTGAAAAATGCTAAGATGATTGCGTAAAACTCCGCTGTGTCACGCTGGGCGAAACCGCCAGTTGTGCCTTCAAGTTCGCCAAAAATAATTTGTAAAATAACTAGTAATATTATTAATATAGTAGTGATTAATTTACTTGGCTTTTTAAAAATATCAATTATGCTATGCTTAGCTTTTTTTGAAGTTAAGTATAAAAAAGCATTCATCTTTTCTCACCGCTTTCAGTGATTTCGAAGAATCTTTCTTCAAGTGTTTTGTTTGAATTTTCGCCGAGTTCATTTGAAAAAAGTGTCGCCTTAACTTCCCCACTGCTCATGATGTACGCAGTATCCCATAAGTTTTCAATGCTGCTTAGCATATGCGTGCTAATAATTACAGTTGCGCCGCCATCTCTAAGCTCTTTGAAAGTTTCTTGAAGCTCTTTAATCGCTCTTGGGTCAAGCCCTACCATTGGTTCGTCAAAGATGATAAGCTTAGGTTTATGAGCCAGCGCACAGCAAATAGAAAGTTTTTGCTGCATTCCTTTTGAAAGCTCCTTACCGAGCTTGTTTTTCTTGTTATATAAATCAAATCTTTTGAGTAGCTCATCACTAAGCCCATCATCTAGCATTTTATATGCTCTCATGATAAACTCCAAATGTTCCCCAACTGTGAGCATATCATAAACCGCTGGCATTTCTGGCACATAGCCAAGAAGTGACTTAGCTTCGATTGATTTATTATCATAGCCACCAATTGTGATTTCGCCTTTAATTCGCAAAAGACCAACAATGGCTTTCATGAGAGTTGATTTACCAGCGCCATTTGATCCAATCAAAATTGCAATTTGCCCTTGAGGTACGTTTAGCGAAACATCATTATTTGCAAGTATCTTGCCGTATTTTTTGGTTACGTTTTTAACTTGTAACATTGTTTTCTCCTTGTTAAACTAATTTTTCTAAGCCTTTAGTGTCAACTTCTTCACCGTTATTTTTACGCTCTAACTTTTCACTAAGCAAAGCAAAACGCTCTTTTGTGACAGGATAAAACACAAGACCGATGATTGAAAAAACTAAAAAAATTGCTGGAAGTATTGTTGCGATTGACTCAATGGCAGCCTTTGCACTTTCTGTTTGCTGGGCGGCTTCGCCGCTGTACCCCGAAAAAGAAAGAACTTGACCAACGAGCCACATTCCAATTGCAGCGCCAAACTTTTGGAAGAATTGAGGGAAAGCTGTGATCATGCTTTCACGTCTTTTGCCATTAACGAACTCGTCAACCTCAACTAAATCGTAAGCCATGGAGTAAAAAACTGTCCAGAAACAGCCAAGACCAATCGCTACGCACATAACGGATAAAATCAAAGTGACAATGCTGTTGATGCCGATGAATTTCAGGCTCACACAGCCAACAAACATGATTGAAATGAAAACTATGCTTGTGATTCTGCGATCAGTTTTTTCCGCAAGCTTTGTCACGAGCGGAATTGTTAAGCCCATCACCACAACTAAGGTCGCAATAACGATGACCATGTCGTCCTCGCTCATGCCGAGTCTGCCTTTAACGAGGTAGGCGAAGTTGGTTTGAATCATGGCAGAGGCGATGAGGAAGAAGAAAACGAACATCACAAACCATCTAAAAGGTTTGATTTTCAAAATTTCAAAATAAGATTTAAATGAAAACTTCTCTTTTGGTGTACTCGCTTCGCTGTTTTCCTTGAGCATAACAACACCACGCAAACTTTTCGCTGCAATAATGGCGGATATGATAGCGAGTACGCCCAAAATAGCGGCGGTTGTTGTCCAGCCTAGAGCGGTGGTTAAACCTATGCCAACTAAGGCGGTTGGAAGAACTGATGGCACTGCGTTGCCGATTAAGATTGCAACCGTGTTAAACATTGAGCTTGTGCCACGAATTTGAGTTCTCTCATCATAATCTTGGGTGATTTCTGCAACAACTGCGTAATATGGGATAGTGTAAACAGTGTAGCTAAGCCAAAATAGCATTGTCATTGCTGTGTAAAAAATGAACTTGAACGCATCTCCAGTGTCGCTCAAAGGTAAAAACGTACCGATGAAAAATAGCCCTACTGGAAAGGCGGCTTTAAACATTAATTTGCGTTTGTCTGATCCATCTTTATCCGCATAATGCCCTATGATTGGGTCTGTTACTGCGTCCCAAAAAACAGAGATTAGGCTCACTGTGCCAGCTAAAGCTGGATCGAGATGAGCAACATCTGTTAGGAAAAATAAGTAGTAAGTGTAAAACATATTATACAGAATTGATTCTGCACAAATTCCGCTACAGTAACCTAGTTTTTTGCGTTTTGTGAGTCCGTTATTTTGCATCATAAAATCCCCCAATTATATAATAATATCAACCAAATTATAGCATATTTTTTCCACAATGTACACAATTTTAAAACTAAAAAATAAATATTTTGCTTTGAGTGATTATAATGTGCAAAAGGCTTGATTTTTTTAGCGTTTGCGTGTATGATTATAATGTATAAATATAGCTACACGGCTAAAATGAAAGGTAATATTTTTAAATGACAAAAACAGCTTTTATTGCGATTGTAGGTCGCCCAAATGTTGGCAAATCTTCAATTCTCAATTGTATCTTAGGCCACAAAATCGCAATCGTTTCAAACAAACCTCAAACCACAAGAACACGCATCATGGGCGTGCTAACTGAAAATGAAAATCAACTCGTTTTCACTGATACACCTGGCTTTCACAAGCCACAAAACAAGCTTGGTGAAAAAATGATTAAGGCTGTTGGCGATAGCATTTCTGGTGTTGATGCCTGCCTTTTCGTGGTTGAACCTGAAGGTGATCTTCGTGAAAGCGAACTCGAATTAATTCAAAAATTCAAAACTCAAAAAATGCCAGTTATTTTGGCTATCAATAAAATCGACACTATGGAAGCTAAAAGCGCCCTAATCGAAAGAATCATGTATATGAGTAAACTCTTTGATTTTGATGCAATTGTGCCAGTTTGTGCGGTTAAAAATGAGGGAATTGCCGAGCTTAAAACTGAGCTTACAAATCTCGCTCAACCATCAGCTCACTTTTTCCCAGATGACACTCTCACTGATCAACCTGAAAGAGTTATTGCAAGTGAAATCGTACGTGAAAAATCGCTTAAACTTTTAAACAAAGAAATCCCTCACGGCATCGCTGTTAGCATTGAAAAAATGAGAGAGCGTCCAGACACTGACCTCATGGACATTGAAGCGACTATCTATTGCGAAAAAGAGAGCCATAAAGGCATCATTATTGGCAAAAAAGGCGCTCAACTCAAGCGTATTTCAACCTATGCTCGTCAAGATATGGAAGCATTTTTCGAGTGCCGAGTTAATCTTCAATGCTGGGTTAAGGTTCGTGAAGACTGGAGAAACCGTGACGGTCTTATCCACAATTTCGGCTTAGATTAATTTTTGTGGTACAGTTTTTGGCTTTGCCAAAAAAGTACGCCAAAAGCTTTCAAATTGCAACTATTTTATAATTCATAAAAAATTACACAAAATTTTTCTTATTTTTTTGGCACTGTTTTTTGTGCTAAAACTTCGCTTTTGGTTAAGATTAATATCAACGTTAATTTTAAAAAGGGTGATGAAAATGAAGAAGAATGAACTTTGGAATAAATTCCTTGAAACTGGAAAAGTGCAAGATTATGTGGCTTATGCAAGAATGCAAAATCTTTTTGATTTAGACTTATATGATGCTGAAACGGCTGAAGAAATTCACATTGAAAATCTTGATTTAGGTGAGGACGCTTATGATAATTAGGGCAAAAGGTATAGTAATAAGGGAGCAGATTATTAGCGATTATGATCGTTTAGTCACTGTTTTAACTGATACGCATGGCGTTATCAAGGCTTTTGTTAATGGTGGAAGAAGCATCAAAAACAAAAACACCGCCTCAACGGGGCTTTTATGTTATTCTGATTTTTCGATTAATAAAACTAAAAAAGATGTTTATCGCATTCAAGAAGCAACTTCAATCGAGGCATTTTTTTCGCTGCGTGAAGATTTATTATCGCTAAGTTTGGCGCAATATTTTGCTGAAATCATTTTTGAGCTTGCACCAAGAGAAGAAAAATCAGATGATTTTTTGCGGTTAATTTTAAACAGTGTGTATTTAATCGTGAACAAAAAGCGTGATTTAAAAATCATTAAGGCTGCCTTTGAGCTGCGACTGCTGTGTTTAGCTGGATATATGCCAAACTTAATCGCTTGCCAAAACTGTGCAGCGTTTGAATCGGAATTCATGTTTTTTCGTCCAACTTTTGGCGACTTATTTTGCAAAGATTGCAAACCTGATGGCAAGTCGATAAACATACCAATTGGAGTGGTGACTGCCATGAGGCATATTTGTTATTGTGAAACTAAGAAACTGTTTAACTTTGCGCTTTCAGATGAGGGGTTAGATAAACTAAATTACATAACAGAAAGTTATTTAAAAATCGCAACTAATCGCAGATTTAAAACACTTGATTTTTATAAGGTTATGACTGATTAATAACCAAAGGAGTTAATATAAATAAAATGAATAGACACTACATATCCCTTGAACTTCCAAAAATTTTGAATAAACTTTCGGAGTTCACCACTTGCGATGATGCAAGATATAATGCACAAAACTTAAAGCCTGAGTGCAACTTAAACTTGGCTCAAGCCTCACTTAATCAAACTGTTGACGCTCATATGTTAATGGCTCGTTTTGGTGCGCCAAGTTTTGGCAGCTTAAAAAATGTTAACGGCTCGCTTTCTCGTGCAAATGCTGGCAGTACGCTTAGCATGCGTGAACTGCTCGACATTGCGGAGGTTCTTCGAGTTATTCGCTCATTAAGTGAGTGGAGAAAAAATCATTCTAGCTTAGATAATGCGCTCGATAACTATTTTGATGCGCTATCTCCAAATAAATTTTTAGAAGAGCAAATCACTTCTGCTATCATTAGTGATGATGAAATGTCTGATAATGCTTCATCAACTCTTCGTGATATTCGCCGCAAAATCAGAGTTGCAAGCTCAAAAGTGCGAGAAATTCTTGACAAGATGACAAGATCAACTCACTATCAAAAGTTTTTGCGTGATTCAATTGTAACCATGAGAAATGGGCGCTATGTTGTGCCGGTTAAAATCGAGTTTCGTGGCGAGGTTAAGGGTTTAGTGCACGATACGTCTTCGACTGGTTCAACTGTTTTCATTGAGCCAGCAGCTGTTGTTGAAGCTAACAATGACATTAAAGTTCTTCAAAGCAAGGAAAGAGATGAAATCGAAAAAATTCTCACCGACCTTTCAATGCAAGCTGGTGAATTTTATGAAAGCATTAAATATAGCTATGAATGCTGCGTTGAATTAAACGTGATTTTTGCTAAAGCAAAACTTGCGTACGAAATGAAAGCGAGTGCGCCAGAGCTTAACGATGAGGGAATTATCGATCTTAAAAACGCACGTCACCCACTGATTGATAAACATCAAGTGGTTGCAAATAACATAAGCTTGGGCATTGATTTTGACACGCTTGTGATCACTGGTTCAAACACTGGCGGTAAAACTGTTTCGATTAAAACTTTGGGGCTGCTTTCGCTCATGTGTATGTGCGGCTTGATGATTCCAGTTAGTGATCAAAGCAAGATTTCAGTTTTTGAGCATGTGTTAGCTGACATCGGTGACGAGCAAAGCATTGAACAATCACTTTCAACTTTTTCATCTCACATGACAAATATTATCGATATCGTAAACACGGCAAATGACAAAAGTCTTGTTTTAATCGATGAATTGGGAGTAGGTACAGACCCAAGCGAGGGTGCTGCTATTGCTATGTCAATCATTGAGCATATGCACCTCAATGGTGCAAAAATTGCCGCAACAACTCACTATTCTGAATTGAAATTATTCGCTCAAAAAACAGATCGAGTTATCAATGCAAGCTGCGAATTTGATGTTGAATCACTTCGACCAACTTATCGCCTTATGATAGGTATTCCTGGTAAATCTCATGCGCTTGCAATTTCTAGCAGACTTGGCATGAGTGATGAGATTGTGCAGCGTGCTAAGTCACTTTTAAACAGTGATAACGCTGAACTTGAAGATGTTATTGAGTCACTTCAAAGAAGTCGTCAAGAATATGAAAACGAAAAAGAGCGAACAGAAAAAATCAAATTTGATGCTTTAAAAGAAAAAAAGAAAGCTCAAGAATATAAAAACGAAATTGAAAAGCTCAAAAAGCGTGAAATGGAAAAGGCTCAAACCGAAGCCACTCGAGTGGTTGACCAAGCAAAGCGAGCAGCGTATTCATTGGTGAATGAGCTTGAAGAGATGAAAAAAGAAAGCGCAAAAGCCAAAGATAAAAACGAGATGGCAAGACGTGCTAAGCAGATGATGCGAAAAGGTATGCAAGAGTTTGACGACATCACTAACCCAGTTGTTAGAAGCGCCTTGCTCGAAGAGGATTACACTCTACCTCGTCCGCTGAAAATTGGTGACGATGTTATCATTGCCGACATTGACACAAATGCTGTGGTTACAGCGCTTGCTGATAAAAAAGGCAGAATTGAAGTGACGGCAGGCATAATCAAGATGAAAACTCCTGAAAAAAATCTGCGACTTATTCAAACTGCCCCTAAAAAAGAAACTAAGCAAAAAGTTAAAGCGAGAGCAACTGAAAGCGTATTCACACCAAAAGATGCAACTGAAAATCGCTGTGACCTTCGTGGCATGAGTGTTGAAGAAGGCATCATGGCAGTTGATTTGAGCATTGACCGCTGCATGCGTATTGGGCTTGGTGAGCTCACTGTTATTCACGGCAAAGGCACTGGAGTTTTACGCAAGGGTATCCACGAATTTTTGCGCCGACATAGCTGCGTTAAAGCGTTTAGATTGGGCGTTTATGGCGAGGGCGAAAACGGTGTTACTATCGTTACAATTAAATAAAAATTAGTTTTAATAAACGCAAAAAGCGGCATCGTTGATATTGACGATGCCGCTTTTTTCATGTTGCTCGCTTGTTTTAATTTCGGTGGGGCGGTACTTTTTTTCGCAAAGCGAAAAAGCTGTAAAACCCAAAAAGGTGCAGACCTTTAAGCCTGCACCTTTTTATTTGATTAAATCAAAAATTATTAGAAAACATAGTGAATTGCTGTTCCGCACTCACAAATTCTGTTAACATTGAAGAGTTTCCAAATGCCTTTAACAAGTCCATACCAAATTTGTACGAACCAGTTTGTTGAGTGACAGATGCAATCGCAATCTGCTTCGCTTGTGGTGTCACCTGTTGTGTCACCAGTGCTGTCGCCTGATGTGTCACCTGATGTGTCACCTGATGTGTCACCTGATGTATCGCCTGATGTGTCGCCTGTTGTGTCGCCTGATGTGTCACCTGTTGTGT
>JAWXUR010000023.1:0-26035 GCA_044426265.1 Clostridia bacterium
ATCATCGATTAGTTGATATACTCTGTAGCCGTCTACACCATCAATTTCAAGCCAGTTTAAACGAATTGCATCATACGTTCTCGTGTACGTCGTCATTTGAGCTTGCTCGGTTTTCGTTGAGGCAAAATAAGCCTCACTTGCCTCTTGCCAAATGGTGTTTCCGTCTTCGTCCCAATAAAACGCTTTAACTTTAAAGCTATATTCAGTGTTCGCATCAAACCCATTAATTCTATAGGTCAAAATATCACTGCCGTAAAGCGTTGCAATATTAGTATAAACGCCGTCTATTTGCTGATAAACTCGATAGCCATCGGCAACAGTTATTTCTTCCCAGTTAATTCGAATGGCGTCATAAGTTCGAGTGTAGGTTGTCATTTGAACAGTTGTGCTAAGAGTGCTAACATCTAAAGCCTCACTAGCATCTTGCCAAATGGTGTTGCCATCATCATCCCAATAAAACGCTTTAACTTTAAAGCTATATTCGCTGTCTTGATCTAGGTTTTCAACAACATAGCTTAAAGTATCGCTGCCATAAAGCGTTTTTATGTTAGTGTACGTTCCATTTATTTGTTGATATACTCGATAACCATCTGCAACAGAAATTTCTTTCCAATTTAGAGTAAGAGAGAAATAACTGCTCGTGGCGGTTTTCATTTGTACAGTTGTGCTAAGAGTGCTAACATCTAAAGCCTCACTAGCATCTTGCCATATAGCTACACCATCATCATCTCTAATAAACGCTTTAACTTTAAAGCTATATTCGCTGTCTTGATCTAGGTTTTCAACAACAAAGCTTAAAGTATCACTACCGTAAAGTGTTTGAATATTTGTGTAAGTGCCATTGATTTGTTGATACACTCGATAACCATCTGCAACAGAAATTTCATCCCAATTGAGAGTTATTGAGAAATAATCGCTCGTTGAGCCAGTGAATTTTGCGGTGGTTGATATTGTTGTATCGCTCCAAGCTTCACTAGCTTCGCCCCAAACTGCAACACCATCAGCGTTTCGTGAAAAAGCTTTCACTTTAAAATTATAAGCTGTGCCATCATCGAGATTTTCAACCACATATGAACTTAAGCTTCCGCCGTACAGCGTGGCAATGTTGGTGTAAGTTCCATTGATTTGTTGATAAACACGATAACCATCTGCATCATCAACTGAGTTCCATCTTAAAGTTACTGAGTCATAACTGGCCGTTGAACTTGTGATCTTCACCTGATCTACTGGCAGTGGGTTTATGCTAGCCAAACTGTAGGTTGAAAAAACGCCATATGAATTAACTGTACCGCTGCTTAATTCTCGAACACCTCTCACTAAAACGATTGAAGCATCTTCAATTTTTGTGAAGTCATAAGTCTTTTTCGTGCCAGTTAGCGTTGTTGAGAAAATTTCTTCGCCATATTTATTCATCACGAAGATTTCAAAGCTATCTAAATTCGAGTTGGAGTTATACGTGACAACCAAACTGCTTGAAGTTGACGTGACGCTCAGACCACTCACCTCTCGTGACTCGGCTGCTGTCGTGACTTTGTAGTTATAAATATCAACTTTTTGAAGCGAGTCATAAGCTAAAATAGTTACTGTACCACTTTTTAAAAATGTGATTGAGTTATCATCATTAACTTTAGCGATTGAAGAATCAAAAGAATAATAATTCACATCAACGTCTGAAGAAGACGTGAAACTGCCTAAAGTTACAGTTTCAAAATCAATGCAAGTATAAGATGTAATGTCTAAAAAGTCCATCGGTACGTATCCAGTGTACGTCGTCGAGCCGACTGTGAACTGAATGTTTGCCCAATATGGGTATTTTAGTACGTTTAAATAATAAGTTGTATCTGTAAATACGATATCTAAAATTTCAACTTGTGTGCCATAGCTGATTGTAAATCCTAAGGTTGAGTTCGAAGTGGACGGTCCTGTTCTCACATTAGATGATGAAACATTAATCGTTGCATATTGACTGATTGAGTCATACATTGTTATATCGCCCTCACCTGAAGAATCGGCTGACATATTTTCATAAACTGGAATCGAGAAAACGTATTTGTCGCTTAAGCTACCACTTGCAAGGTATGATAAATAGTTGGTGTACCCCTGTGAGGCTGCACCTGAAATGTTTGTCATATATTGGTGGGTGTTAACTGTGTAGTATGAATCTGGGTTTACGTTAAAACGTTGAAGATAGCCTGTGTATTGCCCTTTTGCGATGTAATTTGATGCAATATATTCAGCGCCGCCAAAAATTGAAGCTTCTGGCGAAGTCCAAGGTCTTGAGTAGGTTGTACCGCTTGAAGCCCATGATAAGCCGTTAGCTATTGCATCTGTGCCATCGTATGCACCGATATTATAAAAGTTATATATGCCTGCATAGCCTGAATATGTGCCGCTTACGCTGCCGCTACCGCTAGTACCAACTTCGTTGAGTATCTTTGAAGCGAGGTAACAAGGGTTAATATCGTAGGTTTTGCCGGCGTTATAAATCAATTCAGCGTAAGTGTCAGTTGTTGTGATTAGCTTGCCTGATGTGTTGTAATACTTAACAGTTGTGTAATTCATGAAACTGCCTGTTAAAACTAGTTCAACATCTGTTACAGTGAAAGAATCACTAAAAGATAAATCTTCAAACTGAAAAATACCCTCTACTGTTAAAAAGTTTCTAGGGTCAAGATAGTACGACACCGCAATTTCATTCGCTGTTACGAAACCGCTATCTTTTTCGATGTAAGTGTCAGTTGATGAATTGTAATCTCCTGAGGCTGTCGATTTGAAATAGTCGCTATAACCGCTTGAGTTTGTAACAAGTGATTTATCACTCGCTGACTGAGCCTCGACAGTGTCATACCAATCTAAGCCGGTTTCCATTGCGACAAATTCCCAGTTAGGGTAAAGTTCATGCAGCTCTATTAAATAAGAGTGATAACTTTCTGGAAATTGATCTAGTACAGCTTGAAAATCATCATCAACTGCACCGCTGAATAGGAAGAAACAGCAGCTTAAAATTGTTATTATTAAAATGCTTGCTGTTAATTTAATTATTGTTTTTAACTTCATGTAATTTCTCCTTAAATTTGATTTTCATCTCCTATTTTGTTTTCTTCATTTCATTTTTATACTCGAACTTTTTTAGTCGTCTAACTTTTCAAACTCATCGAAAAATGCATCAATTGAGTTTAGTTCTTCTTCGATAGCTTCATTATTTTCACTTATCATTTGTGAAATAAAGACCGAAGTATCAAGAGGATTTTCACTATCTTGTGTTTCTTCGGCTCTCATTTCAATGAGTTTATCGAGTTTTGCGTTGATTTGCTCGAAATATTCTTTAACTTGCTGCTTTGAACTTGAAATCTCCGAAATCGAGAAATCTCGTTCTTGTTGTTCGCTCATATCAGGATTTATTGGTTCATCAGCAAGCACGCTAATGCGAGCATTGAGCTGTTTGAGCACACTTTGAGTGTAAATTTTATACTCAAAAAATTCCTTAGCAACTTGTTTAATATAATCGAGGACTGATTGCTTATTATAACCGCCAACTGCGGATTTTTTTAGATTTTTTAGTTCATCAAACATGAGTTTCACCACCTTATTTCATTTATGCCTTTAATTCTAACATACATTTAGTTTTAATTGCAACAAATATTGCAAAAGTTTAAAAATCTGTTATAATGTAATTACTGGAAAAGACCAATTCACATTATAAAGGAGCGAGGTTATGCAAAATAAGAACCTAATTCAAAAAGCTATTTCACTTTTGGAAGAAAGTGGTTTTGAAGCCTACCTTGTCGGCGGCATTGTTCGAGATTTTTTAATGGATTTGCCTTGTCACGACATCGACCTTGCGACTAATGCACTGCCTGAGCAAACAATGAAAGTTTTTTCAGCGTACACAGTTGTTCCAACTGGGCTAAAGCATGGAACTGTCACTGTGATTTTTGAAGGTGAGCCAATCGAGATCACAACTTATCGCCTTGAGGGCGAATATTCCGATGGCAGACACCCAGATAATGTTGAATACTCTTTAAATCTGCTTGATGATTTAAAAAGACGTGATTTCACAATGAACGCTATAGCTTATAATTTTAACACTGGTTTAATCGACCCATTTGATGGTCAAAAAGACATCAAAAACAAGCTTATTCGCTGTGTTGGCACACCTCAAAAGAGGTTTAGCGAAGATTCATTGAGGATTTTGAGAGGTCTTAGATTTAGCTCGGTTCTTGGATTTGATATTGAAAATGAAACTGCAAAAGCCATGTTTGAGCTAAAAAATGAGATGAAAAACGTCAGCAATGAAAGAATTTTTATCGAGCTTTCAAAGCTAGTTTGCGGTCAAAATGTCAAGGACGTACTTATCCATTATTTCAATTGTATCTTAGCTTTTTTGCCAGAGTTTGAACAAATGCAAAACTTTAAGCAACATAACCCACATCACATATATGATGTGTTGACTCACACCGCAGTTGTTGTTGAAAATTCTCCTCAAGGCGTACACTTAAGGCTCGCTGCTCTTTTTCACGATTGCGGAAAACCTGAATGTTTTTCTCTTGATGAAAATGGGGTTGGTCATTTTTACGCTCACGCTAAAAAATCTGCTGAAATCACGCAGAACGTTCTCACAAGATTAAAATGTGATAACGCAACTAAAAATAAAGTCGTCAAGCTCATCAAAATCCACGACACTCCTATCGAAGCGAACGAAAGGCTTATCAAAAAGCGTATGGCAAGGCTTGGAACTGAGATGTTTTTTGATTTGATAGCCTTGCAAAGAGCGGATAACTTGGGGCAAGCTCCGCAGTACCGCTCAAGACAAGAAAAGCTTGATGAAATCATTGAAATTGCAAACAAAATCATCGCCGAAAGCCAGTGCTTTTCACTCAAAGATTTAAACATCAACGGCAACGATTTAATCTCACTTGGATTTAGCGGCAAAAAAATTGGTGAACTTTTAAACTTGATTTTGAACGAAGTTATTGACGACAAGCTTGAAAACGAAAAAGATAAGCTAATTAATTTTGCAAAAAATCGTTTGATTTAGGTATACTATTATATATAAGAAATTTGAGGTGATTTAATGTCGTTTTATGATGCGGTTTATGAGGTGGTTAAGCAAATTCCACAAGGCAAGGTTGCGACTTATGGGCAGATTGCTAGGCTTTGCGGTAGCCCTCGTGCATCAAGGGCAGTTGGTTATGCTCTGCACGGCAACCCTGATCAGGGTTTAATTCCTTGCTATCGTGTGGTTAATCGTGAGGGTCGTTTAGCGAAGCGGTTTGCTTTTGGTGGAATTGAAATCCAAAAGATGATGCTTGAGCAAGACGGAGTTATCGTAAGCGAGGATTTCACTGTGGATTTAAGTCTGTTTTTATGGGAAAAATAACAATTAAATTAGCTGAAAACGCAAAAAACGCCATCGATTAAGACGGCGTTTTTTTATTTGTCTTTTTTTGTTTTAGATGCTCTTTCAGTTGGTACAAAATCTCGATATCATCATCGTTTAATCCTGAAACGTCAAAACTTTTTGAGCCATGTACGCCTAAAATATAATCTGTTGACACACCAAAATATTGTGCAATTTCAACGATATATTGAGTTGATGGGGACGAAATCCCCATTTCCCATGCGTTTACGCTCGAGCGTGTGATGTCTAAAATCTTTGCCAAGCCTGATTGAGTTAAATTGTTTGATTCTCTTAGTGTTTTAATTCTTTCTTGTATCATTTTGCACCTCACATTTATACAACTATTTTGCGACTTTTCGTATATTATTATACATATTTCAGGGACGTAAAGAGTCCTCGAGTCTTATATATATTGTATACTTATCAAAATGATTTTGCATTATCTTTGTGATGTTTTTAGTTGACAATATGTGTTTTTTATGATATGATTTTTTTGTAGAAATTATAACAAGTTGCTTTTTGGACTTAGTACTTGTCAAAAAGGAGGTTTTACAATTTAAGCAATTGTTTTAATCGATATAAAAAAATTTTAAAGGAAAGAAAAATTATGTTTAAAGAAAATAAGTTAAAAAAAATCATTGCAATCATGGGAATTATTTTATCAATTGTGTTCGCTGTTTTAGCTATGGAAGTTGATGTTCCTAGCACTACTATTTCATATTACAGCTTAAAAGAATACGTGGGCGGTGATGCATATAACTATCAAATTGAAGCATCACTAAGAGCTGGTGAAATCTCTGGTGCTATGGCTCAAGAGGCTATTTATTATGCTTGTGCTGGTGTTTTGTTTGTGTTTTCAACATTCGCTTTAGCTAGTGAATTAGATAAAATGAATTTATCTAAACTTTCTAAAAAGAAAAAATCAAAAGAAGATAATGACGAAGCTAAAGTTAAAGATGACATCGAAGTATTAAGCAACGATTCAATCGATATTATCCAAACAAATGACGCCGATTTAAGTGTTCAAGATAATTAGGAGGTTTAAAGAAATGGACGAAATTAAAAAAGATGCAGAAATTGAAAGCGTACAAAAAGAAGAAACAACCACTATCGAGGATAAACCAAAGAAAAAAAGCAAGGCTAAAAAGATAATAATTGCTGTTATTTGCATTATTATAGTAGCTGCTTTGGCTGGTACTGGAGTTTATTTTTTAACATACAAAAGTGATGAGGCAATTGCGGTTGACGAGTTAATTCTCGCAATTGGTGAGGTTGATTATTTTAGTGGTTCAACAATAGAAACTGCCCAAGAAGCCGTTGACGAACTTGACGAAAAAACATTAAATCAGCTTGATGAACTGGGCACTCTCGAGCAAGCACAACTTGATTATATTGATGTTCAAATAGCTTATGTTGAAGAAAAAATTGATGATATTGGTGAGGTTGGTTTAAGCTCAACTACCAAAATAAACACAGCACGAAGCAAATATGATGCTTTAGATGCTGATTTGCAAGAGAGTGTTTCAAATTTTACTGTTTTAGAAGAAGCCGAAGAAACTTATAGCGAACTTGAGGTTCAACAAGTTATTGATGCAATTGATGATATTGGCACGGTTTCGCTTGATTCAAGCTCAAAAATCAGCTCTGCTAAAAGCCTTTATTCTGATTTGACATCAGCTCAAAAGAAGTTAGTTTCAAACTATGATGAACTCACTGATGCTCAAGATGTTTATGATGAATTGGTTGATGCGAAAGAAATAGCTGAACTCGAAGCGTTATCAGAATCAACTCTAAAAATAACAAGATTCGACTACTCGAGTTTTAACACTAATGGTGCAGTCAGTGTATATATAAACTTCACCAATAAATCCGATAAAACCATAAAATATATCACATTTTATGGAAGTTTTTACAATTCTGTTGGCGATGTAATTGAAGTTGATTATGGTTACGATGAAGTTATTGGTATGCAAGCCACTGGTCCTTATGCTACTGGTGAAGGCTTGAGTGGAACAAACTGGAGTTGGGGTAAATATTATAGTTGGTCGATTGATTCATTGGTACTTACTAAAGTTAAAATCGAATATACAGACGGCTCTATAATTTATTTTTATGAAGACGAAGTTCAATATTTGATGTAAAAAAAAGGAGGAATTATAATGAGAACTATAAAACTAATTTGCATTGTTTTAGCTATGTTATTTATGTTAGTTGGCTGCGCACAAAGCGAAGAAACAACAACACAAGAAGAAACTAGTACAACAACAACCGAAGTGACAACAGAAACTACCACTGAAACTACAACAGAAGAACCAACAACTGAGGCTGTTATTGAACCTACTGAGGTTAGCGTTGGCGAAACTTTTGTTATTGATGATGTTGCTGAAATGACTTTGACTGAGATTAGTTATAGTAATTATATATATTATGATTATAATACAAGAGCAGAAATAAACTCATTAGAAACAAATACAGGGCTGATATTAGTTTTTAGTTACCAAAATCTTTATACATCATCTTTTGGTAGAGATAACGAGAATTTAGATAGAACTATTATTTTTAATGATCTGATATTTAATAATAAATATACATACGAATTCTTAGGTTGTTTAAACAATGAAATACAACCTCTGGCAACTGATAACCTTAATTTTTTCTATACCATACCTTTAGAAGTTATGAATTCAGACGAACCACTACTTGTTTATTTCAGTGTAGGTGATGAATCATATGTTTTTGATGTTAGAAGTGCTGAATAATTTATAATATAAAAATACAAAAAGGCAGTGTAGACGTAAAAATCTACACTGCCTCTGTTTTTAAAGTTTTTTAATAAAATTGCTTCGCAATGAAATTATGCTGACGCATAATGAAACGTTGCTTTGCAACATGAAATTAAATCCTTATACGCCGCAGCGTATTTCATTCACGCAGTGAATTTCATGCCGCAGGCATTTCACCCGAACGTAAGTGAGGATTTAATTAAAAAAACTAGACACGAATGTGTCTAGTTTTTTTATGGTTGCGGAGGCCAGATTTGAACTGACAACCTCCGGGTTATGAGCCCGACGAGCTACCGGGTTGCTCCACTCCGCGATATTAAGTTTTGCCTTTTGAGAAGTGCTCTTCTCTTGAGTGCTTGATTAGTATACTACACAATGTTTGTTTTGTCAATAGATTTTGATAAAAAAGATTAATTAATTTAATTTAGTTACTTTTTGAGTAAAATTCTTGATAAGTGTTGTTTTTCTTTTTATTTATTGTTATAATGATATGTAAATTACGTATTTTTAATACTAGGTAAAATTTGGGTGGTGAATTTAATGGCTAATCAAGATGAAAATGTGCATAAGGGACATCGATCAAAAACTCGCAAACGTTTCATGGCGAGTGGTTTCAATGGAGCGCCGCAGCATAATATTTTGGAGCTTTTGTTATTTTATGGCATTGCCATTAAAGATACTAACTTCATTGCACATACATTAATTGACAAGTTCGGCTCGATTGCTGATGTTTTGCAAGCTAGTGAAGAAGAGCTTACGAGCGTAGCTAACATGAGTCATGATAGCGCCCTTTTGCTCACCATGATTTTGCCAACTCATCAAAGGTACTCAAGCATCATCAACACTCACTGCAACGAGCTAATTGACTGCGAACAAATTTGCGAATACATGAGGAATAATTACTCGCTTGACACACCTAAAATTTACGCACTATGCTTTAACTTCAAGCATAATTTAATCGCATGCTTACACTTAGCCGACGAAGACCTCGATAACTGCGATCACATCTTGAAAAATTTGCTCTCACTGTGTCTGCAAACTAATGCTGCTAGTGTTGTTTTAGTTCATACACACCCAAATTCACTACCAATGCCAAGCAGTGAAGATTTAAATAAAACTAAATCTATAAGCAAATTCTTTAGCCATGTTCACATTCATCTTGAAGATCACATTATTATTTCGCAAAATAAATATTACTCAATGAAAAATAACAGCAAATATGCAAATATATTTAAACCTTCTAGCTTTGATGAATATAATGTTTAACACAAGCTTATAAAAATAAAAACACCTTTTGACGATTGATCAAAAGGTGTTTTGTTTTTTATAACATATATTTATTAATCATGATAATAGCAGCGAGTCCGAGTTTCCAACAAACGCTCATGCCTAATAAGTCGAGTGCTTCTTGTTGTCTTTCAGGGCTACCTTTTTTAAGAGCTTTTTTGTATGTACAAAATGATACAATAGTTGAAATGAAGCATAAGAATCTTAAGAATTTGCCAATTGCTTTTGGCTCTTTAACTTTCTTTTCTTTCTTAGCTTTCTTACCTTTTTTGCCAGCTGGCTCTTCATCGATTAATAATTGCTCGAGCTCTTGAGCTTGAGCTTCTTCTGGTGTTTCAGCAACTACTTCTTCAGCTGGTGCTTCTACTGGTGTTTCTACTGGTGCATCTACTGGTGCTTCAGCAGGAACATCTTGTTGCATTTGAGAAAATACGCTTTCACTTGTGTCAGCTTCAACTTCTTTACCTAAAGATGCTTTTTGACCACAAATAAAGCAGAACTCTGCGTTGTCTTCAATCTTATTGCCACAAAAATTACAAATCATTATTTTTTTGCCTCCTACAGCTTTTTAATTAAGTTTATCATAAATATTGTCATTTTACAAGGGAAATTATGAAAATTTTATTTAAAATGTCAAAAAAAGTTTTAAGCCTGTCCTAAAATGACTTTTTAACCTTTATCACAATCAGAAAATATGAATTAATGGGGTTTTTCTATTGATTAAATATGATTTTTCATGTAAAATAGAAATAACAACGAATAATGGAGTTAAAATAATGTCACAAATTTTTGCAAGTAAACTTAGTTTATCCTTTGGGGATAATGTAATTTTAGATGAAGTCACTTTTGAAATAAATGAGGGTGAAAAAGTTGGTTTAATCGGCGTCAATGGTGCTGGTAAGACTTCCCTATTCAAGCTCATCACTCGAGAATATCAAGAAACACACGGCAACCTTTTTATTGGTAAAGACAGCGTTATTGCGCATATGCAGCAGCACGCTTGCCACGGCAGTGAAAAAACAATGTACGAAGAAATTCTGACTATTTTTTCAAATGTTATTCAAATTGAAGAAGAATTAAAAACTCTTGAAGATGAAATACACGCTCACGCTGATAACTTGGATTCTCTGATTGAACGTCAACAGCATCTTCATGATGAATTTGTTAAGCTTGGCGGACTCACGTATAAAAGTTTAGCGAGTTCCACGCTCATCGGTCTTGGCTTTAAGCAAAGCGATTTTAACATGCCTTGCAGCGTGCTTAGCGGTGGACAAAGGTCAAAGATATCACTTGGTAAGCTTCTGCTTTCAGGGGCAAATTTATTGCTTTTAGACGAACCTACAAACCACCTCGATATTGAAAGCGTACAATGGTTTGAAAACTGGCTCACTGAATTCAAGGGCAATGCGATAATCATTTCCCATGATAGATATTTTTTAAATAAAGTCACTAACAAAACCTTAGAGCTTGACCGTGGCAAGATTTATAGCGCTAAAGGAAATTATGACACCTATCGTGTTATTAAGGCTGAGCGAGAAAAACAACAGCAACGAGAATACGACAACAAAGTCAAAGAAATTGGTCGTATCGAGGGCATAATCGAGCAACAAAAACGCTTTAATCAAGCTCGAAACTACATCACTATTGCATCAAAGCAAAAGTCGATTGACAGATTAAATGACGGCTTGGAAAAGGTACAAAATGAGATGGACGGCATTAAATTTCAATTTTTGGCTAAGGCTCAAACTGGAAATGACGTGCTTAGCTGCACAAATATCAGCAAAGCTTTTGGTCAAAAGCAAATTTTTTCTAATGTTGAGCTTGATGTTAAACGCAGCGAGCGAGTGTTTATTGTTGGTGAAAATGGCTGCGGAAAAACCACTCTTTTAAACGTACTGCTGGGAAAAATCCCAGCTAGTGGTGGCAAAAAGTTTTTCGGTGCTAATGTGAGCGTTGGATATTTTGACCAAACATTAGCTGGTCTTGATGAAACCAAAAACGTACTCGATGAAGTTTGGGACACCTATCGCATGATGAATGAAACCGACGTTCGCAATGCTCTTGCTGCCTTTTTATTCAAGGGCGAGGACGTGTTTAAGGCTGTTAAGACACTTAGCGGCGGCGAAAAAGCACGAGTTGCTTTGCTTAAACTCATGCTTCGTGGGTCGAATGTTTTGTTTTTAGATGAACCGACAAACCACCTTGACATCAAATCAAGAGAAGCCTTAGAAAGTGCGTTTGACACCTATGACGGCACTATGCTAATCGTATCTCACGATAGATTTTTCATTGACAGGCTGGCAACTAAGATTGTACATCTCAAAAAAGATGGCGTTGACATCTACGAGGGAAATTATGATGACTTCATGAAAAATCGCCAAGACACGAAAGTGCTTGACGAGCCTAAAAAGCCTAAAAAAGAAAACGAATATAAAAAGCGCAAGGAATTTGAAAGCGAAGTTCGCAAAACTAAGGGTAAAATTTCAAGGCTTGAAAAAGCTATTGAAGATTTTGATGAAAAAATTTCGCTTAAGCAAGAAGAAATTAGCGACCCTGAAAATTCTAGCGATTACGAGAAGATTTTGAGTTTGACTGATGAGCTTAACTGCATGCTTGAAGATCAAGAGAATATGATGCTTGAATGGGAAGAGCTTGAAAGTTTGCTCAAGGAGCTCGAGAGTAACTGATAAATTAAAAAGAAGAATTGCTTTTGTTTGCAATTCTTCTTTTTTGTTTATATCTTTTTTGTTTATTTTTAGATTTTGGTACTAGTCCGCAAAAACCGCTTCGCTGTTTTGCTAGTTACGCAAATGCGATATCGTTTTCCTTTTACATTGCTGTTAAGGGAACGATATCGCATTTAGTTAGTTTGTTTTATTTTTCGCATTTGCTTTTTTCAATTTTTACTTTTCTTTTCAAATTGCTGGGGTATTTCGCTTGTTGCTACAAGCGACCAAGGCTCTGCCTTTGGAATCCGCAATTTTTCGTGAAAAATTGAGTAAAGCTTTGCTTGCTTTTTCTTTTTTAATAATCTCTTGGGTTTTCGAATGTTAACTTACCCATTTTTCCGCCACGATATTCATCAAGAATCATAACAGATGCACGCTCTGTGTTAATCTCGCCACCACGAATAAGCATTCCACGTTCTCTGCCAATTTCTTCGAGAATTTCGTAAGCTTGATAATCGCTTAAGTTTTCCATGTCTTTGAGTTTAAAACGGCTTTTGAGTGCTTGGTCGTAATCTCTTGCTAAAACTTCAATAAGTCGGCAAGCCATTGTTTCGCCGTCCATGATTTCATCTTTAACTGAGCCAATAAATGCTAATTTATCGCCCACTTCTGGGTCTTCAAATTTTGGCCACAGTACACCTGGAGTGTCTAAAAGTTCAATTCCATTGCCAATTGCAAACCATTGATTGTGACGTGTCACACCTGGTTTATCAGCAACTTTTGCTCTGTTTTTGCCTGCCATTCTGTTGATAAATGAAGATTTACCAGTATTTGGTATACCTACAACCATCACTCTAAGTGGCATTCCGCCCATGCCTTTGGCTTCGTTTGATGCAATTTTATCCTTAAGCACTTCACGCACTAAGCCGTGATAACGATTTAGACCTTTGCCACTACGGCAGTCAACTGGAATTGCATAATGTCCTCTTTGTTTGAAATATTCAATCCATTTTTCTGTCATTTTAGGGTCTGCCACGTCACATTTATTAAGCAGAATAACTCTAGGCTTTGAGATTGTGAGCTCATCGAGTTCTGGATTTCTGCTGCTCATTGGAATTCTTGCATCAAGAATTTCTGTCACTGCATCAACTAAAGGAAGCGCTTCCTTTATTAATCTACGAGTTTTTGCCATGTGCCCTGGAAACCATTGCACAACTTGTTTTTGATTACTTGCCATTATATAAAATCCTCCTAAAAGATAAAGAGCTGTTCACAAGCATGACCAGCTCTTTTTTATCGCTTTGTTTGGGGTTACGCCAAAAACAAGCTTGCTTGTTTTTGTGTACACCTGAGAAAACTAAAATTATTCCACTATCATATCTTCAAACGAATTGAGAACCACTGCCCCAGTTTCATCAACTGAGAAAACTCTATATTTAACAACGCCTAAGATATAGTTTACGTCTATAAATCCGATTGAATCTGAGCGGCTATCGGTTGAATGTTGGCGATTATCGCCCATAACAAACACACAGCCCTCTGGCACTTGAACTGGGAAATCTATTCCCTCGTAGTTAGTTGTGGCGTTATTTATATAAGGTTCATCGAGCAAAACACCGTCAACGTAAACTTCGCCGGTGTAAAAATTGATATCAACAACTTGATACTCGGTTGCTATTATTCTTTTAACTATCGCTTCTTCAAATGAGTTTGGCTGAGTTATGATAACCACTTGACCATATTCCGGCTCAAAATCAAACGCACTCACGATTAACCAGTCACCGTCGTAAAGAGTTGTTTCCATGGATTGACCAACAACTCCAACAACACGAAAAACCAAGGTGAAAATCAATGCAATTGTAACTATTGCGACAGTTAACACCGATGCCATGTCGTATAAATTGATTATGAGTTGATTTTTGAAAGTCTGCTCTTCTTTTTCGATTTTAGTTATATCTATTTCCATTTAATCACTCCATTTAGCTGAAAAATTCAATTTAATAATTATATCAAATTTCAGCTACAATTGCAAGCGTTTTGATTATTAATCTTGCAAATCATCAACTGGCATATCAGCAAAATCGTTTAATTCTATTGCTCCTGTGATTTCATTAACTGAAAATACTTTATATTTTACCACACCGAGTATGTAATCTTCATCAATTAAGCCAACATCAGGAGAACGGCTATCTGATGAATGTTGACGATTATCGCCCATCACAAACACATAACCTTCAGGCACAACTAAAGGAAATTCAACCCCTTCATAAGTTGTTGTTTCGTTGTTTATATATGGCTCGTCAAGCACCACGCCGTCAACGAAAACTTCGCCAGTTGTGAAGTTTATATCAACCGTTTGATACTCAGTAGCAATTATACGTTTAACGATTGGCTCGTTATATGCATTAGGTTGAGTGATGATGATAACTTGACCATATTCTGGCTCAAAATCTGCCGCACTCACAATAAGCCAATCGCCATCGTTAAGTGTTGGCTGCATTGAAATTCCGCTTACGCCCACAACACGAAAAACAAAGGTGAATAAAAAAGCTATTGCTATGAGTGCCGTTACCAAAACAGAGGCAATTTCATATATATTGATGTGAATTTTATCTTTTATATTTAATTTTTTACGCTCTTGCAGAGCTAAATCTTGTTGCATATTTTTCTCCATTTTCATTTGTTAGATATCCATGATAACCATTATATCAAATTTAACTTAAATATACAATAGTATTTAAACTTTTTCTTTTGTGTACATCGTTCGCTTCGCTCACTTAAAGAGTCCCCCAAAGCAAGCCGCTTTATGTAAATGGAAAATTGAGAATGGAGAATTGAGAATTGTGGGAAAAATCAAAGATTTTTTGGATTTTAACCTTTTTTGCTTTGCAAAAATTACAATAGGAGCTAATGCGACCCTTCATTTTCAATTCTCAATTTTCAATTTTAAATTTTTAATTATCAGCTCTCCCAAAAAGTAGTCTAGCCTAAGCAAAAAAATAGAGAGCAACCGAAGTCACTCTCTGATTCTTTAAAATTAACCAAGTCTTTGTTTAACTTTAGCAGCTTTACCCACTCTATCACGAAGATAGTAGAGTTTTGCTCTTCTAACTTTACCAAGTCTGATTGTTTCAACATTAGCAACGTTTGGTGAGTGAACTGGGAAAACTCTTTCAACGCCAACGCCGTAAGAAACACGACGAACTGTGAATGTTGATGAGATTCCGCTACCTTTTTTAGCAATTACTGTGCCTTCGAACATTTGGATTCTTTCTCTTTCGCCTTCACGAATTTTAACGTGAACACGAACAGTGCTACCAATTTCGATTGATGGAAGTTCTGCTTTAAGGCTAGGGTCTGAGATTAATTTGAGTGCGTCCATTGATTTATCCTCCTAAATTTGCCACGTTCTTGCTGTATACACAAGCAGAGGACCGTTCGCTTAAATGTCTGGCTAATTTAGCCACTTTGTCGCACTACATCAATATTATTATATGTGATGTATTCATACGCCTAAGTAGTTTAACATATTTATTGCGGTTTGTCAAGGGTATTTTTGGATTTTTTTGAAAGATTGCGAATGTAAAAAGCTCACTTCGTTCGCTAATGAAAAATGAATAATGAATAATGAAAAATTAAGGGTCGCATTCGCTCCGAATTATAATTTTTTGGCTTCGCCAAAAAAAAGGCTGGCGACCGCAGGTCTCCCATCGCTTATAATGCGTGCAACGCACGCCACCACAATTTTTCATTTTTCATTTTTCATTTTTAATTGTGAGCGTAGCGAACCCTCCCCCACTGTACAATTCAATAATTCAAATCCATCTCACCAACTAAACCAAACTATCATTCAAACTCACTCATATCTTCAAGCATTAAACTTCTTCTGATTATACTATAAGTAAGTTCTGCGCCATTTTGTTTCACGATTTCATCTGCAAGCAGTGCTGGGTTGATGTTTGTTGTGCTGCCTGCTGGAAAAACTACTGTTAATTTGACTAAATCATCAAAACTTGAGATTGAATAGCTTTGCAAAAATTCGCTTAAATTAACGTCTTTTAAAATTTTGCGTTTGCCTTTTTTGCCGAGTTTTTGAACAACGATTTCTTCTTGACTCATCAACTCTTTAAGTTTTGGCATGAAGTCTTGTTGGTTCTTTTTGTCAACGTCAAAGAAAATATCAAACTTGCCAAAGGCAATTTTTTTAGGGTTAGACACTGGGTCTGTAACCTTGAGAACTTCGATTGCTGCTGGCATCACTGTGCTTAATTTTTCAAAGATTTCTTCGTTTGTGATTTCGCCCTCAATTTTGATGTCCATGCTTTCGCATTTGCTTTCCATTCCAAGTGAAAGTGGAAGAGAAAATGTCATATATGGGTGAGGGTTGAAGCCCTCAGTGTACCAAAGAGGGATTTTGCTTCTTCTGATGGTTCGTGTCATGCTACGCATTAAATCTAAGTGTGAAATGTATTTCACTGCGCCAAGTTTTGTGAACCAAATTCTAACACATCGCATCGCATTTACCTCCATTGAGTTTATTTGCTCCACAAGCATTGCAGCTGATTCGGCAATGTGGTGTGGTTTGATTTTCATGTGCTTTTTTGTTTTCGTTGATGAGATACTCTTTGCGTATGCCGTAGTTTAGATGATCCCATGGCAAGATTTCAGTAAATTCACGGTGTCTATTTGCGTAAAACGCTGGATCAACACAGCATTGTTCGAAAGCTTTTTCCCACTCTTCGAATTTGAAACACTCGTCCCAGCTATCGAATGTACAGCCGTTTCTCCACGCTTGTTCGATAACTTGTCCAACACGTCTATCACCTCTTGCGAGCACGCCCTCAAGGAAACTGATGTTAACTTTATGATAGCTAACATTGATTTTTCTTGTGTTTACGCTTGCAAGCAAGTGCTTTTGTTTTTCAATGAGCATATCTTTAGTGTCTTGAGCCTCCCACTGAAAAGCAGTGAATGGTTTTGGTACAAACGAAGCACAGCTGATGCTAACTTTAACACCTTTTGCTCCCTTTGGTTTGTTTTCATTCATGTAATACTCGCTCACAACTGCCTCGCCGAGTTTGGCAATTCCAGCGATATCTTCAAGTGTTTCTGTTGGTAAACCCATCATGAAATAAAGTTTAACCGCACTCCAACCACCTTGGAAAGCCTTTCGAGCTGTGCCTAAAACTTCCGCTTTTGTCACGTTTTTGTTGATAACGTCACGAAGTCTTTGAGTGCCAGCCTCTGGTGCAAAAGTTAAGCCAGACTTTCTAACTTTTTGAAGATGCTCCATGATTTCGTCTGAGAAGTTATCAACACGAAGTGATGGGAGTGAGATGTTAACCATATCTTCTGGTGTCCATTTTAAAAGATTTCTTAACAGCTGCTCTAATTGGGTGTAATCACTTGTGCTAAGAGATGAAAGTGAAATTTCATCATATCCAGTGATTGCGCAAAGGTCGTAGCACTGCTTGTCTATTGTTTCTGCTGATTTTTCTCTGATTGGACGGTAAATATAGCCAGCTTGGCAAAAACGGCAACCTCTAATGCAGCCACGAAGTATCTCGTGTACAACACGATCATGAACAACATCTAAATATGGAACAACGAATGATTTAGGGTAATACACATTATCAAGGTCGCTGATGATGCGCTTTGTAACAGTTTGTGGCGCAGTTTCTTTCGGTGTCACAGCCTTGATTGTGCCGTCGTCGTTATAGCTAATGTCGTACAGTGATGGTACGTAAATACCCTCAATTTGTGCGGCACGTTTTAAAAATTCTGCCTTTGTTGCGCCCTCTTTTTTGCAAGCGATAAGCAAGTCGAAAAGTTCTTCTGAAACTTCTTCGCCCTCACCTAAGCTGAAAATATCAAAAAATTCAGCGAGTGGCTCAGGATTGCACGCACAAGGCCCACCACCAACAACAATCGGTGTGAGGTCAAGGCGATCTGCTGCCTTGATTGGCAAGCCAGCGAGGTCAAGCATATTTAAAATATTAGTGAAAGACAATTCAAATTGCAAGGTGAAACCGATTAAATCAAAGTCTTTGATTGGCTCAAGGCTTTCAAGGGCGTACAATGGAATGTTGTTCTCTCGCATTTGGGTTTCCATGTCAAGCCAAGGCGCAAAAACTCTCTCGCACCAAACATCGTCACGCTCATTAGCCGCACTATAAAGTATTTTCATACCTAAATGCGACATTCCGATTTCGTAACTATCTGGGAAGCAAAACGCATATCTAAGGTCAATGTTTTGCTTGTCTTTAACAATGCTGTTGAGTTCCCCACCTATATATCTAGCTGGTTTTTGAACTTTCGCAAGCACTTTTTCTATTTCTTTTTTCAATTCTTTTATCTCCATTTCCTATCTATTATTAATAAGTAGATAAACACAACAATTAAGCTGTAGTTTAGTGAGACACGCAGTGTGTACCACAAAACAAACAGACCGAAAAAAATCACTGTTAAAAATGAAATTTTTTCTAAAATCATTTGCGTTTTATCCACGCTGAATTTGATTAAAAACATATATTTCAAAAATCTTCCAGCATCAAGCATTTGAACTGGCATGAGATTTAAACTCGCTATAAAAATATTAACCAAGGCAAATTGCAAGGCTAAATTTGAGCCGATTTTAAGATAATAGCAAAAACCGATGCCGCATAAAATGAAATTCACCATCACTCCACCAAGCGAAATAATCGCCTCTTGTGCATAAGTTAGTTTGCTATTTTCTTGCTTTTCAATTCTTATCCCAAAAGCTCCGAACTCAACCATTATGGGGTATGAACCAAAGATATACATAAAAAACAAATGCCCACATTCATGCAGCACTGACACGATTATCGAGCACACAACTATGTAATCATTGCTAAGGGCGAGCATCAAAGTTAAAACTGCAATGAAAGAAAAGCCGAGTTTATATCTCGTTTGATTGATTTCAATTATCATGCAAGCAGCCACATTGGGTCAACGCTTTCACCATCAAGGCGAATTTCAAAATGCACATGAGGCCCTGTTGCACTGCCAGTTTGCCCAACTTTTGCAATGGTTTCACCTTGCAAAATCTCATCACCAACGTCAACTAAAATCTCACTGCAATGGCAATAAAAAGTCACAAGACCATCTTCGTGTTCAAGATATATGTATAAACCAGCGGTTTCATCGTCACCTGTTTTTGTTACAGTGCCGCTAAAAGCTGCTCTGATGTCTGTTCCAGTGTCTGCGGCGATGTCAACACCTGCGTGAAAACTTTCTTCGCCAGTAAAAGGATCGTCACGATAGCCAAAATGTGAGGAATAAACTGGATTTTCAATTGGGTTTACGATTGGAGTTGTTTCATAAAAAGGAATATAAGCTTGAGTGGTGGTTTCAATTTCAATTTCGAGCTCTTCATCACTAAGCTCTAAAACTTGAATGTCATCTAAGTTTGATGAAACATAATTTGTTGTAACTTGAGTTGTGGTGTGCCAAGTGGTTTCTTGAATGTCTGTTTGCACATCATCATAGGCTTGAGAAACATTGTCACTTAAAACATTTTGCCGCTCATCTTCACCAAAGATAAACTCTTTAAAATTAGAAAACGTGTCAACAAAATCGTCTTTAGTCATTGTGTACGACATCAAACTTTCAAAATCGAGTTTGATGTTGCTAAATAAGTTGCCACCAACGTTTTTTGCGAGCACCACAATTAAAATGATTGCAGTGCTCACAATGGCTTGAGTGAAAATAACCGAAATTATATATTCTGATTTTTTGTCTTTTGATTGATTGTTTTGCTCTTGAGATTGCTCAGCCGTTTCGTTTTCAGTTTCGTCAATCTCAGAGTCTAAGATTTTCTCGTTTGCTAATTCTTGATTTTGCTTATTCATTTTTATCACCAACATTGTTTTTTATATATTGTATGTTGATGAAGTTTATAAAATTACATTTTAATAGTATTAACCAACCATGATTCTGCCTTCAGGTAGGATTTTGCCTGATTTATCTGAACTTCTTGCTGAAATTGCGATGATAAAACAGATAGGCCCAAGGCGGCCGATAAACATGGCAGCAATAAGAGCAAAAAGACCTAAAGGATCTAAAGTTGCTGTTATGCCTGAAGAAAGTCCAACAGTTGCAAAGGCTGAAACGGCTTCAAAAAACACGTCTATACCATTTGCTAATGGCCTGTGAATTAGCAGCACACATGAAGTTATGAAAACGCAACTTATGCCAAGGCTTACGATTGCGAGTGCTTTAAAGACAACTTTTCTATCGATTTTTCTGCCGAAAAGCTCTGCATCATTTCTATTTCTAAGCACAGAAACAACTGCCATAACCAAAACAGCGAATGTTGTGATTTTAATACCACCAGCAGTTGAGCCAGAACCTGCACCGATAAACATAAGCACCATCATAAGCACCTTAGTTAAGTCGTTCATGAGTGATATATCAATTGAGGCAAAGCCAGCAGTTCTTGTTGTTACAGATTGAAAAAGAGCATTATAAATTTTTTCAACAAAACTCATTGAGCCAAGGGTTAGCGGATTATTATATTCACTTAAAAGGACACAGAAAAATCCAACAGTGATTAAAATCGCAGTGAAAGTTATAACTGTTTTTGTGTGTAAACTAAATCTTCTGCCTTTTTTGTGAGTTAAGATGTCTTGGAACACGAAAAAGCCGATACCACCAATGATAATCAATGCCATAACCACAAAAAGTACGTAAGGGTCATCGCTATAACTTATAAGAGAAGAGAAAGGTCCATTCGTGCCGAAAAGGTCGAAGCCAGCGTTACAGTACGCCGAAACAGCTGTGAAAATTGCAATCCATATGCCTTTTACGCCATAATCTGGGATAAAGCGTACACTCAAAAGAGTTGCGCCGATACATTGGCACACAACTGTTGTGGCAATGATGATTTTAACAAGCGATTTAACTTGAGAAACTGTGTCTGCATTGGTGTACTCTTGAGCGAGTCTTACACTTCTAAGCGAGCTGTTTTTCTTAAATGTGAAAAGGAAAAACGAGGCAAATGTTACAGTGCTGACACCACCGATTTCAATCAAAATCAGCAATAGCACTTGCCCATAACTCGTCAGCGTCATTGCAGGGTCAATCACAGAAAGACCTGTTACGCACACGCTAGAAGTAGCAGTGAATAGCGCCGAAATAAAGTTTAGACCATTTCCATCACGAGTCATTATTGGAAGCATGAAAAGAAGTGTGCCTATAACTATAATTGTAAAGAAACTAAGCATGATCATCCTTGCTGGGCTAGTTGCACGTTTGCCGAGTTCATTTCTAGTTTTTTTCATTTTATTTTCAACCTCAACATTAGTTTAAAATTTATTTTGTAAAATATAGTATATCATAATTTTTTTATCATAGCAATAAATTTTTCAGTTTTTGCTGTGGTAAATTGTGTTTTTAGCATTTTTTTAGGTTAATTGGAGTTTTTTAAAACATTTTATCGCTTTAGCGTGTTAAATTTGCTTAATTTATTGACTATACACGGCTAAAATGTTATTATAGTATTATCAATTTAAAATGGAGGAATTTATAATGTTTTCAGATTTTAAATCCGATGGATTTATGCTCTGCATTGCGCTTTTAATCATAGGCTTTGTTGTGTGTCAAAGTTTATTTTTTGTTATAAGGGCAATCAAACGAGCAAAGCAAATTGGCATCACGAACACACAAATCAAATCATCAATCACTTCAAGCGCAATGTTTTCAATCGCTCCAGCGATAGGCATTGCAATGACAGTTCTTGTGCTTAGCGTGGCTCTTGGCAACATCTTGCCTTGGATTAGGCTTTCAGTTTTGGGCTCAATCACGTATGAAGTGCCTGCAGCTGAAGCAGCGATCGAAGCGTCCGGCTTAACCACTGGAATAAGCTCCGCCATAACAGATCCAACAGTTTTTGCAACCACAGCCTGGGTTATGACTTTAGGTAGTATTTTACCGCTTATACTTATCCCACTTTTCCTCAAAAAAATTCAAAGCAAAGTTTCAGGTGCTGCGAAAAAGAATAGTAAATGGACTGAAACAATGTCTGCAGCAGCTTTCATTGGTCTTATCGCTGCCTTTTTGGGCAGAGGCATCTCTGGGCTCGGCGAAGCCGAAGTACTCGAAAGTGGCGAAATTGTTAATGTTAGCATTGGTGACGGCGCTGGCGTGCTTTCACTCACAGCAATCGTTTCTTCTGTGGTTTATATGGTTATTTTCGTTATGATAAACAAAAAGCTAAATTTCAAGTGGCTAGAGGCTATCGCAATGCCACTTAGTATGATTTTGGCAATGCTCACCGTTGTGATGGTTTCAAACTTCTTCCCAGATTTTGCAGCCATTGAATGGCGTTATTAAGGAGGCGAAAAAAATGACAACAGAATCTTACATGAAATCCACCTACCGTTATGGTAATGCATCTTGCATTTTGGCACTGATTTTCTTTCTCATGCTCCCAGTTGCAATCTGCGCTCATCTCAACGTTTCGCCTGATTGGTCAAACGTACTCAAAGGCTTAGGCTCAATTGCCATCATATTTTATCCAACAGCAGTTATTGAAGTTGTGGCTTATGCTCCACTTTTGGGTGCTGGCGGCACATATTTATGCTTTGTTTCAGGCAACATCACAAACCTGAAAATGCCTTGCGCTCTCAACGCAATGGAAAATTCAGATGTTGATTCAAACTCAGAAGAGGGCGAGCTCATCAAAACAATCGCAATTGGCACATCAGCAATCACAACCACAATCGTTATTGCTCTTTTTGTGTTAGCGTTTAGCCTCAATCCATCATTTTCAGAAGTTTTCAGCGACACCTCACCACTAGCTCCAGCGTTTGATCAATTGACCTACACCATCTTTGGTGCAATCGCAGCAACATATTTCGTTAAACACTGGAAAATCTCAATCTTCCCTATCGCTGCCGTTTCATTATTATTAGTGTTCGCAGGCACAATCGAAATCGGCGTTCTCATTTTCGTTGGCGTTGTGTTCTCACTGATCGGCGCACAAATTATGTATAAACTCAAGTTAGTTTAAAATTTCAAAAGAACAGCCATCAAGCCGTACAATTTTTGGCTTTGCCAAAAAGGTACGCCCCCAAATGCAGGTAACTTAAGGGAAAATCCATTTTGTTTTTTTTATATCAGAAACTTTTAGAGCTCACTGCGTTCGCAATGAAAAATGAATAATGAAAAATGAAAAATTAAGGGTCACTTCGTTCCAGATTATAATTTTTTGGCTTTGCCAAAAAAAACTGGCGACCGCAGGTCGACCCAAATGCAAAACCAATTTGTTGCAAGTGATTTTTAATCTCACTTGCAACAAATTCAAGCTCTGAAAAAACTTTTGAAATTTCTTAAAAAAACTTTCCAAAAACTATTGACATTTAGCTAAATTTAATGTATACTAGGGTACGTTGATGAGCTGGTGTGGCGAAATCGGCAGACGCAAGGGACTTAAAATCCCTCGGTGGCAACACCGTATCGGTTCAAGTCCGATCACCAGCACCAAAAATCCTACTAGTTTTTGCTAGTAGGATTTTTTGCTTTTTATTTATTATTTCTCCACTATTACTTTCTAGTTTTCTTGACGGATTTTTGTAAGTAATAGTTAATAAGTAATAAGTTTAGTTCAAATTTTTATTTTTATATCTACATGATTACTACTCCATAGATTAGTAATCATGTAGGACTTAATCAGTAAAGTTAAAAAGGCTAGCACAAATGATTTTTCATCTGTGCTAGCCTTTTTTAGTTATTATATCGTTTTTTATTCAAACTTAGATTTAACATTTTTAAGCTGTTTCACAATTTCAATTTTTTGTGGGCAAATTCCTTCGCATTTTTTGCATTCAATGCAGTCGCTTGCCTTACCGAAAGTTTCACATAAGGTTTCATATGTTTTTTCATCTAAGATGCCTTTGTTGATGTTTTGGTTGTACAGCGCAAAATAATCTGCTATTGCAATGTTTTTAGGGCATACTTCAATGCAATATTTGCACGCTGTGCAAGGCACTATGTTTTTGCTTTTGATTATGTCGGCTGCTCTAAAGCACATTTGTATTTCTTCTTGATTGAGCGGCTTAAAATCGTTCATGTAGCTTAAGTTGTCGTCCATTTGCTCTTGTGTTGACATACCGCTAAGCACCATCTTAACGCCATCTAGCGAAGCGGCAAAGCGTACCGCCCAAGAAGCGACTGATGAATTTTCATCATATTTTTTAAACATTTGCTCAACGCTCGTTGGCACATTTGCAAGCGAACCGCCTTTGATTGGCTCCATGATGATTATGTCTACACCATGTTTTCTTGCGACTTCGTAGCAAAGTTTTGATTGAACTTTTCCGTCTTCCCAATCAAGATAATTAATTTGAAGTTGCACAAAATCCACTTCTGGGTGCTCGGTTAAAATCTTATCTAACACCTTTGCTTTATCGTGAAATGAAAAGCCAAGCTTTTTGATTTTGCCCTCTTCTTTTTTCTTTGCTGCAAACTCGAAGATTTTGAAAAGCTTAGTTTTAGCAAACCCAACTTTATTGAGTGCGTGAAGTAGATAATAATCGATATATTCAACTCCACATCTTTCGAGTTGGTTGTTGAAGATTTCTTCCATTTCACTTTTTTTGGTCAAAAACATAACTGGAAGTTTGTCTGCAATAACGAACTTATCTCTATCGTATCTATCAACGAGAGATTCTTTTAAATATCCCTCACTTTTTCCGTCAAGGTAAAAATATGCGGTGTCAAAATAATTGAATCCGTTTGCCATAAACTCGTCAACCATTGATTTTATTTGTTCCATGTCTGGATTTTTCTTTGCAATCATTGGAAGTCGCATGAAGCCAAAGCCTAATTTTTTCATAAATAATTCTCCTTTTATTTGCTAGCGTTCTTTCTTAGATTTTCAAGCGTTTGCCTTATTGTTTTAACAGCGATACGCTCATCGTTTATCTCTAATGTCGCCTTTTCTAATGGACAAATGTCTGTTTTGGTACGATTGATGATATTTTTGCATTTGTTCTCATATGTAAACTCAATGTTTCTGCTTTTAAGAAACTCAATCGCTGGCTCGCTGATTAGCACTGCATGAACAAATTTCACGCCAACAAAGCTAAAAAGCATTGCCGCCGCTTTTCCAACAACAGCATCACACACCGAAAACCCATTCAAGTCTATTCCCTCGTCAACGAGCAAAAGAGTTGGCGCTATGCCTTTTTCAAATCTAATATAACTTTGCTCATCTTTAACCCAAACGCAGGTTGCCTTTTTTTCTTGTAATATTTTTATTGCTAAACTTAAATCTTTTTCCAATTTTATACCTCTTATATAATTGATAAAAATAGTATATACCTTTATAATGTATTTGTCAATAAAGCTTGCCTATTAATCATTTTTCAAAAAAACACAACCCTAAAACATAAAAGGACGCCTCATTTTCGAGGTGTCCTTTTTGAGTTTTTATTTAACTAATTATTATACGTTTTGCTTTTTCTTTTTTGGCAAAACAATCAAAGTCACGCTTGAAATAATCAATATTGCTATAGCGTATAAATAAAGATTATTGTCGCCTGTATTGATTGAACCATCAGCAAATATTCCACTGTTTGTGGTTGTTTCAGTTGTAGTTATTGCAGCAGCTATTGCATCGACTTCATCATCAGCATCTGTTGCATCTTCATCAGCTGTTGTATCTGCTTCATCTTCAGTATCATCAGCAATGTCTTGCGTTGTAGTGTCATCGGCATCTTCTGTAGTTTGTGAAGATGCATCATCTGTTGTACTTTCCATTGTAACCTCGCCCATGCTATCCTCTGTTGTTGGCTCTGTTGTAGGTTCAGTTGTTGGTTCTACTGTTGTAGATTCTGTTGTTGGTTCTACTGTTGTAGATTCTGTTGTAGGCT
>JAWXUR010000119.1:0-4884 GCA_044426265.1 Clostridia bacterium
TGGACATTTTTGCGTAAGAAACCCTCGGCGGGGGTTTCTTGATTTTGCCAAAGGCAAAACAAAGCAATTTAGCCATCACGAAAAAACTATAAATAAACGCTTAAGTTGCTTGTATTGGGGTCGTCCCTACAGTTTGCGTTATTGTAGGGTTGATATTATCCACAGCAAATTTGTATTATTGTAGGGGCGGATATTATCCGCCAGAAAATTAGCGTTATCGTAGGGGCAATTCACGAATTGCCCGCAAGTTAGCACAAATTTCAAGTTTCGGTCGATTCATGAATCGACCCTACGAGATAAAAATTCAAACCTTCTCATACAAGAGATTTTTTAAAAAAACAAAAAAATTATTGATTACATAAAATGTAGAAAACGAGAACGACAGTGAACTTTTTCGGCTCGATTTAATAAATCTAAATCAAAACCACAAAACTGTAGTGAACGGTCTTGACCGTTCTAAGCCAGTTAGTGCTCACCTTTGGAATGGTCAAGACCATTCCCTACACAATATCACGGCTCGGTGTAGCCGTTCCCAAATAAATCAATCTAACACGGCGGTCAAGTCGGCGTTGCCGACTAGTCAATAGAAATGTATTCAACGTTGTCTATTGCTTCTTGAATCATTGGTTCGAAGTCTATTGCGCTTTCTGCTTTTTCGATGAACTCTAGGACTGGGCGAGTTCTTGGGTGTTTTGGTGTAAAGACTGTGCAGCAGTCTTCGTACGGCAGGATTGAGGTTTCAAAAGTGCCAATTTTTCTTGAGATTTCAACGATTTCGTCTTTGTCCATGCCGATGAGCGGACGAAAAACTGGAATGTTTGACACTGCATCTGTGCAAGCGATTGCGCCGAGAGTTTGGCTTGCAACTTGACCTAGGCTTTCGCCTGTGACTAATGCACCGCAGTTATCTCTTTCTGCAAGTCTGATTGAGATTTGCATCATCAATCTTCTCATGATTATGGTGAACAATTCTTCTGGACAATTATCCTTGATTGTTTCTTGAATTTTTGTGAAAGGTACGCACATGAAATTAATTCTGCCGCTATATTGTGCCACGATTTTGGCGAGGTCTTTGACTTTCATTTCTGCACGTTTGCTTGTGTATGGCGGTGCGGTGAAGTGGATTGCATCGAGGGCTAAACCTCTTTTTGACATCATGTAACCAGCCACTGGGCTATCAATTCCGCCTGAAAGAAGAAGAGCTACACGGCCTGCGCTGCCAACTGGCATTCCGCCTGCGCCTTTGATTTGGTTTGCGTGAATGAACACGCTTTTATCACGAACTTCAACAGTGATGATCACTTCTGGGTTGTGCACGTCAACTTTTAAGCTTGGCACATTGCTCAAGATAAATCCACCGATTTCACGGCAAATTTCAGGAGATTTCACTGGGAAATGTTTGTCACTTCTTTTTGCATTAACTTTGAAAGTTTTTGCTTTTGAAAGTTCTTCGAAAAACTCTTTTGTTTTTTCTCTGATGTCGTCCATGGTTTTTTCAGCAACAATTGCTTTTGAAAAACCAGCGATACCGAAAATTTTGCTAACAATTTCGCAAGCTTCATCAAAATCGATGTTTTCATCAAGTGGCTCTGCAACGATTGTTGATTGAGATTTGATGAAATTGAACTTGCCGATTTTGCCAAGACGTCTTCTCATGTTTTTAACGAGAATATCTTCAAAAGTCGATCTGTTAAGACCTTTGAGTGCAAGTTCTCCGTTTTTGATTAATAATACTTGTTTCATTTGTTTGTTACCTATCTATATATAAAGTTTAGTTGTTATCTATTTTGCACGAATGACTTTGATTGCCATTTTTATGTTTTGAATCAAAAAGTCGATTTCTTCGTTAGTATTGTATCTGCAAAGACTAATTCTGATTGAACTGTCTATAATATTATCATCGAGTTTCATTGCGGTGAGTACATGGCTTTTATGCCCCTTTGCACACGCTGAACCTGACGATACGAAAATCCCCATGTCTGATAAGAAGTTCAAAACAGTTTCTGAACGTCTTTTTTCAATCGAAACGTTAAGCACGTAAGCGCTTGCGTTTTCATCTGAATTGATTTGCACTTCTGGAATTTCGCTTAGTTTTTCTCTTAAGTACACATTCAAAGCTTTCACTTTTTGGCTGTCTTTTGCGATGTCCATGTCAAGCATTGCGCCATAAAATGCTGCGATTGCTGGCATTGGCTCTGTGCCTGGGCGAATGTGTTTGCCTTGCTCGCCGCCGAAAAATGTCTGTTTGATTTTTGCTCCGTTTTTCACGTAAAGTGCTCCAGCACCTTTTGCGCCGTGAACTTTGTGAGCGCTCACACTCATGAGGTCAATGTCAAATTGCCTTAAGCTGATTTGCATCTTGCCAAAGCCTTGAACTGCGTCCACATGAAACAATGCATTTTTTGCCTTTGTACGAATTAAATTCGAAACCGCCTTAACATCGAGAACTGAACCGATTTCGTTATTAACTAGCATACAGCTGACGAAAATTACAGATTCATCAAGTTCGTTTTCAAGCTGCGCTAAGTCTAAGTTCCCGTGCGTGTCGCACGAAATGTACGCCACATCAAAACCTTTCGTTTCAAGAAGTTTGAAACATTCAAGCACACTTGAGTGCTCAATTTCAGTTGTGATGATTTTTTTGCCAAAACGTTTTTTCGATTCAACCGCACCAAAAATTGCAATGTTGTTGCTTTGAGTGCCGCCGCTGGTGAAAATGATTTCATCTGGCTTGCATGATAATTTTTGAGAAAGTGAGTTTTGTGCATTTGAAAGCAAGATTGATGCGTCAATGCCTTTTTCATGAAGAGAAGATGGATTGCCCCAGTTGTCTTCGATTGATTTGATTAGTTCCGACTTTGCCGAGCTGCACATCGCAGTTGTGGCACTGTTATCAAAATACGCAGTCAAATGAACACCTCCAAAATCTGTTAAACTTCACTTATGAGAAATTATGTTGAATAGCCGATAAGTAAAGCGTTTTTTCTCAAAACCATATTAGTTTAATTATACTATAAAAAAACATTTTTTTCAATGGAAATGCGAAAAAAATTTGGATAAAATTATTCCATTATCATACACTAACATTATACAACCAAGTAAGCGGTTAATGTGTCAAAAATTTATATCAATACTATTAATTTTAAGCAAATTAAAACAATTTTTTATCAATTTTTTTGGTTTCGGAGGATTTACAATGAAAAACAAAGATAACAACCACGCACAAGAAACAAACAAGGCTAAAACAAAGGCAAAATTTTCTGCCAGCAAAAAAGTTCAAATGTACATCAAGGCGATAAGTTTCCTTAGTGTCTTGGTTATTGGGCTCACAGCCTTTGGCATTCTTAATTCTATTTATGCAAATAATTATAAGTTAAAAGTCGAGGTGTACGCCCAACAAAGCATGAGCGAACTTTGCGAAAGCCTTGATAACATCACAGTGAATTTGCAAAAAACGCTGTACGTCAACTCATCACAAATGCTCACGAGTTTGGCATCTGAGCTGTATAAAGAATCAAGCTTGGCAAAATCGAATTTGTCACAGCTCACGAGCAGCGAACTTGAGTCGAGCGAAATATATAAGTTTTTATCACAGGTGGGAAGCTTTGTCTTTTCACTAACTGAAAACGAAGATTTTGAGCTCACCGACCAAAATCGTGCCGATTTGTTAGCACTTTACACCTATTCTCTCTCACTTTCAAACGAGTTAAGCACCACAATGAGTGAAGTTTTCAACGGAGAGGTTTCATGGGAAGAAGAGCTTAGCACTTTAACGTTAACTTCGAGTCAATTACCGGAAAGTTTTCTTTCGTCCATGAGCGATGCGGCGCAGTCCCTCACAGATTATCCAACATTAATTTATGACGGACCTTTCGCCGATAGCATTTTGGAAAAAGATGCGCTAATGCTGCAAGATGAAGAAGAAATCACCCTCGAAGAAGCAAAAGAAATTGCCGCTGAAATCTTAGGCACGTCCACCAGTGGACTTCGACAAGACAGCGACAGTGACGGCACAATTGCAATGTATTGCTTCAGCGTTGGCGAACATTATGTTGCAATCACAAAACTTGGCGGCTATGTCGCATATTTGCTAAGCTCTGACTATGCAGGCGAAATCACCATAAGCGAACTCGAAGCAATCGACCTAGCCAAAACCTACCTCGACAACCTCGGCTACACCGACATGGTTGAAAGTTATTATTACGATTATGACGGCATTTGCACCATCAACTTCGCCTATCAACAAGACGATATCACATATTACAGCGACTTAATCAAGGTGAGTGTGCGCCTTGACACTGGCGAAATCACCTCGATTGATGCTCACGGCTATCTCATGAATCACAGCGAGCGTGAAATCGCAAGCGAAATTTTGAGCGAAGATGAAGTCACCGCAAAAATCAGCACCAGCCTAGAAATCATGAGCATTTCTCAAGTTATGATTCCTAAAGACACCGGCAAAGAGGTTTATTGTTATGAAGTTCACGCAAAAGACAGCGAGGGTCAAGAAGTTTTGATTTATCTTGATGCAGTTGACGGCAGCGAGGAAGATGTTTTGATGCTGCTTTATTCTGACGATGGCACATTGACACGTTGATTTTTTGGTTTTGATTTTTGGTTTTTGATTTTTGGGTGGTACAATTTTTTGGCTTTGCCAAAAAATGCTTTAATGGTTAGTTTGGTTGTTTTTTGGGAATTATTTTGTTGATTTTTGGCATTATCGATTGGAATTTTGAGATAACACAAAAAACAAATTAACTGACGTAGGGTTGTGCCCAATGCAAGCAACTTAAGGAAAAACTATCACTCACAACGTAGGGACATGGCTTGCCATGTCCGAAACTGGGTTTGCACTTTACTTGCGGACATGGCAAGCCATGTCCC
>JAWXUR010000120.1:0-4881 GCA_044426265.1 Clostridia bacterium
TTTTTTGGTTACTTTTTTTGGGCAAGCAAAAAAACGTAACGCCCCTGCGGCAGCAGAAACTGCACTAACCGCATCAACAAAACATAAATATAAAACGGAAAATTACCCACAACAACAAACGCAAGAACGGCTGAAAAACCAACCGCTACGCAAACGCAAAAACGATAACACAAAACCCAAACCATTACACAATCAATCAAATTGCAAAAACGGGAAACAGGGAGTAGTAGAACCCATGCGTGTTGATTAAGGAAAAATAGCACGAAAAAAACAAATTAACCGACCACGTAGGGTCGACCCTATGTGGTCGACCGATGTTGCCGTTATTGCTAATTTATTGAAAATGTGGTTATTTTCTGCATTCGTTTTCATTTAATTCGTTGTTTTTTGTTTCGTGAAACACCAAAAAAAGGCTACCGCTAATGAGTAAATCATTTCGATAGCCTTTTTGTTTTAATATTTTTGATTTATATAAATTTAATCATCAAATTTTTGAGTGGAAATATAGTGCGTGGGCTGAGATTTTTCTTCTCTTCTTCTAAAAAGAAAATAAGGTGTGTGCAAAAAGCGATTGACGAAAACAGCGACTAAAATTCCGCCGAAGGTGTCGATAACTCTGTCTAGTGCGTAATAAAGCGGAGTGTTTTCGCTTGACGTTATCATGATGATTAACAAAACAACGCACGAGATAGGTCCGCTGTCGCTAGTGTCTAAGAGGTTGCAAATGTGAAAACACAAGACCACACCCAAACTCGATAGTACGACTTCTAAAGCTGGGATTGAAAAATATTGATGAATGGCTAAGAAAATAATTCCGATGAAGCCGCCGAGCAAAGTGCCGACAACTCTGGAAACACCTTTTGAAACAGTGCCATGAACAGTGCTTTGCATGGCGATGATGGCGGCAATGCACGCATAAATTGGCTCTTCACGAACGAAGATGAATTTCAAGATGTCGACCATGAGATTTTCAGCAGTGGTTATTGAATAAATGTAGCAAAAAAGCCGATTTAAAGATAGGCAGAGCAAAACGGAAACGGCGGTTTTGATTGTACGCATTCCAATTTTGCTATATTGTTTATTTTGCAAATTTCTCACTTCCTATTTTCGAGTTTAAAATTACAATTTTCGAGTTTTAAAATTGTACTGATTTAATTATATAAATTTTTGATTAATTTGTCAATTAAAATCTAAAATTGAATATAAATAAATTAAGAGGTGATATATATGAGTTGTTGCTGCGTGGCAGAGTTAAGAAGTAAAGAGGTAATCAATGTTAAAAATGGGTGTCGCTTGGGGTACGTTGGCGATGTTGAGATAAACATATTAACTGGATGTTTGGTGGCTATTATAGTCTATGCACCTTGCCGCTGTTTTGGGCTTTTTGGCAAGGGTGAAGATTTGAGGATTTGCTGGGATGAGATTGAGGTGATTGGCGAGCATACGATTTTGGTTTGCGTTGAGCCTTGTTGTGATGAGGGTGCTTGCAATGTTAATGGAAGAGGTCGAGGGATTTTTGATGGCTTGTTTAGGACATAACTAGAAAAAAGAAGAAAGTGAGCAAAGCTTTGCTTGCTTTTTTCATTGACAAAAATGCATTAAAATGTTATCATTACTATATCTATATAATACGGCTAAAATCAAACAAAAAAATCGAAAGCCAACTTTTATCTTAATGAATGGAGAATGACATGGGAATCTATACAAAAGAAGATATTTTAAGAATTTCTAATGAAAATAATGTCACTTTCGTCTGTTTGCAATTCACAGACATCTTAGGAATGCTCAAAAGTGTTTCTATAACAACTAGCCAACTTGAAAAAGCCCTCGATAACCGCTGTATGTTTGACGGCTCTTCAATCGATGGTTTCGTGAGAATTGAAGAATCGGATATGTGCCTTTACCCTGATTATGATTCTTTTCAAATCTTACCTTGGAACACTTCATCAGGCAAAATCGCTCGCTTAATCTGTGATGTTTATTTTGCAGATGGCACTCCTTTTGACGGCGACCCTCGCTATGTACTAAAACGTGCAATCAAAAGTGCTGCTGAAATGGGTTTCACTTGTAACGTTGGCCCTGAATGTGAGTTTTTCCTCTTTCATCTTGACGAAGATGGCAGACCAACAACTAAATCTCACGACAAAGGCGGATATTTTGACCTCGGCCCTGTTGACCGTGGTGAAGATTGTCGCCGTGAAATTTGCATTGCCTTGGAACAAATGGGCTTTGAAATTGAGGCTTCTCATCATGAAAATGCAATGGCACAACATGAAATTGATTTCAAATATGATGAGGTACTAAAAACAGCTGATAATGTTATGACATTTAAATATGTTGTTAAAAACTTAGCTAACCAAAACGGACTTTACGCAACATTCATGCCAAAGCCAACATTTGGAATTTGCGGTTCAGGTATGCACATCAACATTTCACTGTTTAAAAATGGCGAAAATGCTTTTTGCGATCCTAGTGACCCTCGTGGTCTTAGTGCAATTGCTTATAACTTTATTGCAGGCATCATGCAGCACATTCGTGCTTTAACAGTGCTCACAAACCCAATCGTTAACTCATATAAACGCTTAGTTCCTGGCTACGAAGCACCGGTACATATTGCATGGTCGGCAAAAAATCGCAGCCCACTCATTCGAATTCCTAGCGCAAGAGATGACGGAACAAGAATTGAGCTTAGAAACCCAGACCCAGCAGCTAACCCATATTTAGTTATGGCGGCAATTTTGCAAGCTGGTCTTGATGGAATTAAAAATGACATGACAGTGCCTGAGCCTGAAGATTCAAATGTTTATGATTTGACCGCAAAAGAAAGAAAAGACGCTGGAATTAGATCACTTCCAAAAACACTCAATGATGCAATCAGAGAGTTTAAACACAGTGACTTTGCAAAATACGCAGTGGGCGATCATGTTTTTGAAAAATATATTGAAGCTAAAAAAACCGAATGGAAAGAATATAGTCAACGTGTTTCTCAATGGGAAATTGATCAATATTTAGGTAAATATTAAAAATCAAGGCATCACAGACCGTTTTGTGTTTGTGATGCCTTAGCTAAATTAGTCTAATTAAAATAATCGAGGTGATTTTATGCAAAAAAAGGTTGCAATAGTGCAAGATGTTTCGTGCATGGGCAAATGCTCGACTCTTGTGGCAGCGCCAATTATAAGTGGATTTTCTCATGAGGTACACCTGCTACCGACTGCTATATTTTCAGCGCACACTGGCTTTGAAAATCATCATCACATCGATTTAACCGAGTTTATGTCAACAGTTTTGAGCGATTGGAAAAAAGAAAATCTAAGCTTTGATGGCATTTATTCAGGCTACATTTTAAACGCAGAGCAAATAAAAAACACAAAAACTTTGATTAAAGACTTCGCCAAAACAGACTCTGTTATCTTGGTCGACCCTGTTATCGGAGATGGTGGTGAAGCCTATTCGTTTTTGAGCGAAAAAATTCGTGATGGCATGATTGAGCTTGTGAAAATGGCAGATGTTATCACGCCTAACCTAACCGAAGTTGCGATTTTGCTTGGCAAAGATATGCTTATCGAGGGCTATGATGAAAGCTACATTTCAAATTGTCTTCGTGAATTTGAGAAAATGGGTTGCAAAAATCCAGTCATCACTGGCGTACAGCTTAAAGCTGGCGAAATTGGGGCAGCTTACTTGTTTAACGGAGAAATTCATTTTTGCTTTTCTCAAGAGTACAGCGGAAAATTTTCAGGCACTGGCGACACTTTTGCGAGCGTTTTGTTTTCAGCGCTAGTTAAGGGCATAGATTTTCACACTGCGATACGCTTATCGATTGACATTTTAGATGTTTCACTTAAAGATAATGATAAATGGTATGGTGTGGATTTTGAAAAGGCGTTGAAAATCGCTTTAGACTAAACGCAAACCAAGATTACGAGGTAAAAAGATGTATAAAGCAGTTATTTTAGATTTAGACGGAACTTTGCTTGACACTCTCACGGATTTAGCCGACAGTGTCAACTTTGGCTTAAGCGAAATGGGTTACCCACTTCGTACAAAGGACGAAGTTCGAAGATTTATTGGAAATGGTGTGGTCAAACTCGTTTCTCGAGCCGTACCGCAAGGCACAAGCGAGCAAGACAGCGCAAAATGCCTAGCTATTTTTAGAGCGCACTATTTGGAAAACATGAGAAACACAACAAAGCCATATGAGGGCATCATGCAAATGCTTGACGAGCTTAAACTCAAAGGCATTAAAACTGCCGTGGTTTCAAACAAACTTCATGAAGCTGTTGTGGAGCTTTGCGATGACTTTTTTGAGGGCAAAATTGACGTTGCTCTCGGTGTTTCAAATGAAGATGAGAGAAAACCTAAGCCAACAAACGTTTTTAAAGCAATGCAAATTTTAGGGGTCAACGAAAGCGAAGCGCTATATGTCGGCGACTCTGAGGTTGACGTGCAAACTGCCAAAAATGCGGGTTTAAAATGCATTGGTGTCACTTGGGGTTTTCGTGACAAGGCCGAACTTTTGGCGGCTGGTGCGGATTTTATTGCGAATGAGGCTAGGAAAATTTGCTCGATTGTGTTAGATAGTGGAAAAATTATGTAAAAAACGAGCAAAACTACCACACACGTAGGGTCGACCCCAATGCAAGCAACTTAAGAGTTTCACACGTAGGGACAGGCTTCCACGCCTGTCCGAAAGTTAGATGAATTTTCTTTTTATAGAGCAATATCGGGCAGCTTCGGGAGGGCGTGGAAGCACTCAAGCGTGTTGATTAGGGAAAAATCTCAATTTTTCCTGCGTAGGGGACGGCTTCCCAGACGTCCCAGGGAACGAGAACAAAACTATAAATTATATCAATTTACAATCGATAACACAAAAGTTCT
>JAWXUR010000024.1:0-25774 GCA_044426265.1 Clostridia bacterium
TCGACGTTGTCGACTGCTCGGCGAATTAGTTATAAAATTTAATCAATCTAACACGGCGGTCAAGTCGACGTTGTCGACAGAAAACGAGAGCGGCAGCGAACTTTTTCGGCTCACTTTATCAATCTCTCTATTAACAACCACAGCTCGAGCAACCTAACTGCTCGGCGAATGAATTAAAAGTTTAATCAATCTAACACGGCGGTCAAGTCGACGTTGTCGACTTAGTCCATATATTTGCTCATTTGAGCTTCGATAGCGTCTGCTAATGCTTCGGCTTTTTCGGTGTCTGCTGCGCAAGCTGTGATGTATACCTTAACTTTTGGCTCTGTGCCGCTTGGTCTAACGATAACACCGCTTGAGTTTGGAAGAGTGTATGAGAGTACGTTTGAAACTGGGAGATCGATAACTTCAGTTTCTTTTGTTTGTGTGTTTGTTTTGGTTGAAGTTTTGTAGTCAGCAACGAAGAGAACTTCTAAATCAGTGATTGATTTTGGTGGATTCTCTCTGAGTGTGTCCATAATTTCAGCCATTTTCGCCATTCCAACAGCGCCTTCAAAAGTGAAGCTTAAAACTCTGTTGAGGTACATACCATGCTCAGCATAAATGCCTTGCATAACTTCGTAAAGGCTCTTGCCTTTTGATTTATAATAAGCAGCCATTTCACAAATGAGCATTGAACCCACAACAGCATCTTTATCTCTTGCGTGGATTCCGCTTAAGTAACCATAGCTTTCTTCCATGCCAGCAACAAATCTATCTGCTTCGCCTTTTTCTTCAAGTGAAGTTACGAGTTCGCCGATGTATTTGAAACCAGTGAGAAGGCTCTTTGTTGTTGCGCCATATTTTGCAGCAACAGCAGTAACGAGTTCAGATGTAACAAAAGATTTAACAACGATTGGGTCTTTTGCTAAGATTCCAAGCTCTTGTTTTCTTGAAAGAAGATATTCAGTGAGAAGAACACCCACTTCATTACCGCTCATGAGTTTATAATCATCATCAACTTTAACAGCGATACCAACTCTGTCGCAGTCTGGATCAGTTGCGAGGAGGAGGTCAGCGTCATAAGTTTTAGTCATTTCGAGAGCGAGTTCGAAAACTTGGCGGATTTCTGGGTTTGGATATGGGCAAGTAGGGAAGTTTCCGTCTGGGAGTTCTTGCTCTTTAACAACTTGAACATCTTTAATGCCAATCATATCTAAAATCTTGCGAACTGGTTTGTTACCTGTACCATTAAGAGGTGTGAAGATAACTTTGAGACCGCTGCTTTTGCAAGCTTCTTCGCTAAGGCAAACGCTCTTAACTCGAGCATAGAATTTTTCAATGAGTTCTTCTGAAATATATTCAATTGAACCATCAGCTAAGCCATCAGCAAAGCTTTTTGTTTTAACGCCAGTGAACATATCTGTTTTTTGAATGAAAGCATAAGTTTTATCTGCTGCATCATCTGTCATTTGATAACCTTGTGGGTCATAGCATTTATAGCCGTTATATTTAGCAGGGTTGTGGCTTGCTGTGAGGATAATGCCTGATTGACAGCCGAGCTCTCTAACTGCATATGAAAGCATAGGAGTTGGCACGAGCTCACGATATATGTAAACCTTGATGCCGTTTGCGCTTAAAACACCAGCTGCACTTTCAGAAAACACATCTGATTTAATACGTGAATCGTAAGCAATTGCGATGCTTGGATTTTCATATTCACTGTTTAAAAAGTCTGCAAGACCTTGAGTTGCTTGGTTAACAGTGTAGATATTCATTCTGTTAGTACCAGCACCGATAACTCCACGAAGTCCAGCTGTACCAAATTCAAGGCACTTGTAAAATCTGTCGAGTATAGCTTCGTCATCACCTGCGATTGAATCGAGTTCTGCTTGTAAATCTGGGTCGTCTACTGCTTTTGCTTTCCAAAGTTCATATAATTCTTGATTACTGCTCATAATGTTTTCTCCTTTTTCTTCATAAAATTAATATCAAACTAAAAATTATTTAATTATAAATATTGTACAACTTATTATATTAATTGTCAATAATAAATTGTGAAAAAACAGCAAGTTGTTTGTTAAGTTTTAAAAATAAACACATAAAAAAGCCATGTCATATTTGACACAGCTTTAAAACATTATTCATCACGCACAAAGGCTAAATAAGTTTTCTTTTTATTTAGCTCAAAAATGACAACAGAAATAACCATAATTCCAACGGCAATGCCAGCAGCTATGTGCAGTGTTTCTGATAAATAGGCACTGCTCATCAGGCTATCACCAATTATGAAATAATGCATGGTGTAATATAAACCCTTGCCAGGCACGAGCGGAACAATGCCACAAATAATAAATGGTGTTGCTGGTGATTTGGTGAGCCTTGCTGCAATTTCAGAATAAAGCGCTATGATTAAAGATGGAAATAAATTAATATAAAATTGACTTTCGAAAACTTCGCTGCAAAAAACGCAGGCGACACTCACAATAAAACCACCTAAGGTAATTAAAAAAAGTCTGTTTTTATTTGCTTTAAACATCAAAGCAAAACCCAATGTGCCAAGAGTGCCAGTGATAATTGTTATAAGAACTTCTTGCATTTTTTTATTCTCCTCACACTAAAATTTTCGATGCCAACAAAATTGGCAGAGCAAAACCAAAAGCTATTGCCATTGAAAGCAAAACAGATTCAGCAAGCCTCATAAAGCCAGACATTATATCTCCACAAAGCATTTCACGAATGGAGTTAATGAGTGTAAGCCCTGGAATCATGAGCATGATATCGCCAATCATAATTAGCGAATAGTTATTTCCAAAGCCAATTGCAACAAATAAAACCGCAATTAAGCCTGAAATAATCGAAGATAAAGCAGTGTAAAAAAGTCTGTTAATTCCGTGCTTTTTGATGTATTTATTCATGAAAAAGATAAACACAGCTATAGGCATTGTGGCAAGCGCATCTAAGAAAGTACCGCCGAAAAACATTGCAAAACTAGACGTTGCAAGCATTGAGCCAACACACGCCATGACGCTTGTTTTGCTGCCACTTTTGTTGATTTCATCAAGAGTGACGAGAGCCTCATCTATCGCAGGAGTTTCAAGGCAAACTTGCCTGCAAAACGAATTGAGTTTATCAAGGCGGTCGAAGTTACTCGTGTAAGAATAAACACGTCTAAACTGGGAATAAACTTGTTCTTGATCGTCATTAGCGCTGATTAACATCATTGAAGTGATTGAAAAAACATCAACCTTTTTCAAGCCGTACGCCGTGCAAACTCGCACAATTGACTCTTCAACTCTTGCGATTTCTGATCCATTTTTTAGCATACCTTTGCCAAGTTCTAGCGCTAAATTAATTATGTCATTAGCTTTAATTTTTTCTTGTGTTTCCATATAATTCCTCTTAAAACATTTAATTTTAAATTAACCAATTCAATTATAGGATTTTGGATTTCATAAGTCAAGTGAAATTAAAAAATTATCAAAAAAATCAATCAAAATTTTGCAGTTCAATAGGATAATTGTAATCTATGATGTCGTACATTCTGTAATACTCGCCGCTATCGCTATCTTTAATCACAGTGGCTCGATTTTGATATAAAAACTTCACCAACTCATACACGTCAACCCAAATTTGATTAACGCCTTCTTTTTGGCTCTCATCAAAAATCAATTGCATTCCAAAGTGCAAATGACACACAGACATACCATTAACGTTTTCGGTCGTTGAATAGCCAGTCATACCCATGTAACCAATAACATCACCAGCTTTGACAACGCTGCCAAGCTCCAATCCAGCCCGATAAGGCGAATCTTGCCTAAGGTGAGCATAGTAATAAGACCTAAGCCCATCAAAACTGCGAATGCCAATTCTCCAACCGCCATATTGATTCCAACCAATGCTTTCAACAACCCCACCTTCAACTGCGATGATAGGCGTACCAATGCTGCCTAGCAAGTCATTGCCCAAATGATTTCGATCGTAGCCATAACTTCTTGAGTTGCCAAAATCGTCATAATGGCTATAGTAAAAACCCTCGGCGATAGGGGAGTAAGCGACTAAACCATAGCCAGATGTTGTGGTTATGCCACCATTGCCATCAGGAATTTCTCGCTCAAACTCGCTGAGCATTCCACCGAGCATGGCGGTGAAAATTTGCTTGTAATATTCATAAAACTCGCTTTCTTGCATTAAATCATCAACTGTGTAAATCTCACCAAGTTCAAGCACTAGAGCATCAAGCTGGGCAGATTTGTAAGAAGAAAAATCATTGCCATTTTTGCAAGCTAGATAGGCAAGAGAATCAATCCAGCTGATGTGCCTTAGCATATCATAGGTTTGAATGTCTAACTCCATGGTGTCTTGTAAGGCTTCTTGTGTCACATTGAGCTCTGCCCATTTGATATACGTTGAAGCGCTTTCTTGCTCACCTTGAGCATTTGCATAACTTGCTAAAAAAATGATTGACGTTATGCTTAGAATTAGCACCAAAATTAAAACTATAAGCTTATTTTTCTTTAATTTTATTATCATTAAATCACCTCAATAATCGTTGGCTTTTAATCAAAGTTTATGAATTTTTTGCTTGAGATATACTTTGAGGTTTGATGCGTACCTTTTTTGCGGTTAACCGCAAAAAATTGTACCGCCAAAAAAAATAAACTCACCGAAAAATCAGTGAGTTTAAATATTAAAAATTAAGCTTGTTCGTGTGATCCAACCTTTGCAAAAATATTCTTTTTAACGTGGCGCAAGAAGATATAAGTAGCAACAAATGAGGCAAATTCAGCGATGATGAACGCATACCAAACGTTTTGAACTTCGCCAGTGAGCGAGAGCAAATATGCAACTGGAATAAGCACAACTAATTGACGAGTGAACGAAACAATCATTGAGAACATACTCTTGCCAACTGCTTGGAACGCACCACCAGCGATGATGCAATAGCCAGCAATCACGAAAATAAAGCAGATAGTGCGAAGTGCTGGAACACCGATAACAAGCATATCATCAGAAGCTGCAAACATTTTTAAAATGATTTTTGGGAAGGCGAGCATAACAAAAGTGCCAACTGCCATGATTGCGCAAGCGAGTTTGATTGTGAAGTTTAAAGCCTCATTCATTCTCTCTTTATTCGCAGCACCAAAGTTATATGAAATAATTGGAATACAAGCGTTGTTTAAGCCATAAACTGGCATGAAGAAGAATGATTGAACCTTGAAATAAATGCCGAAAACTGCCGCTGCTGTTGTGCTGAAAACGAGCAAGATTTTGTTCATTAAGAAAGTCATAACAGAGCCGATTGCAAGCATGAGAATTGCTGGCACACCAATGCGGTAAATCTCGCCAATCAAACGCATATCAGCTTTGAAGCCTTTGATTTGCAATTTGATATCATGATTATAATGATGATTGAGGATAAGCCCAACAATGCAGCCAAGGATTTGACCTGTAACTGTTGCAACAGCTGCACCTTTAACACCAAGCTCTGGGAAAAAACCAATGCCCAAAATCAAAAGTGGGTCTAAAACGATGTTAGTAATAGCGCCAACGAGTTGAGTTGTCATTGAAAGCACAGTTTTGCCTGTGGCTTGCATAAGCTTTTCAAACATGAGCTGACCAAACACACCAAAAGAGAAAATGCAGCAAATTTGAGTGTATTCAACTCCGTAATTATAAATATCTGAGCCAGCGGCAACTTGCACGCCGAAGAATAATTTTGTGCCAAAAAAGCCAAACAAAACAAAGGCGAGCATGCTCAAAAATGAAAGCAGCAGACCATGAGTTGCAACTTTATTTGCCTTGTCAAAATTCTTTTGCCCCAAACTTCTCGAAAGCATCGCATTAACACCAACACCTGTACCAGTGCCCACAGCGATAATCAAGTTTTGGATTGGAAACGCAAGTGAAACGGCTGTGAAAGCGTCCTCACTAATCATTGAAACGAAAATTCCATCAACAATGTTATAAAGCGCCTGAATGAGCATCGAAAACGCAATAGGCAGCGCCATGCTCACAACTAATTTTTTTATCGGCATTGAGCCGAGTTTATTTTCTTTAACCATAAAAACCTCTCTCTTCTTTTCATTATATATATTTATTATTTATTGTTTTGTCGGTACACTTTTTTGCGCTTTATCGCAAAAAATGTCGAGTCGGTGACTCGACCACCATAACTTCGAATTATTACTTGCATTTAAAACAAGCTTATCTATTATAACATGATAAAAAATTAAAGTCCACAAAATTTTGAAAAACGCTTGTTGATTTTATGTAAAATTAAGGTTGATTTTTGTGCAATTTGACTGATAAAAAAATATATTTCGAAAGTAGAATTATTTGCACAAAATCGACGTTAAATTTATAATATTTTTAGTTAATTTTACGTAAAACCTCTTTATTTTTTATTCAATATATGTTAATATGTAAAAATAATTGACATTTCATATGTCGAAAAAAATCAAAAGGAGAGAAAGTTATGAAAAATCTTAAAAAATTATTAGCAATCTTTTTAGCAATCGTGCTTGCGTTTTCAGCTATAGGCTTAGTTTCTGTGGCTCAATCGCCTGATGGTGATGTTGTGTATAGCATGAATTTTGCGAGCATTTCGGATATCCATTATTACCCAGACACTCTTTATTCAGACGAAGATGCAGCAGCAGATTTAGGTCTTTATGATGCAGCTGGAAACGTGCTTGAAACAGCTGTTGAAACTCTTGCAGCTAATGCTGTGGAGTCAGGTCTTAAGTACGTCCTTGTTCCAGGCGATCTCACGGCAGATGCTGAATATGAATCTCACGTTGCTCTTGCGACAGCCCTTGAAAAATACGAAGAAATGTATGACATTGACTTTTTAGTTATCAATGGTAATCATGACATAAACACTTCTGACGCCTCAAGCACAGCAAGCGGAGAAGCAGAGCAAGTTGACACTATCACAGCTGATGAATTTAAAGAGGTGTATGCAAACTTAGGTTATGACCTTGCAATTGCTGAATATACAGACACTCACGGCGAAGAAAGTGGTTATTTATCATATGTTGCCGAGCTTGAAGACGGTTATAGACTTATCGCTGTTGATAGCTGTAAATACTCTTTTGATGAAGCTATACCACAAATCACTGGCGGTGCAATTTCTGATGAAACAATGGCTTGGATTGAGGAACAAGCAGCGCTCGCAATCGCTGAGGGCGACACTCCAATTTTAATGATGCATCACAGAGCTTCTGAGTTTTTAGACATCGCAGCTTCTGTACTTCAAAACTTTGTTATTGATGATTATGAATATGTGGCAGAAAGTTTTGCAAGCTTTGGCATTAACTTCATCTTCACAGGTCACGTACACACTAACGATATCGGTATCATGGTCAATGATGATGGCGAAGTTTTATATGACTGCGAAACTTCATCAATCGCAGACTTTCCAAATCAATATAGAGAAATGAGCATTTCAACTTATGAATCTGGCTTAGTTAGCATGGATTATAGCATTGTTGACTTTGACGCTGTTGCAACATACACTAAAGACAGCGTAACATATGATAATAGCACATACAAATATTCAAGTTTCCAATCTCAATTTGGCAAAGTGATGGATGATGGCAGCATTGACATGAACGTTAGTTATATGCTCACAGATGTTGTGACAAATATTATAGATGGCTTTATTGATGATGTTGAAGAATATGGCAGCATTTTAGAGGTCATTTCAGGCGAGTACGGACTCGACATCGAGGCTTTATTAGCTGATTTTCTTGAGCCGTATCTCGGCGATGGAATTAGCATTTTAGGCTACACTTTATTTTCAACTGAAAACATCATTTGGTTTGCCGAAGATTTATTAGATCAAATCTATGATGTTTATCTTGAAGACCCAGCTTATTTATACGATTTTATTTTCACAATCATTGATGATTTAATGAGCATTGAAATTTCAGAGTATCAATCAACAGCGCTTGATTATCTCGGAATTGGTGTTGATAATGAAAAGGGAACAATTGGCGATTTATTATTAAGTCTTATGGCTTATTGGTACATGGGCAACGAAGATGCATCAAAAGATTTATTCATTCAAGATGTGATTGAAGGCTTCAAAGATTGCTCAATCGTTGAAATGTTAATCCCTTATCTTTTAGATGTTGTTGTGGTTGACGTTTTGGAAGATGAACTTCTTTCAAGCATTGAAATTAATGTAAGCGCACTTTTAAGTGACGACTTCTTAATGAAACAACTCGGTGATGGTCTTGACTACTTAGTCGATAAACTCCTTCGTGGCGATAACACTTATATGAACCTTGTTGACATTGTTCTCGCCCTTGAAATTCTTGATTACACTAGCATAACAGATGCACTCAACAAGCTTTTCTTAGATGAATATCTCACAGATAGCGTGTATGAATCAGTTAGCTTATATCTTGAATATGTGGCAACAGACTTCATCACAGACACAAACCCACTTCAAAATGGCGATTATGATGTGTCGTACACTAACGCAAACCAAGAAGTTGAAGTTAGTCAAGAAAATTACAGACTCCCAACTATGGTAGCTGTGACTTTAGGTGACGACAGTGAAACTTCTGCAAATATCAAATGGTTCTCAAAATCAACTGTTGGTGGCGACATTGAAATTTATGAAGATGACGGCACAGGCGAGCCAGTTTTCGTTGGCGAAGCAACTGTGACAGATGATTTTTCAATTGAGCTTTCATCTCAAACAGTTGAGCGCTCTTTCCCAGGAATTGACCTCGGATTTATCGGATTTTTCGATTACTACTTTGATATGAATGAGCACACAGCTGTGATTACTGACTTAGAGCCAGACACAACTTATTATTATCGTGTTGGTGACGCAGAAAAAGGTTGGTGGAGTGAAACCAGTACAATCACAACAGCTGACGGCAGTGATAGCGTAACTTTCATTCACACAACTGACCCTCAAGCACAAAACGAAATTCAATATAACGCTTCATGGTCAATTCTTCTCGAACTTGCTTATGAGATGTACCCAGACACCGACTTCATGTTAAACTCTGGTGACATTGTTGACGATGGCGGCAACACAAACCAATGGCAAGCCGCTTTTGACACAGCATCAACCCAGCTGATGAGTACATTCTTCATGCCAGCATCAGGAAACCATGAAGAATACGGCGATTATTCACTTGTGAATCAATTTGTGCTGCCAAATATGCCAGAAGATCAAGACCTCACCACTGGTGCATATTATTCATTTGAATATAACAACGTTTATATAGCAGTTCTCAACACAAACGATCTTGACGATAACGAGCAAATGACTCAAGAGCAAATTGATTGGCTCACCGAAGATATCGCACAAACAGATGCAACATGGAAGTTCGTTTCGTACCACAAAGCAATTTATTCGAGTGGTTCGCATTATGACGACAGCGAAATTATCGCACTTAGAGAGCAAATCAGTGAGCTTATGACAGAGCTTGACATTGACATGGTTTTCCAAGGTCACGATCATATTTATTTTAGAACTCAATCATTAGTTTCAAATGAAGTTGAAGCTTGTGACATGGTTTATCTTGAATATAATGATCAAATTTACACAACTTTAGTTGAGCCAACAGGCAGCACCTATGTTATCACTGGCGCATCAGGTGTGAAATATTATGATGTTAGTGATTCATATGTTGAGGGCGAAGAGTTCCCAGCTCCTGCGTGTACGTACACCCTTGAAACTCCAATGTATGCAAGCATTGAAATCGTTGATGAAATTCTTTATTTCAATGCCTACGCACTCGACACTGCTGATGATAACGCAATAGAGCTTGTGGATTCATTTGCGATTGCTAAAGACGTAAGTCAAGGAAATTACATCGGTGAATATGTTGCACCTGAAACCGAAGAAGAAGCAGAAATCGAAAGCGCATTCACATTAGCGATTAAAGAAATCCTTGCAACTATCCTTGAAGTGTTCAAGGTTATAATTAATATTATTGAAATTTACGTGTTTAATGTGGAGTTATAATCAAGCGTAATTTGTGATTTTAGTGCAAAAAAATAAGTGATATTTATATTTAAGCCAGCCCATTATAAATCTAATTAGGATTTATGAGGGCTGGCTATTATAAATATCACTTTTTATTTTTTGCTTGCAGCTATTAATTCTTCAAGTTTTTCGCAAATAACTTTTGCAAGTTCAAAGTTTTTGTTGCTAAGTGCTTTTTCGATTTTAACTTCAAGCTCTTTTTTATCTTCTTCAAATTGCAAATAATCTTTAGAAAAATGCTTTGCATAAATCATACGCTTAAACTTTTTCACTCTCATTTTACGAATGTGTTTATCTTCAATGATGAGCACATAGTCCATGCAATTTGCGATAGTGTAAAAATCATGAGAAATCACCAACATTGCTCCGCTGTACGCATTGATTGCTTCTTCTAGGGCGATTTGAGCGTAGGTGTCAAGATGGCTGTTAGGCTCATCAAGAATTAAGAAGTTAGCGTTTGAACAAGACATTTTTGCAAGACCGAGAATGTTTTTCTCGCCACCTGAAAGCACTTGTATACGCTGAGTCATCTTTTCTTCATCGAAACCAAAATCTTTTAAATAGCCTTTGATTTGGTCGTAAGTTTCAAAACCGAGGTCGAAAAATTCATCGTAAATCGTGTTTTTTTCGTTAAACATCTCGCCTTGATTTTGCGAAAGGTACGCCCAAGTGGTATTTTCATTAAACTTAATTTGCTCATGTTTGCCGCCAAGAATTTCACGCATAAGCGAGGTTTTTCCAGTGCCATTTGCGCCGATTAAGGCAACTTTATCTGTTGAGCCAATTTCAAAGCTAACATTTTGTGCGAGAACTTCGTCAAAGCCGAAAGTGAAATCTTCAACGCTCAAAATGATTTCATCTTCTAAAGCGTTATCAGTTGAAAAATCAATTGCCGGTTTTGCAACGTTGATAAATGGGTTGTTTGTTCGTCTTTGCTCAAGGCGCTCTTGAATTTTAACTCTTGCATTGAGCGATTTTCCGTTTGCAGGATTGTCGTATTCAGTTGCCAAAAATCTGAGCTTTTCAATGAGCTCTTCGTTTCTTGCAATTTCTTCATCATCAACAACAGCGAGTTCTTGCAAGTCAATTTTAAATTGCAAAAGGTCGAAGTTGTAATCAGTGTATGTGCCATCAAAAACGTTAACTTTTTTGTTTTCGAGGTGCAAGATTTTGTTGAAGCAGTGATTGAGCAAAAATCTGCTGTGGGTGATGGTTAGCATTGTGCCTTTATGCGAATTGATGAGGTTTTTAAGCGAGCTAAGATTTTCGAAATCGAGGAAAGAATCAGGCTCGTCCATGATTAAAAATGTTGGGTTGGCAAGCATTTGTTTAATAACTTGAACAAGCTTAAACTCACCACCGCTGAGCTTGCTTACAGCTAAATCTTTGCGTGCGCTAAGGTTTGCAACACCCAATTTTTTGGCGATGTTGCTGTCATAATTATTGCCGTCAATCGCATCAAAAGCGTCGAGTAGGTCTTGATATTTTTCTAAAAGTGGCTCTAAATCTTCGGCTGTGCCCATTTGCTCGCAGATATCGTCAATTTGAGCTTGCAAAGCGATAAACTCGCTTGCAAGATAGTCAAAAACTGTGGTTTGATCATTTTCGTCATAATCATAAAACTGGCTAACAAAGCGGAGTTTACAGTTGTCTTCAAATTCGATTTTGCCGTCAAAAAGGAGCTTTTCAGGGTCTAACATCATTTGGGCGAGCGTACTTTTGCCGCTGCCGCTGCTGCCAATAAAGGCGCACGATTGACCATCTTCAATTGTGAAGTTCACATCTTCATACAAATCTTTTTCAGGAAACGAAAAAGCTAGGTTTGTTACTTTTATCATTTATATTATCACTTTCTTTGTGTTTATTTTTATATATTATTTACATTATACTATCATTCAAGCCTAAAATCAAGTTTTATTTTTTCGAAAAAACCTAACGCAAATAAAAATCGAAGGAGCAAAAACAATAGCTTCGCTCACAAAAAAGCTAAGCCAAATGCCACTCATTTCAAACCAGTGAGATAACACAAACACAACTGGAATTAGCACAAGCAAACTGCGTGAAATTGAAATCATTATGCCTTGATTTGGTTTTGAAACTGCACTTAAAAATGATGAAATCAAGATGTTTAAGCTCGCAAAACTATAGCCAATGAAATAAAGTTTCATGCCTTCGTTTGCCAAAATCGCTAAAGTTTCACTGTTTTCTTCGTTGAAAACGCTGATAATTTGCAGCGAAAAAATGTTGGTTATTGCAATGATAACAGCGGCAAAACCAAGGCAGGTAAACACTGAATATTTGAAGATTTTGCGTACGTTTGAAAGTTCTCCCTTTGCGCAGTAGGCGCTAAAAAGTGGTTGAGTTCCTTGCGAAATGCCTGAAAAAACGCTTACGGCAACGATTGCCGTGTTTGCCACAACTCCATAAGCAGCAACTCCAATGTTGCCTTGCAAACCTAAAATGATGAGGTTAAACACAAACAGTGCAATGCCTATCGATACCTCTGTGATGAAAAATGTTGCCCCAAGTGAGCAAATTTTAAGCATTGATTTGAGCTTGATTTTAACCTTGTATAAATGAAATGTATTCTTCTTTTTGATAAGGTGAATTGACATGATGCTCATGCTGATAATCGGCGACAAGCACGTTGCAAATGCAGCACCAAACATTCCCATTTCGAAAATATACAGCAAAATATAATCCAAAACTACGTTTGATAAACTGCTGATAAACATTGCCGCCATTGCTAAATCTGGGCGATTATCATTGCGTACAAAGGCGAGCATGATGTTGTTAAAAATGAAAAATGGTGCAAAAAACAAAATCGTTTTCACGTACACTTGACAAAGTGGGAGAATTGTTTCGTCTGCTCCCAAAATCGTGCTAATCGAGCCACTAAAAAACACCGCACACACCAAGGCGACAGCCGAGCCTAGAGCCCACCAAAGTACGGCAAGAGTGAACGAATCATCTTTTTCATCAGTTGATTTTTTATTTGCGATTGAAAATTTAATCGCAGCGCCCATGCCGACCATTAAACCGAAACCGAAAATCAAACTAAAGACAACAATGGAAAAATTGAGTGCCGTTAAGCCGTTTGCTCCGAGTTTGTTTGAGATGAAGTAGGTGTCCGCCAAGATGTAAAACGAGATTCCAAGCGTGCCGATGATGTTGGTGCTAACGTATTTGCAAAAGTCTTTTAAGATTGTGTTTTTCATATATTCTCCTAGTTTGAGCAAAAATAAAGGTATCAAAGCCCACTTCTAAGACCTAACGTGAGCGTTGATACCCTTTGACTAACTACCCGGTGGCAGTTAGTTGGTTTATATTTAATATTGGATAATTATTGCATATTTTTCAGCTTTTGTCAAGCTGGATTTTAATTATTGCACGCTCATGTATGCACGAATGACGCCCATGAAATCTTCGCCAAACTTTTGCAGCTTAAACTCACCAACTCCGTTGACCTCCAAGAATTGTTCGTTGGTTGTTGGGCATTTATTTGCCATGTCAACCAAGGTTTTATCTGAAAAAATTTGGAAGGCTGGTACGCCTAAACCAGAGGCGATGCGAGCTCGTTCAAGTCGAATTATTTCGAAAAGAGCCTCACGATTTTCTGGCAAGGTGTCAAAAGTTTTCTTGCGTTTGTGAGCTTTGCTTTCGGCTTTGTCATATTGTGGCTTATCTCTTGCGAGTTTCATCTCGAGTTTCGCATCTTTTGTGAGCAGTTCTTTAGCTCTTTCACCGAGTTTAATTATTCGATATTGCTCATCAGTTTTGACTAAAAAGCCTTCTTGAATCAAAAAGTCAGCGATGTTTCTAGCCGTTGCCGTTGATGTATCTTCCATGATGCCATAGGTTGAAAGGTCTTGAAAACCCCATTGATAAATCTTTTGATTTTTGCTACCTCGAAGCACGTCAATCACAAAAGCAATGCCGAATCTTTCGCCCATTCGCTTAACACACGAGATGATTTTTTGCGCCTCGACAGTCACGTCAACTGAATCAAACTGAGTTTGGCAGTTGCTGCAATTGCCACAAAATTGATCAGGATTTTCGCCAAAATATTTCAAAATAAAGGCTCGCAAACAGTTGTTTGTGGTTGAATAAAAAGTCATTTGACGCAGTCTTTGCATATCTTGTTCGTGTTTGACTGGGTCTATTTCTTCTGTATCTTCGCCATTTGGGTGGTCGATTAGCCATTCATTTGTGCGCACATCTTGAGCGTTATAAATGAGCAAACAATGAGATTCAGTGCCGTCACGTCCAGCTCTGCCAGCTTCTTGATAATAGCTTTCTAAATCCTTAGGCATATTATAATGCACCACAAAATTCACGTTTGACTTGTCAATTCCCATGCCAAAAGCGTTGGTCGCAACCATGATTTGCTTGCGGTCAAACAGAAAATCGTCTTGATTTACATGCCTTTCGCCAGCCGTGAGCCCAGCATGATACCTCGTTGCGCTATAGCCAAGCTCGCAAAGTTCATCGCAAACTTTTTCTGTGTTTTTTCGTGACATACAGTAAATTATACCGCTTTGATTTTATGTTGAGCCAAAAAATCAAGCAGTGCCGTCATCTTTTTTCGTGGGTTAACAACGGCAAAATGTAGATTTTCTCTGTCAAAACCGGTGACTACAACAAGTGGCACAATTAAATTCAGCTTGTCAATTATATCCTCACGCACCTTCAAAGTTGCCGTAGCTGTGAAAGCTGAAACGATTGGTCTTTTTGGAAGTTGAGCGATGAAGTTTGGGATTTCCGTGTAACTTGGGCGAAAATCTTGACCCCATTGCGAAATGCAGTGAGCCTCGTCAATGGTGATCATGTCGATTTGTACATTTTGAGCAAAGCTCAAAAAATCGTTACTAGTAAGTCTTTCAGGTGCAACGTAAATGATTTTATATTCGCCATTTTTTGCGTTTTCAAGCACCTTAAATTGCTGCGCTGGGTTTAGACTTGAGTTTAAATAGGCGCAGTTTACCCCTGATTGTTTAAGCGCCATAACTTGGTCTTTCATCAGCGAAATTAGTGGGGAAATAACTAGAGTAATTCCCTCAAACATGAGCGCTGGCACTTGGAAGCAAATTGACTTGCCAGCACCAGTTGGCATTATGCCAACAGTATCTTCGCCATTTAAAATCGAACTTACCAACTCAACTTGCCCGCCACGAAATTCATCATAGCCGAAGTAATTTTTTAACACGTCATACATTTATATATACTTCCTTAAACTCAAATTTTGAAATCCCTTTTGTTATATAATGCGCCACCAATTGCCACAAAAGCAAACATCACAGCGCAGTACAAACACATATTAATTAAGCCGTCAATTCCAGATTCAAGAGCCAAAGTTGGGCTAAAAACTTGAAACGGACTAAGATATTCAAGCCAGCTCAAACTCTCGCTTACCATGGTGCTTAAAAAACCTAAAACATAAGATAAAATAACAATCATGCTGCCAACAGTTGCACCTGAAATTTTGCCGCTAATTCCTGCAAGCATTGAGCCGATAGACAGATAAATTAAGGGAGTGATGCTTGAAAGTTTCACGATGCTCACCACGTCCAAAAAAACGAAAGTTTCACCGCCGTTGATGAAACCGCAAATTAAAGTTGCCACCACCGCACTGCAAATAACGAAAAGCGCAGCGATGTACGCCACGAAAAATTTGCTCAAATAAATTTCGATTTTGCTCACTTGAAGCGAATATAAAAATTCGATTGTTTTGCTTTTTTCTTCTTTTAACACAAGATTTGCTGCAAAAGTGACGGCAAAAATCGAAATTGCAATCAAAATGATGTTGTAAATCATGGCAAAATACGACACAAAATTGCTCATGTCTGAAAAATCAGACATTCCCATGAACCGCATGAGCTCTTCTGGCATAGCTTGCATTTTGATTTGCGCCATGTCTTGCACTGATGGGAAAAGTATCATGTATAAAAACATGATGCCAAAAATTGAAACTGCCCAGCCGAAAATCAATTTTTTGTTGTTTTTGAGGTCGAAAAGCGTGATGTTTTTGATGTTATTTAGCATTGTTATCGCCCTCCTCGTAGTACTTTATAAATTCATCTTCCACAGATTTTGAGCGGATTTCAACCGATTTTAAATCCATTTTCGAAAGACGAAGTATAATCTCATTTGCAGATTCGTCACTTTCAAAACTGCTTTCTTCACCTGTTTTAAGAGTGTAACTCACCACTTGAATTTTTTTGAAGTCGGTGTTTTTCATGTCGATTTCATTGATAATTTTGCCGTCTTTGATTATGATGGCACGGTCGCAATATTTTTCGATTTCGCTTAAATTATGACTTGATAAAAAGATAGTTTTCCCATTTTGCTTTTGCTCAAGTAAGAGCTTAAAGAATTTATCTTGCATCAGTGGGTCAAGTCCGCTTGTCGGCTCGTCTAGGATAAGCAGGTCTTTTTGGGCGAGAAGAGCTTGAATTATTGAAACCTTTTTGCGATTGCCAAGGCTTAACTCGTTAATCTTTTTATTGATGTCAAGTTCAAAATATTTCGCCAAGTTTTCCACATCTTGCATTGATTTTGTGGAAAACTTTAAGCAAAGCGAAAAAACATCTTTCGCACTTGCTGAACTTGGAAACATTGAATCTGATGGCATATAAGCGCAAAGTGAACGGATTTGCTTCGCATCTTTTTGGCTGTCTAATTCATCAATCATACATTTGCCAGAAGTTGGCGCAAGAAAATTTAAAACGCAGCGTATAGTAGTACTTTTACCAGCACCATTTTTGCCAACGAAACCAACGATTTCTCCAGCCTCACAGCTAAAACTGATATCATTTACAGCCACAGTTTCACCAAAATTTTTAACTAAATTTTCAACCTTTAAAACTGACATCTTAGCACCTACTTTAATTTTATTCTTAATTTAATTGTAGCAAAGTTGCGCTTGTTTGTCAACATGAATTATTGGTGATAAGTAAATTAAAAGCGATATCAATTTTCTAATAGATTACTCTAAATGAAAATGATATCGCTTTTTGTTATTTTAATTTTATGCAAGCATCATTCTGTCGTTTGTGAACTCACTGCCGCTAGCTTCTTCAAACTTTTTAAGCAAGTCAGTAACCTTGAGTTGAGATTTTTCCTCACCTCTCACATCATAAATAATTTTGCCGTCATACATCATGATAAGTCTGTTACCATGTTTGATTGCATCTTTCATATTATGTGTGATCATGATGGTTGTGATGCTATCTTTTTTAACGATTTTATCTGTTACTTCTAAAACCTTTGCCGCAGTTTTTGGATCAAGTGCAGCTGTATGTTCATCTAATAAAAGAAGTTTTGGTTTTTGAAGTGTTGCCATCAAAAGGGTTAACGCTTGTCTTTGTCCGCCTGAAAGAAGACCTACTTTTGACGAAAGTCTTGTTTCAAGACCAAGATCAAGAGTTGCAAGTTTTTTCACGTATTTTTCTTTTTCCTTAGCTGAAACGCAAGGTTTTAAGAATCTAAATTTTCCACGTCTTGCAGCGATTGCAAGATTTTCAATGATTTGCATGCTTGCCGCTGTACCAGTCATTGGATCTTGGAACACACGACCTAAAAATTTTGCTCTTTTATATTCTGGAAGTTTGGTTACATCGTTACCATCAATGATAATTTGACCTTCATCAATACTGAAAACACCAGCAAGGGCATTTAAGATTGTTGATTTACCAGCACCATTACCACCGATAACTGTTACAAAGTCACCATCTTCTAAAAACAAGTCAATACCGCAAAGAGCTTTTTTTTCATTAACAGTGCCTGTGTTAAAGGTTTTGTGTACGTTTTTAATCTCAAGCATTATGCAGCTCCTCCTTTGACTCTTGTTTTTTTCTTTGGCATATATTTATTCTTAAGGTAAGGAACAGACAAGAAAAGTGCAACGATCATTGCTGAAAGGAGCTTCATGTCGTTTGTGCTCATGAGTTTGAGGCTTACTACTGTTTGAACAACTATGTAATAAATTACTGCGCCAACTGCAACGTAAGCGAGTTTGAATGCGAAGTTTTCGCTGATTTTGCCGAAGATTGCTTCACCAATAATAACAGCTGCCAAACCAATAACGATAGCACCACGACCCATATTTACGTCGGCGAAGCCGTTGTATTGAGTCAAAAGTGCGCTTGAAACAGCAACTAAACCATTTGAAAGCATAAGACCTAAAATTTTAGTTAAGTCAGTGTTTACACCTTGAGCTCGTGACATATTTGGGTTTGCGCCTGTGCTTCTAATTGATGCACCAAGTTCTGTTCCGAAGAACCAATATAAAACGCAAATTAAAACGAAGAGTATAACGCCAGTGACGAGCATCGCATTGTTGATATATCTAAGAGAAACCAAAAGGTCATATTTATCAACGCTGAGCGCCTTATTTGCTGAATCGTCAAGGATTCGAAGGTTGATTGAATAAAGCGAAAGTTGAGTCAAAATACCAGCTAAAATTGCTGGTATACCAAGTTTTGTGTGAAGAATAGCAGTTGCAAGTCCAGCGAGTGTGCCTGCAAAAAAAGCACAAATCATGCTAAGCCACATTGGATAGCCAGCGATTGTCATCATGCAGCAAACAGCGCCGCCTGTGCACATTGTGCCATCAACTGTTAAATCTGCGAGGTCGAGAACCTTGTAAGTGATAAACACACCAATTGCCATAATGCCCCAGATTAAACCTTGAGCAACAGCACCAGGAAGTGCATTAATGAGTGAAGACATTTGAATTTCTCCTTTAAATTTTGTTTATTTAACTAATTTTTTGCGTTTGTTTTGTACATCGCTTCGCTACTTACGAAACTTTGAAGTGAACAGCTTAGCAGCAAATAGTTTTCAACAAACAGTTCAATGTTTACTGAAAACTGTCTACTGACAAACTAATATGGGGTATACGATAACGCAACCCCATATATGAATGATTTAATTATCTAAATTATGCTTCGATTGCTTCGTATGTATCAGGTACTTCGATACCTAATTCAGCACAGATGTCAGCATTATATTTATATGTGAATTCTGGAGCAAATTCGATTTCCATTGTTGAAACGTCAGCGCCGTTAACAAGGATTTCGTAAGCCATTAAACCAGTTGCGTAACCGATATCATAGTATTGGATTGTGAGAGTTGCAACGCCGCAACCTGAGCAAGTAGCTTCTTCACCGCAGAATACTGGGATTTCAGCTGGTAAGCAAATGTTGTTGATGAGCTCTGTGTTTGATGCAACAGCGTTATCTGTTGGAACATAAAGAGCATCACAATCATCAATTGCTGAATAAAGAACTGATGAAAGATCGTTTGTGTCAGCGAAAGTATAAACTTCAACTTCGATGCCTAAAGCTTCGAGGTAGCCAGTGATTTCATCACTTTGATATTTTGAGTTTGATTCAGCTGAGCAATAAAGGATTGAAACTTTTTCAACGTCTGGCATTAAGTCAACGATCATTTGAGCTTGTTCGTCAAGTGGAGCAAGGTCAGATGTACCAGAAATGTTAAGACCTGTTGAACCAGTCCAGTCATCGATTTCAAGAGCTGAAGAATAATCTGTGATTGATGTGCCAAGGATTGGAATATCTGCTGTGCTTGCAGCTGCTGCGAGCATTGCATTTGTTGCATTAGCCATGATTAAGTCAACGCCGTCAGCAACGAATTGGTTTGTGATTGTGCTACAAGTTGCGCTATCGCCTGATGCGTTTTGTTCGTCAAATGTAACATTGTCGCCAAGAAGCTCAGTGAGAGCATCCATAAAGCCTAAAGTTGCTGCATCAAGTGCATCATGTTGAACAAGTTGGCAGATACCGATGTTATAAACAACGTCATCTAATACAACTTCTGTTGTGGTTTCTTCGTCTGTTGTTGTGCTACAAGCTGCGAATGCGAAAAGCATTACAAGAGCCATAGCAAGTGCTAATAGTTTTTTCATGATTTAATCCCCTTTAAAATTTCTTTTTTATTTATTAAAAGGTATGCCGCTCAAAACCCCAAATAATAAAGATTAAATCATCAAGTAAAACAAATTTAAATTCAAGACAAGTGAATTAAATTTAAATTTATTAAACCTCATAATTAAAAATAATCATTAAGCTTTTTTTGCTGTGCGTACCAAATAATACGTGTGAATTGTGATTAGACTATCACTGTAGATATGATATCACATTAAAGTGTTAAAGTCAACGTGCAACTTGACAGTTTTAGTGCTTTAAAGTAGAAAATTTTTATCTAGTTTCGACAAAAAGAGCAAAAAACTATGTATAAACTCTTTCCAAAGCCTTAAAATTAACCTAAATGATGATGAAATTACATTAAAAACAATGAACAAGTTTAATAATAACGCAAAACTTAGCCAAGTATCATGTTGAAAAGCACAAAAAAACTGCCGCACCAAAAGCACAGCAGTTTTAATCATATTTTACATACTATAATATAGTATACTAAAATTATAGTATAGTATACTCGAAATTTTCATATACTATCTTACACCCAACAGCGACTTCGTCTGGCATAAAAAACATAGCAACAGGATTTTCGATACCGCTGTCACTTTTTAAAATGCAATAATCGCCACGAATGTCTATAACTGTGTAAAAAACTTTATCTTGCATTGATTTTCTCCTTTATAGTTGAATTGATTTGGTTTATAAAGCGAAGCGATGTACGCAAAAAAATAATCGCTCTCAACTTTATAATCGTTGAAAATATTATACAACAAATTACGATTAAAATCAATCTCATTTTAAATCAGTTTTTGAATTATTTCGTTAAATTTAATGCGAAAATCAAACTCAAACATTAGTCCTCACAAATAGCACACAAACCCATGTTAAATTTATGTAAAACATAAATACAAACAAATCTTAGGAGATGACTTAATTGAAAAAAATAACAATAATAATCTTAGTGTGCTTAGCAATTTTGAGCATGACAGCTTGCTCAGCCGTAACTGACTTAATAGGTGGCTCGAGCAGTGAAACCACAATTTCAAGCGTTGCTAGCGATGACACCACATCAGCAAGCGATACTTCAAGCTCAGACGATAGCTCAAGCGTGATTAACACTAATTACACCACTTCGTTCACTGACGATGAAATAGCAGATATGTTCACCGATAGGGATTTAGAAACTGATTACGATGCAAGCGAAGCGACAAGCCTTAGCTTAAGTGGTGAAACAGTGACGATAAGCGAAGAGGGAATATATATCTTATCAGGCACAATAAGCGATGGTCAAATTATCGTCAATGCTGCTGATAGCGATAAGGTTCAATTAATACTCAATGGTGTTACAATCAACTCTAATTCTTCAGCTGCTATTTACGTTATGTGTGCAGACAAAGTTTTCATCACCACTGCTAGTGGCACAACAAACACACTTTCAACAAGCGGTGAATACGTGACAACCGAAGATGAGGGCGTGGACGCTGTTATTTTCAGCGAAAGCGACATCACATTTAATGGCGGCGGTACGCTCACAATCAATGCGACCTATGGTCACGGCATCGAGGGCAAAGATGACGTGGCATTCACAAGCGGCACATATAACATAACTTCTCAAAATCACGCAATTAATGCAAACGATAGCATAAGAATTACTGGAGCTACTTTTAATATAGATAGCGGAAAAGATGCTTTTCAATGCGAAAACCTTGACGATTTATCAAAAGGTTACATCTATATCGCAAGCGGTACATTCACTGTAACAGCCGTTTCGGATTGCTTCAATTCATCAAGCTGCTTGCAAATTGATGGCGGAACTTTCGACCTCGCAGCTGGCGGTGGGTACGTCGGAGTGTTAAACTCAATCACAGTTGGTGAGGGTTCAGGTAACACAGTTATGGCGACAGACACCCTCGAATATGGCATGAAATGTTTCAAAGCTGAAACCATGATTTTTAATGACGGCGTATTTAACCTCTCATCATATGAGGATACTATTCACTGCAACGGCGATTTAACAATCAATGGCGGTGAGTTTTACATCTTAACTGGTGATGATGGTATTCACTCGGATTTAGATCTAACAATCAACGGCGGCACAATCGAAATCGAATATGGCTACGAAGGCATTGAGGGCGAAAATATCACAATTAATGATGGCGATATCAGCGTAATTGTTCTTGATGACGGCATCAATGCTGGCAGTGACGGTGCATTATATATCAACGGCGGTGAAATCTATGTTGAATGCCAAGGTGATGGTTTAGACTCAAACGGAGATTTTGAAATGACAGGCGGCGCAGTTGTTCTCAACGTTAGTGCGATTTACACTGCTGGCGATGGCGAATTAGATATCAGTGGTTCAATATCTTACACTGGCGGCACAATCACAGATGAAAATGGAAATACAATTGACCCAACAAGCAGTTCATCTTCAAGCAGCAGTTCAATGTTCTCACCATTTGGTTTCTCTTCATCAAGAAGATAAAACTTAAATTAAACAGCTAAAAAAGGTTGCCGAAAGGCAATCTTTTTTTTGTACTTCGCTGACGAAAATTAGGGCTTGATTTTTAAATTAGCTAATAGTTAATTAACACTTTAGATAAAAAATATCGTGAATTAGACACTAAATAGATTTTTTGCACAAAAAAAATGCTGAATATTTGTGTTTTATGTCTATGGAATAATAAGACATATGTATGATATAATATTTAATAATACGTTTTGTAAAACAGGTATTAATAAGGGAAAAGGTGGAGAAAATGAAGAAAATTAATGAATTGGCGAGTAGTGCAGTTGTCGGCACTAAAAAAAGCGTTACCTATGTTAAAGAAAACTGGCATGAGCCAAAAAAAGAAGGCAACCAAATTAGTGTAAAGGGATTTTTAGGAATTAACTTAGCTGCTATCGGTATTGAGGGAGCAAGTGGTGTTTTTGATTATCTTGCATTCTCATCAACATCAGCTGTTTTAGGTCTGATTTTTGGTCTATCACTTCAATCAACATACATAATTTCATCACTAGGTACAGTTTTAAGCTTATTATTCGTACCAATTATCGCTTTAATCACAGATAATATCGGTATGGTTGGCAAGAAAACAGAAAATAAAATACATATCGGTGCGGTTCTTACTACAATTGTTTGCGCTGCGCTTTGGGTAACACCAAGCACAAGTTTTGACTTTATTTTAACCGACTTATTCAAGCATATCGCTATAATCGTCTTTTTTAAATATATGAGCATTTATGTATACTTGATTATGTATAAACTATTCGGTCAAAAGCATGGTAAATATAAGCCATGGGTATTATTCATGGGACTTCCAGCAGTTATTCTTTCAGTGGTAATGGTTAATATTCCATATCAAGAATTAAGACCATCAACACTTTTGCTCGCTGTTAGTGCGGCTTCAACAGCTATGACTGTTTTTTCTGAACCATATAAGAGTAGCTATAAAAAAATGAGAAACCTCATGACACAAAACAACCAAGAAAGAACATTTCTTTTTTCAATTATCCCTGTTATTTCAGGTCTTTTAAATTCAGCAACAACAACTCTCATGCCAATTGTCGCAACACTTTTAGGCTATGAAGTTAACTCAATTGGTATATATAAAATTATTATTCCAATTTTCGGTGTGTTCAGCATTGCAACAAGCTTATTCATCATCTGGTCAGAAGAAAAAATCAAATCTGCACCAACAACTGCGGCTGAGCGCCTTGGCTTTAAAGAAACAATAACAACTTTATGCAAAAATAAATATATTTGGATAACCAAAATTGCCACTACTTTCGCTGCTGTTTCAGATTACGATCTAATTCTTTTCAACTGGATGCTCTTATACAGCTTGCGTGAACAAGCCTGGATTGGTATCTTGCTGACACTTGGCTCGATACCGGCGACACCGGCTAATTTATTAACTCCACTTTTATCAAAAAAATTCGATAACCGCAAACTTATTCTCACAATGAAACTTATTCAAATTGCTATAGTTGTTGCTCATATTCCATTTATATTTTCCGGAAACAAAGTTATGGTTATGGTTTTGATGACACTTTTGAGCATGGCATCAACAATGGTAAGAAAACCAAGAGCTGTTTTAGAAACAACTTACGCAGCGCAAGCTCTCGATTATCACGAATGGAAATTCGGCAAAAGAGTTGATGAAAGCATAAACTATATCGCATATTTCACAGTGCCTTTCACTCTTCTTTTAGGTTATTGCTCACCATATTTCATGAGCTTAGTCGGCTTTGTTAGTGATAGAGATGTTTTATATGATTCAACAGTTAGCTCTAGCGTTTTCGTGGTTATCGTTGTTTTATATATCCTCGAACTTTTAGGAAATACTATTCCATATTTCTTCTTCGATTTAGACGATGCAACATTGGCAACAATGAAAAAAGATCTCGAGCAAAGAAGAATTGATAGCAAAAAAGAAAAAGAGGCTCAAAAAGAACAAGAAAAAGTTGATTCAATCGCATAATAAATCAAAAAGGGTTGCCCTCAAAGCAATCCTTTTTGCGTACATCGCTACGCTCAACCGTTTAATTATAGTTGACTTGAAGATATAATGGTGATATACTTTAATAAATTTATATCGCATTTGAGCAATAACAATCGTTATCAAGTATAAGGCTGTATATACTCTGAATGTTAGAAGAGCGAGGAATACATTATGAAGAAAAACACAAGAAATTTCAAATGGCAAACACCAAATTTACCAGAGCAGCTTAATATCTGCGAAAACTTATTCGAAGAAAACGAAGACAGCGAATTTTACAAAACCATAATCAAAAACAAACGTGAACTGCAAGGCTCTTTCAATGGCTTCACATTTTGCAAGGTGCATTTTATCGGCTGCAAATTTGAAAACATTTCTTTTAGAAATTGCAGTTTCGACGAAGTGATTTTTGAGCAATGCGTGTTTTCACAATGCGATTTCAGCCAAAGCAATTTTTCAGCCGTACAGTTCGTAAACTCACACTGCCGAAACAATAATTACTCTGAAAGCAGTTTTTACTGTGCCGACTTTTCAAAATGCGACATGGTCTATTCCAACTTCACAAAGTGCAGATTCACTGGCTTTAAAGATGAAAAGAGCAATTTTAGCCGCACATTTTTTGCCGAGTGCAGTTTCAGCGAAGCAGAATTTGAGCAATCGTCATTTCAATCAGCCGAATTTTTCATGACTTCGCTAAATGGCTTAGACTTTTCAAATTGCAACATTGAGGGCATCACTGTGTCAGAAAATAAAGCGGAGCTCGTTGGCGTTGTTGTTAATGATTTTCAAGCAGTGGATTTAGCTCGTTTGTTTGGAATTGTTGTTAAGTGAATTATTATAATCGAAGTGACAAACCCACCAGTACAAAAAACTGGTGGGTTTACTTTGATTTATGAGCTCTAGCCTTAATTATTTGCTGGGAGCTGCGATAACGCTTGCTAATTTGTTAATGACTAAGCAAACAACCATAGTGATAAGCTTGCTAACAAGAGTGTAACCAATTGTGAGATTGACACTCATGACAATGCGATAAACAATAAAACCAATGTCGCCAACTATTTTTTTGTATAAGTGTTTAATAAATAAAAGGTGCTGTTGAAATAATAAGAGTTTATTCGTATTTTTTCTTGACAAAGATGAAAACTTGTGATACACTTTCAGTATATTAGTAACTACTAATGTACTGAAATAAAAAATAGTGTCGTGTTTTTAACCTAGCTATGCAGCGCAAAAAGACAATAAAAAATCTGCGACCTAAAATTCACAAAATTTTGCTTTAGGCAAGGCAGACGACGACGGCAAACGGGCGTTTTCCTAGGAGGATAACGAAGCAT
>JAWXUR010000121.1:0-4802 GCA_044426265.1 Clostridia bacterium
TTTTGGTTACTTTTTTTGGGCAAGCAAAAAAACGTAACGCCCCTGCGGCAGCAGAAACTGCACTAACCGCATCAACAAACAAAAAAAACAAAGCGAAATTTATCCACAACAACAAATTATAATCGATAACCAAAACAGCCTCCCTCTCGAGGGAGGTGGGTACGACCCCAACGCAAGCAACTTAAGAGAAAATAGATTGATAATTAAAAATTGTGGTGATGGAAAAAGTTCGCTATCGCTCACAATGAATAATGAAAAATGAAGAATGAAAAATTGTGGTGGCGTGCGTTGCACGCATTGTAAAGCAAACAAGTTCGCAAATTATAATCCGGAACGAAGTGACCCTTAATTTTTCACTATTCATTATTCATTTTTCATTGCGAACGAAGTGAGCCCTAAAAGTTTCTGAGATTGAAAAAAACAAAATTAATTTTCCCTTTGTGTTTTCATTAAAATTCATCAATCAAGTCGTAAAAATCGTTTTCTTTTTTTGCGGTTCACCGCAAAAAATGTACCGCCAAATGAAAAAACTCCCCACACGTTTTTGTGTGAGGAGGATTGTATTAACCATATGATAAAACATAAATCGTTACGTTTCTTCTGCCGAAGTTGATGCACTCTGAATAAGTGTTCATGTATAAATCGACAATTGTATTGCTGCTATAAATAAATCCGCCAGTGTCTGAGGCTATGCTGTAGCCGTACACGTAATTTCCATCAGTTGACACGATATAAAGCTCGCTGCCATATGGAATTTCTGTTGGGTCAACTGCCACACGGCCTGGAATTACTGTCGCACCTGTTGAGGTGGTTGAGCCAGTGTAATACGCTGTTGCTGGGCCTGTTATCACGTCAACATACTCGGTTGGAATTCCGTCGCTGCCAATCACAAGCGAACTTGGTGCAGTGAGCTCGGAAATCACATTTGAGCCTGAAGCAAATGAATCTGAGGTTGTTGTTGCCTGAGTTGTTGCAGCTGCCGCAGTTGTTGCTGCTTGTGTTGTTGCTGCCTGTGTTGTTGCAGCAACTGTGGTTGTCACTGTTGTTGGCACAGTTGTTGTCACCTCTTGCTTTGTGCCTTGCAAAATAATCTCGTTCACCACAGCCTTAGTTTCCTCGATTGTGATAAGCTCTGAATCAGTTAACTCGCCGTTAACATAGGTTCTTTTATAAGTTCTTGTTGTTTCGCCGTTTTCGCCCTCTTGGTACACTGAGGTTTCACCCTCATATAAATCAGCTGAATCTTGATACACTGTTTCATATTCAATTTCTTCAACTTCTTCATAATTTTCATAAACCACACGCTTAATTGTTACCACTGTTTCTTCGCTGAGCACAGTGTCAAGATCATGCGTGATTATGTCGTTATCACCGAGAGTCACATTCGACATCTCGAGCAAGTCTTCAACTGTACAATCCGAAACATCAAAGCTATATGATTTTCCATCACACACAAGAGTTACGCCGAAGGCACGTACAATTGAAATTGTGATATCTTGTGAAATTTCGCTGCTTAAAACCCAGTTGATTTCATCTCCGTCATACAAAGTAACCTTTGCTTGATCAAGTGCATCTTCAACAGTGCCAGCAACCATTAGAGTTGCAACAACTTCATCATCAGATTCAATTGTTACGCTATAAGCTTTTGTGATTTCGATTACGCTTTCTTCACTTTCGATGTCAAAGCCGTCAAGATCAATTTCATCATATTGTGAAACATCAAAGCCAGACTTTTCGATTATTTCTTGAGCTTCTTGGCTAAACGACACCACCGTTGTTTCATCTCCATCGTAAACAACTGTTGTTGAAACGAGTCGAGAGGTTGCAAACGCTGTTATTGTTGTGCTCAAGATCAAGATAATTGCCACTATTGAAACCTTCGCTTTGAAAAACGGGACTCCCTTAGTTGCACTTTTGATTATTGCAATCATAAAATATTAACTCCTTCATTAATTGCTTTGATAATTTAAAACAAATTGCCAAAACATAATGCTCTTGAATTTATGTTCCTATTAATTTATAAAGTGACGCATCGTGTTTACGTTTTTATACTCTTAAAGTCGCTAAAAACCGCTTTAAATTTGCTATTTTTCACCCTATATTTTAGAGCGAATAAGGAACAAAACGAATTATACAGCTTTTTTGCTCAATTGTCAAATTATTTGATTAGAGATTTTTGTGCAACTTGTATAGTAATAAATTTTTAAAATAGCTTATTATTCCATTTATGAACTATTTTAATGAATTTTTCCCTTTTGTTACTTCCTAAAAACTACCTGTTTTTTGTGTAAAAGCTAAAAAAATTGCATTTTGATTTTCGCTTGATTTTACACAACGTATTCACCTTTATTTGTTGTTTAACTCGCATTTATTTTCTTTTTTATCACAAATTAATTAATATTATTTCACTCAAAACAAACAGTTGACAAAATAAGGAAAAATATTTTTCAAAAAGACTTGACAAAACACATTTTTGCTCATAGAATACGTAACTGTGATAACGCAAATCACAATTATTGAGTTGAAATTGTGCACAAGATAACACTCAACAGAATTTTCCGCTACAAAATTCAATCCTGCCACTAAATGCATTAATTTAGCTTGGCTACCCATTTTTTGACAACCAAACAAGCCTAAGTGCATATACATAGTAATAGCACCTGATATTAACTATTTTTGACATTCGATTTCGTTTTAATTCGATAGTCACAATATTTGCTTGATTTATATTAGGGCGTGCTTTCCAGTATATGCATTTTAGGCAAAACAATTACACACATTTTTAGGAGTGAATTTAATGAGCAACTATTTAACCTACCCTTGCAAACACATGAGAATCACACAAACTTACACTGGCACAACATCTCACCTACCTCACACAACTGGTTCGCCTAAGGACTACCCTATTGACGAAGGTTGCAGCGACACCGGCAGAGATTGGATGTATTGCCCATGCGATGAGATGAAAATCACCCGCATTTACGGCATTGGTTCAAGCGGTACAAACACTGTTTGGCTTCAATCAACATCTAAAGTCGATTTCGCCGACGGCACAAGCGATTATTTTTCAATGTTAGTTATCCACCCAGACGATAGCGACATCAGCGGCTTGAGCGTTGGGCAAAAATTCACAAGAGGTGAAAAAATCTGCATGGAAGGCTCAGACGGAGCAACCGGCAACCATTTCCACTTCGCTTTTGGCAAAGGAACTATCACTGGCACTGGCTGGACAAAGAATTCGAGCAGTAAATGGGTGTTAACTGTATCAAGTGGTACAGAAAAACCTGAAGAACTCTTTTTTATCGATAAAGACTTCACAACAGTTATGTCGATGAATGGGCTTGATTTTAAATATCTTGACGATAATTCAAGTTCAAGCAATTCGAGTTCTTCAAGCACTTCAACTTCAAGCTCATCTTATAGCCTTGGCAATTATGAGGTAACAGCAAGCGTTCTCAACGTGCGTACTGGTCCATCGACTTCGTATTCAAAGAGAACTTACTCTCAAATGACAAGCTCGGCACAAACTCAAATCTTAAATCTCGCTGGATACAAGGCTAACGGATACGTTAAAGGTCTTGTTTTCACAGCACTTGAAATTGAAGGTTCTTGGGCAAAAACTCCATCTGGCTGGGTTTCGCTCGAATATTGTAAAACAGCTTGATAAGTGAAACAGCTTTAATTTCATTGATAAGTCTTGCTGGCACACTTTTAGGCACATTTGCTGGCATTCTCACGTCAAGTAAACTTTCAAATTACAGGATTGAACAACTCGAAAAGCGAGTTGAAAAACACAACAACCTTGTTGAAAGGACATATAAACTCGAGGAAGCCACTCAAATACAAGAAGAAAAAATCAAGGTCGTAAATCATCGAATTTGCGACCTTGAAAAACAAAACATTTGTAAAACGAAAGGAATTATATAAATGCAAATAGATCTCACAGAAATCATCACAGTGATTTTAACACTCATTTCGGCAATCGTCACAGGTTTTGTGATTCCGCTAATCAACCAATCACTTAGCACTGCCAAACAAGAAAAGCTTCGGTTTTGGGTGAATACGGCTGTACAAGCTGCCGAACAACTTTTTGGCGGTGACACAGGCGAAGAGAAAAAGGAATATGTTGTTTCTTTTTTGCTTTCAAAAGGAATTGTTGTTGACGTTGACGAAGTGTCAGCGCTAATTGAAAGCGAAGTTTATAAATTAACATCTTCGCTCGGCAGTACTGCGACCGACACCACCGAAGTTATTGAAGATACCGCCGCAGTGGAAGAAATTACTGCAGAAGAAATCGTTGAAGATGAAATTACTGCAGATGAAATCGCTGCAGATGAAATCACCGAAGATGAAATTGAACTTGACGAGTTAGTTTGCGAATTGGCTTAAATCTCATCTCGATAACTTAAGTGTTTTTGTTATCTCCATATAAAAACAAAGCGAAAAATCTCCTCACATTTGAGTTGATTTTTCGCTTTTTTCGTATACTATTATATATAGGGATTTTTAAACGTTAATTTGTAGGGGACGGCATCCTTGACGTCCCAGGGTTTAACGTGTATTTTAATGTAAACAGCAAATTTTTTTGGTTTTTTTGTTATCGTTTTTGCGTTTGCGTAGCGGTTGATTTTTCTGCCGTTCTTGGTTTTGTGGTTGTGGGAAATTTTCGTTTTGTGTTTTGTTTTGTTGATGCTTTTAGTCACGTTTCTGCTGCCGCAGGGGCGTTACGTTTTTTTGCTTGCCCAAAAAAAGTAACCAAAAAAATGGCATTTACTTTTTTTATGAAAAAAAGTAAAACAAAA
>JAWXUR010000122.1:0-4719 GCA_044426265.1 Clostridia bacterium
GTTGCTGCTATCGAAGAGTTCGAAGTAACTGAGCCAGTTGAAGAAGTTGCAGCGGTTGAAGAAATCGAAGTAACTGAACCAGTTGCAGAAGTTGCGGCTATCGAAGAGTTCGAAGCAGTTGAACCAGTTGAAGAAGTTGCGGCTATTGAAGAGTTCGAAGCAGTTGAACCAGTTGAAGAAGTTGCACCTAATAAATCCAAGAAATCTAAAAAAGATAGACGTAGAAAAAAAGCTGAAAAAATGTCTAACAAAAACAATGCTGAAACAGTTGCGGCTGTAGCTGTTGTTGAAATGGAGCAACCTCAAGAAGAAATTGACGAAGAAGCATATTATTATGAGAACGTAGAGCAAGAAGAGCTTAAACGTCAAGAACGTGAGCTTGAAGAAATTGAGGAGCTTTTATTAAACCAACAACCATTTGATGGTGAGTTTGAAGATATTTCAAGTTTTTCTGGTGAATACGAAGAAGAAAAAGCAGAAGTTCAAGAGAATTTCGATGTCGTTAAGGTTGATAGCAAGAAACCACGTAAATTTGGGCTTGCTTTCATGTGCTTTTGCGCTGCGCTTATAGGCTTATGTGCCGTAGTTAATTCGTTATTCGAAATTAATTCAGATCAGATGTACAAAAACATTTTCTATGTCGATTGTGCCACTGACACTTATGCAGAGTTTGACATCAGCGAGGGCGCTTTGATTTTGAGCTCTCCAATTGTTGACATGTCAGTTGGAACAATTTTCTCTTATTCGTCTTACAGTGGCGAATGTTTATTTGCAATTAAAACAAGCGATGAAGTCGAGGGGTATGTAAGTACATATTTTGAGGCGGAATCAAACGGCGAAACATTGATTATGTCAGAAACTGATGTTAGGGGCAAGGTGCAAACTATCGTTCCAGTTTTAGGCACAGTGTTGTTGTTTATTCAAAATCAATTTATTAACATCGTTTTAGGCTTAGGCATGATGATTGCGATTAGTTTGATTTTAATCTTGTTTGGCTTTAAAAAAGTGAAAAAAGAAATAGTTGAAACTGAAAATGATGGTGAAGAAGTTGTTCAATTTGCTGAGGTGAAAACAGAAACAATTTCAGATCAAGAGATTGAAGAGTATAATTTTGAAGATATAAACTCATTTTCAATTGAAGATAATGAGTCATATGAATTTAAAGACATAAACTCATTTTCATCTTGAAACATAAAAAAGTGAATTAAAAAAACGTGCAGAAATTTCAACGATTTTGCACGTTTTTCCCTTTTCATTATATATAGTAAAAAAACAAGCTGAAAAATGCAAAAAAATCACAAGCATCAAAAACTCCTTTTCAGTTGCACATGAAACTTTTTTGTGCTATAATGAACTTCATCAGGTGGTACACAAAATCGAAGATTTTGAGTACGCCAAAGCAAGCGAAAAATAAATAACAACCACAATAATTTAAAAGAGGTTTTAATCATGGATTATAGAATTGAACACGACTCAATGGGCGAAGTGAAAGTGCCAAACGATAAATACTGGGCAGCTCAAACCCAAAGAAGCAAGGATAATTTCAAAATCGGTACGGAAACAATGCCACTTGAAATCACAAGCGCTTTCGGAATTTTGAAAAAAGGCTCAGCAATCGCAAACAACAGATTAAACAATCAAAAAATGACAGACGAAAAACTCGAAGCCATCAAACAAGCGTGTGACGAAGTGACCGAGGGCAAACTGAGCGCTCATTTTCCACTCGTAGTGTGGCAAACTGGCAGCGGTACGCAGTCAAACATGAACGCAAACGAGGTTATCGCAAACCGTGCAAACGAAATCGCTGGCAAAATTTTGCTCCACCCAAATGACGATATAAACATGTCACAAAGTTCAAACGACACCTTCCCAACAGCAATGCACATCGCAGCAGTGATCGCAATTGAAGATAAACTTCTGCCAAGCATCAACAATTTAATCAGCACATTCCAACGCTTAGAAAACGAAAATCAAGGCATCGTAAAAGCTGGACGTACGCACTTGCAAGACGCAACACCAATCACATTTTCGCAAGAAATCAGCGGCTGGAAAGAAATGCTAATCGTAACATATAAAATGATCAAAACCTCACTTTCAGGCTTGCGTGAACTCGCTTTAGGCGGCACAGCTGTCGGCACAGGCCTAAACGCACAAAAAGGTTTTGATGTAGAAGTCGCAAAAGCAATCAGCGAAATCACAGGCAAAGACTTCATAACAGCCCCAAACAAATTCCACTCACTCACAGCAAAAGACGAGCTAGTTTTCGCCCACGGAGCATTAAAATCACTAGCAGCAAACCTAATGAAAATCGCAAACGACGTACGCTGGCTCTCAAGTGGCCCAAGAAACGGCTTGAGCGAAATTTTCATTCCAGAAAACGAACCAGGCAGCTCAATCATGCCAGGCAAAGTGAACCCAACCCAATGCGAGGCGCTCACAATGGTCGCAGTTCAAGTCATGGCAAACGATGTCGCAGTCGGCATGGCAGCCTCTCAAGGTAATTTCGAGCTCAACGTCTTCATGCCAGTGTGCATCTATAATTTCCTCCAATCCGTAAGATTATTAACAGACGCAATCGAGTCATTCAACCTAAATTGCGCAATCGGAATTAAAGCAAACAAAGAAAAAATGCATTTCAATTTACACAACGGCTTAATGCTAGTAACCGCCCTAAACCCATACATAGGCTACGAAAACGCAGCAAAAACAGTAAAAAAAGCATTCAAAGAAAACATCTCACTAAAAGAAGCCTGCACAGGCTTAGGCTTCCTAACACCAGAAAAATTCGACGAAGTCTTCAAACCAGAACAAATGGTATAGTCGAGGTCGAGTGCCTCGACACGCACGCCGCTTTGGTTTGATGAAACAATAAACTTAATTGCCGAGCAGTTAACGACTTAGAGTTGTTGGCTGCTCGGCTTTTTGTTTGAATCTTAAAACAGTTTCATGCGGCAGTACAGTTTTTTCTGGTGAACCACAAAAAACACTACACCCCAACCAAAGCAAAAAACAGTAAAAACCAACTGTAGGGACAACCCCAATGCAAGCAACTTAAGGAAAAATCATGTAAAATTTTACTCAATTTTTTTAAAAAATTGCGGTTTCTTAAGGCAGAGCCTTAAGTCGTTCGCCGCAGCGAACGAAACACCCCATCGTCAAGAACCGCAGGAAGATAGCAAAAGTGTCCAGTGGACATTTTTGCGTAAGAAACCCTCGGCGGGGGTTTCTTGATTTTGCCGTAGGCAAAACAGAGCAATTTAGCCATCACGAAAAAACTATAAATAAACGCTTAAGTTGCTTGCATTGGGGACAACCCTTGCGGTTGTCCGAAGCTCACACCAAACTCAATGATAGTGTAGGGCAAGGGCTCTGCCCCATAGTTGGGAACTTAAGGAAACAATAAAAAACAATAATGGAGAATTGAGAATGGAGAATGGAAAATTAAGGGTCGAACCCTCAGTCAGCTTCGCTGACAGCTCCCTTGAAAGGGAGCCAGTGCTCCGATTGTAATTTTTTGCTCTGCAAAAAAGGTTAAAATCCAAAAAATCTTTGATTTTTCCCATCATTCTCAATTCTCCATTTTCAATTTTCAATTAGTTATACGATAAAACTAATTGAAAATCTCTTAAGTTCCCAACTATAGGGTTCTACCCTTGCCATGTCCATTATTACAAATATAAAAATAAAAGCCACCTACAAATTAATGTAAGTGGCTTTTTGCTTAATGACTTGCTAATATAAACAGTGATTTGGCAGGCGTGCGCTTCTCCTGCATCTCTAGGCTTTCGCCAGTCTAACCATCGGCGTGTGGATCGCACGAAATCTTCCACCTCAAACCACTGTTTTTATTGTATAATAATTATATCATATTTATTCAGCTTTGTAAAGTATTTTTTTGTTTCGCAACAGTCTATCCCATTCTTTCTTGTCAATTCGCATGAACGTGATAATTGAGTTTTTATAATCATTTTCGTCACTTGAAGTGACTAATCTCAAAACAGTCTTAAAAACTTCATTAGAAACTTTAATTTCTTTAAGTATTAAAGCGGTATTAGGTTTATTACTTTCTATTATATAATCAGGATTCTCAACAATTAAATTGAAATACTGATTATATCTTTCAAAATCATTGGGATGTCTTTGTTTTATATGTTTAATACGTTCATCAGTAATGATAACTTCATCACTAACAATATTACTAGCCACAACTTTATAAATCTCTTTATCTATTTTTCCAACATAATTCAAATTATCACTTCCTAAACCAATTATAACAGTTATAGAATAATTGTCAATACAAATTAGCAATTATAAACATATAGATAAATCAAAAATTCAATTGTAGGGAACGGTCTTGACCGTTCCAAAGTTCGGTTTCGTGAAACACGAAACAAAAACCGCCATGTTTTAAAAAACGAATAAATCCCAACATCGGCACGACACAGGGGTCATGCCCTACAAAGTTTCGTGCGTGGTTTCACAGTGTAGGGCAAGGGCTGCCCTTGCCATGTTCCCACAACCGCAAATTAAATGAAAACGTCTTAACCCACGCAGGGTAGATTCACGAATCGACCGAACCACAAACCCAAAGCAAAACGAATAAATCCCAACATCGGCACGACACAGGGGTCGTGCCCAATGCAAGCAACTTAAGGAGTTTTAATTAGTTTTATATTATAATTAATTGAAAATGGAGAATTGAGAATTGAGAATTATGGG
>JAWXUR010000123.1:0-4609 GCA_044426265.1 Clostridia bacterium
TGTGTCGTGCCGTTGTTCGGTTTCGTGATTTCACGAAACAAAAACCACCATGTTTAAGAAAACACGAATAAATCCCAACTTCGGCACGACACAGGGGTCGTGCCCTACAATTTTCCAAATGTTAAAAAATATTTTTTCAAAGGACGGATATGATGCATCAATTTTTAAACACTTCATTAACTAATGTTAAACCTAGCGCAATTAGACAGTTTAGTCAGCTTGCAAAAGAGAAAAAAGGGTGCATCGGTTTAACTCTCGGTGAGCCAGATTTTGACACTCCTTTGCCAATTGGCGAGGCTGCAAAGCTTTCAATCGATGGTGGCGATACCCACTATATCGAAAATAATGGTGATGCAAATTTGCGTCAAGCTATTGTTGATTTTGAAAAAGCGAAAAATGGTCTTGAGTATGGCGAAAACGAGGTTATCGTCACAGTTGGTGCAACTGGCGGACTTTTCACCGCCCTTTTTGGCATCTTAAACCCTGATGACGAAGTTATCGTGCCCACTCCAGCGTTTGGACTTTATGAGTCAATCATCGCAATGTGCCGTGCAAAGTTTGTACAGCTCGACACGAGCACTGCCGAGTTCCAAATCACAAAAGAAGCTTTAAACTCGCTCATCACCGACAAAACCAAGGCAATAATTTTAAATTCGCCAAACAATCCAACAGGCTGCATTTTAACTCAAGAGAGTTTGCAAAATGTGCTTGAGATTGTGAAAGAAAAAAACATTTTTGTCATCTGTGATGACGTTTATAATCAATTGATTTACACTGAAAACTGCCCAAGTTTTGCAAAGTTTCAAGAAGTACGAGAAAAAATCATCATCGTTCAAAGCTTTTCAAAGCCATACGCAATGACTGGTTGGCGCATGGGTTATCTTCTTGCAGATTTGCCAGTTAAACTGCAACTTCAAAAAGTGCATCAATTTTCGGTTGTATCTTCGAGCTCAATTTCGCAAAAAGCTTGCATTGAAGCGCTCAAACAAGACATTACACCAATGCTCGAAGTGTACGAAAAAAGACGTGACTTTGTGCTTTCTAGGCTCGCTGAAATGAAACTTGAGTTCGTTATTCCTCAAGGAGGATTTTATGTTTTTCCATCAATTAGAAAGTTTGGCATGAGCTCTGGCGATTTTTGCCGCAAAATGATTGACGAGGCACTTCTCGCTGTCACTCCAGGCTTTTGTTTTGGCTCTGACGAGCATATCAGACTCACATATTGCTATAGTGACGAGCAGTTAAAAGAGGGCATGAACAGGCTTGAAAGCTTCATTAAAACACTCGAGGTGAAATGAAATGACTAACGAAAAAATCTTGGAATTAGTAAACGAAAACTTTGACGAAATCAAGCAAATTAGACGTCAAATTCACATGAACCCAGAAATAGGAAACAAAGAATTTAAAACAAAAGCTTTCATCATATCATGTCTTGAAAAGTGGAATATCGAGCATTTTGAAGTGCTTGACACCGCAGTTGTCGGCATAATCAAAGGTGATGGCGACAAGGTTATCGCCCTTCGTGCTGACATGGACGCTCTGCCAATCACCGAAAACACCACCTGCGAATTTAGCTCACAAAATCAAGGCTATATGCACGCTTGCGGTCACGATTTGCACGTTGCATCGCTGCTCGGAGCAGCAAAAATCTTGAGCGAACATCGTCACGAGTTAAAAGGCACAATCAAGCTGTTTTTCCAACCAGACGAAGAAGGCAGTGGCGGCGCAAAGCGTATGATTGAAGCTGGAGTGATGCAAAATCCAACAGTAAACAAGGTTTTCGGCGTACATATCGCACCTGAATTAGAGTTTGACGTAGTTGCCGTAAAACACGGTCAAAGCTATGCATCATCTGATATTTTCAACATCGACATCGCTGGAAAATCTGCCCACGGCGCACAGCCACATTTGGGCATAGACAGCGTTCTCGTGGGTGCACAAATCATCACCGCACTTCAATCAATCGTGGCAAGAAACATTGACCCAACGAACAGCGCCGTGTTAACTATCGGCAAATTTTCAGGCGGTACAGTGAGAAACGCAATCGCAAAATCTGCGAGAATCGAGGGCATTTTTAGAACTCTTTCAAGAGAAGATCGCATCACAATTCGTGAAAAACTCGTTGCCATCACCGAGAGCATCGCCTCTTCATTTGGTGCAAAAGCAACAGTGACTTTCATTCCAAGTTATGACGCAGTTATCAACCACGATAACGAAACCGATTTCATCGCAAACTGTGCAAAAGACCTCTTCGGTGAGGATAAATTGCTCGTTCTCAAAAAGCCAACCATGACTTCAGAGGATTTCGGCTTTTTCCTAAACGACACCGAGGGCAGTTTTTATCACGTTGGCGTGTCAAGTCCTCACCCACTTCACAGCGATAAGCTTTTACCAAACGAAAACGCACTAAAAACGATCACAGCAATGCACGTTAAAAGCGTTTTAGAATATTTGAAATAAAACAAAAAAGTTTTCTAGCCATCAAGCTGGAAAACTTTTTTTTGCTGTCAAGGCGTACAAAAAAATCTTCGATTTTTTATCATAAACCCATTGCAACCAATAAAAGGTAAGATAAATCAACACTAATTACAAATCAAAACTATCGAATTTTCCCTCACAACAACTGCCGCATCAACTAAACAAACGTTTTCATCTTCAAACGTTTATTTTTTTGATTTTCTTGCATTTTTTCGCAAAAAACTGTTGACTTTTGTATTTTTTTATGTTATATTATATAAGCACTTGCGAGAGTGGCGGAATCGGCAGACGCGCACGTTTGAGGGGCGTGTGGGGAGACTCGTACGGGTTCAAGTCCCGTCTCTCGCACCATGCAATTTTAATCAACAGATTTAACTATCTGTTGATTATTTTTTTTACCCAAAACACAAAACTAGCCGTGCGATAGACGGGACTTGAAAAGGGCGGCAAAATAAACTTTAGCGTCAGCAAAGTTTATTTTGCAAAAACAGTCCAGTGGACTGTTTTTAGCCCGTGGGTAAAGTCCATTTCGTCTCTCGCACCATAAAAAAACCTAGATACGAAAGTATCTAGGTTTTTTTAATTAAATCCTCACTGCGTTCGGGTGAAATATGGCTTCGCCAAATGAAATTCACTACGTGAATGAAAAGCACTGCGGTGCATAGGATTTAATTTCATGTTGCTTGCAACATTTCATTATGCGTAGCATTATTTCATTGCGAAGCAATTTCATTAAAAATTCACTTCGTGAATGAAAAGCACTGCGGTGCATAGGATTTAATTCATGTTACGCAGTAACATTTCATAATGCGTAGCATTATTTCATTGCGTAGCAATTTCATTAACAAAATTTGTAATAATCCGAACCAAATTTTCTTGAATGAAGATTGGTTTGGGTTATTTTTTTGTTTGTAGGGATTTTTCTGTTTTTAGGGATTTATTTGGGTTTTAGGGCGGTTTGGGTTTGATTTTATAAAGTTATATATAGATTCAGTGAGGATATTTTTTGGCTAGGTAGTCTGCAAATTTTAACGCTTTGATTGTAAAAAAACAGCACGCTAGACGATGGATCTTGCGTGCTGTAATTTTTTTATGTTTGTTAAGAGATTTTTTTTGCTATGACAACTGTTCTTTCGTTGTCGCTGCCGTAGCTGCAGGTTACTAGGGTTAAAAATTCGTCGCCGTTTTCGATTTGCACTCCTGTGTCGTAAATGCTTAGGGTTTCGCAGTTGGTTTTGAACTCTTCGAATTGCTCATCTGTTGTGAAGTTTATATAGTTGTAAAACTCGAAATGGCCGTTATCTGGGGTGACATCTATATAAAATGCATAGACGACTTCGTAGGTGTTTTCCTCGTATAAGGTATCGAAACTGATGTATTTATGCTCTTCATAATAGCTGTAGCTGATGTAGTAAGAAACGGCGGTGAAGATGCTTTCGTCACGCATATGATGGCCATAAATGACCATATTGACGCTGCTAGGGCTAATGGAGCAATTGCTACCCAAAAATGGTGTGCCGCTGATGGAATACGCACCATAAAAATCTTTTCTTAGGTAATATTCTGGATCATCTGGGGTTTGCATCACTGGGTAATTCAGCTCGGTGTCTTCGATTTTAATCCAGCCTACTAAGTCATTATTTTGCTCATAAAGGCTTTGATATTTCGCTAAAATTTCTTGTTCAATGATGATGTCATCGCTTGAATATGTGATTGAGTTTTCATCTTGAGTCACGTTTTCGAGTGGCACAAACGATTCGACTTGTTCTGCTAGTTCTTCATAAACGCTTGCATCTTTCAAACGCACGCTAATTTCGCTGCCGATATTAGCAATGGCAATAACAAAAACAATGGCGCACAGCCAAAAAAGTAATTTTTTCATATTTTCCCTCGAATCTTTTGAAATTTTCATGTGGTTTTTTGCCTTTTTGTACGTCGCTTCGCTTATACTGGCGAAACTTTTAGGTTTGGTTTTTAAATTTGATATTTACAATATTATTCACAATTGTAGGGATAACCCTTGCGGTTGTCCCTCATAGTTGGGAACTTAAGGATTTTTCATGTTATTTATTATAGTGTAGGGGCGAGCTGTGCTCGCCAGAAAATTACATCAAACTTACTGGCGAGCACA
>JAWXUR010000025.1:0-24345 GCA_044426265.1 Clostridia bacterium
AGTAACCAAAAAAATGGCATTTTCTTTTTTTCTGGAAAAAAAGAAAAACAAAAAAAGCATTCAAGGAAGTGTCCTTGAAAATCCTCTCGCACTGCGGTGGCTTTCTTTGGGTTTGGTACTAGATTTTGGTTTGTTGGTTTTCTTTTGTTTTTTTGTTTTTCACCTCGATTTTTTTAATTATTAATCTATTTTCCATTAAGTTGCTTGCGTTGGGTTTCACCCCAGCAAAACGCTCGCCTGCGTTACCTAATCCCCAATGCGTAAATATTTCGCAAAAACAGCCAGCTGTCGCTGCCAGTTTTTGCTGCCTTGACTGAAACAGTCCGTAAAAAATCGCTTTGCTCTTTTTACTACTAACGCAAATGCGATATCGTTTCCTTTAAGATTGTTCTTTAGGAAACGATATCGCTTTTAGTTAATTTATTCTATTTTTTTAATCGCATTTGCTTTATTTCAAATTTTGCTTTGCTTTTTGAATTGCAGGGGTGTTTCGCTTGTTGCGACAAGCGACTTAAGGCTCTGCCTTAAGAATCCGCAATTTTTCGTGAAAAATTGAGTAAAGCTTTGCTTGCTTTTTTTTGCTCGCCTAGTCTACGTAAGATACTTTTCTAACTCTACCCTTAACAGGTTTCTTCTTAAGTGCCTTCATAACAATAGGCCCTTTCTTATTAAGTATCTCAACAAATGTAGAAACATCTAAAATATTAATAATACCAATATCTTTAGAACTAATTCCATCAATACTACAAAGCGTACCAACAACATCACAAGGGCGCATCTTAGTCTTTCTGCCAGCATTAATATGGATTTTAACGATGTCTTGATTAACCTTCATTTTGCTAACTTCTTTAACCTCAACATCAGTGTTCATTTTTTCTCTAAAATCAACCTTTGCATCATCAACAGCATCAGCTGCTGGCGCTGGATAAAACTTCAAACGTTTTTTAGTGTAACGCTCAACATCACGAACATAACGCATTGATGCTGAATTAACAAAAGAAATAGCTCTACCATTTTTACCAATTCTGCCAGTACGACCAATTCTATGCACATAAGTTTCAGCTTGCTTTGGAATGTCATAGTTGATAACAAGTGAAATGTCATCAATGTCGATACCACGAGCCGCAACGTCAGTAGCAACCAAGTATCTAAAGGCCTTGCGTCTAAATTTATTCATAACGAAAGTTCTGTCGTCTTGCTCCATACCGCCGTGGATTTTATTTACTGAATAACCTTTTTTATTAAGGAAGTCCTTAACTTCATCAACTGCAACTTGAGTGTTACAAAAGATGATACAGCTATCAGGATTTTCAATCATTGTCACGTCACGAAGTAAATTCATTTTATCTGTTTGAGAACAGCGGAAAAGTTTTTGCTCAACTCTGTCAACTGTTGAAGTGTCAGGAGCGATTTCAACTTTAACTGGGTCATTCATGTACTTCTTAGAAATTCTAATAATATCGCCATTCATCGTTGCACTTAAAAGCACAGTTGTACGAGCCAAAGGAAGAGCCTCGATGATTTCATTAACTTGATCAATGAAACCCATGTTAAGCATTTCATCAGCCTCGTCAATGATGAGGTAACGAACAGCGTTTAAGTTGATAGTTTTGCGGTTGATATGATCAAGCACACGGCCAGGAGTACCAACTGCGATATGTGTTCTTTGTTTTAATTCTCTTGCTTGCTTTTGGAATGAATCTCTGCCATAAAGAGCAGAAGTTTTAATTCTTTTAAAGCGACCAATATCAAAAGTTGCATCTTTAATTTGAAGTGCAAGTTCTCTCGTTGGTGTGAGTACAAGCGCCTGAACTTGACGTTGTTCCCAAGTAATGAGCTCGCAAAGTGGAATAGCAAAAGCAGCAGTTTTACCACTACCAGTTTGAGATTTAACGATGATGTCGTTCTTTTCAAGAAGTGATGGAATAACAGCTTCTTGAACTGGAGTTGGTGAAACATAGTTTAATTGTTCGATTGATTGCATAATCTCGTCGCTGAGATTGTAGTCTTTAAAGTTTTTTGTCATTATATTTTCTCTTTCATTTATTTATCATTTACATTGTAACACATAAGTTTAAAATTAACTATAGCTAAGCGAAATCTTTTTGGCGAATTATACAAAGATACTGGGTAGGTTTTTGGTTATTATTGCTAAATGGAAACTGTATGATAATAAATAAGACAAAAGAAAGAAAAATTACTAATTATTGGTTTAAACTGCTCAAGTACTAAAAAGAAAAAAACTTCCCGATAATCCGGAAGTTTTTTTATGTTTATTTTGACTTAACGTTATTATACGTTCTAAGATGCAATCTTGTTAAAAAATTCATCGTATTTTATATAGTCATATTCAATTTCTTCACCATAACCGTCATCATCTCTTGGGCAATAATAGCTAACATATCGAAGTGAATAATACTTACTTGATTTAGTTTGCCATAAATTTAAAACACAGTCTTCAAAACAACTATTCACGTTAACAAAACCCATTTCATGTAAATCTTTACTTGACCAAAAAGATTTATCTCGAGTTTTACCAGTGTAAAAATCCATATTAAAAAATGCGACAGTATTTAAATTAGGATGTTTTTCCAATAGCATTGTTGCTGTTTCGTTTTCATAATATGCAGCTCGAACAATCCAAGTTGCACACGCAGTTAATTGTGATTGTTCTTCAACGCTCAAACGAAAAAAGTGTGTTCTAACCTCATCATTTTTGATATTGTCTAAATAAACCCAAAAGAATTTTTGAATATCTCGATCGAGCTCTCGATAAAAATATTCAGACATATGATACATATACTCGGCATTACCTAATTGACATTCTTCACAACATTTAGCATAGTGCTGCACTTTTTCTTCTTCTTTTTTGATTCGCTCTTGTTCACGTTCGTTTTCCATTTTTACTTTTTGCTTGTTTAAAAAATCCTGCAATATACTCATAAAAACTCCCTCCGCTTTTTAAGTATAGTATTTCTATTATATTGGCTGGCCAGAGAATAATAATCCGAACCAGCCTAAAATCAATAATTTTCATCACCTAACTTCGTTATCCTCATCACCAATCGTGCGATTGCTTTCTTCGTCTGCCTTGTTATGCAATGAAAATTATTGATTTTAGGTCGCAGATTTTTTATTATCTTTTTGCGCTGCATAGCTAGGCAAGACAGTGAAGCAATGCTTCCGCCTTGCGAGCTGGCTTAACGACGCTAGGTGGTGCAAAAAGTTAATAAAAAACTGGTTCGGTTTATTATTCTCTGGCTGCGCAACTAGGATTCGAACCCAGACCAACAGAGTCAGAGTCTGTTGTGCTACCCTTACACAATTGCGCATTATTAATTTTTTAGTAGTAGGGAACAGGTTTAATCCAAGCGTGTTGATTAGGGAAAAATAGCACGAAAAACAAATTAACTGACCACGTTGGGTCGACCACAATGCAAGCAACTTAAGGGGAAATAGATTGATAATTAAAAAAATCGAGGTAAAAAACAAAAAAACCAAAGAAAAACATCAAACCAAAAATCCAGTACCAAGCCCCAAGAAAGTTACCGCAGTGCGAGAGGATTTTCAAGGACACTTCCTTGAATGCTTTTTTTATTTTTCTTTTTTTACAGAAAAAAAGAAAATGCCATTTTTTTGGTTACTTTTTTTGGGCAAGCAAAAAAACGTAACGCCCCTGCGGCAGCAGAAACTGCACCAACCGCATCAACAAACAAAAAAACAAACCGAAATTTATCCACAACAACAAACGCAAGAACGGCAGAAAAATCAACCAATATACAAACACAAAAACGATAACACAAAACCCAAACCATTACATAATCAAAAAAATTGCAAAAAATGGGAAACAAGGAGGAGTAGAACCCCTCCCCTACGGTTACAAAAATATTTCTCTACATATATAGCAAGCCAAAAAAACTATAATCCGGAACGAAGTGAGCCTAGTTAGCCCAAACTAAGAACGTACTACAGCCGAGTAAGATTTGAGCGATATAGTATGAATATATATTGTAAATCTTAAGAGGTCGATTTTTCTTTTGCGATTTAAACATCAAAATAACTAAGGTGATATCAGATGAAATAAACAAGAAAGCACCCAAAACCACAGTTAAAGCAACTGGAAGATAACTGCCATCTCTCATGCCCCAAAGCCAATCAGTTGCAAAAAGACCAACAGATTTAACAACCATAGTGCCGATTATCGCAGCATAAACCGCCATTGGCGCAACTAACTTTTTCATGTCTTTTTGCTTTATTAGCATATAACTCACGAAAAGAGCTAGGAAAATTGCAACTGCTAAGATTTCATACCATTCAATAAATTTTATATCAGGATAATATTTGTTAATGCCAAGCTGAAAAGCGTTGATATAACAAATGTGACCGAATAAAAATGAGATGCCGCCAATTAAAAACCAAATTTGATTTTTTGAAATAGCGTGCAAAAACACATCACCGATAGCGCCTAAGATTAAGCCTATCATAATATATTTTGCATAAGTGCTTAAGTTTCCAGAAATTTGAATTGATAATGCACCGGTTAGCAAGAAAATGCCAGAAGCAATTGCTTTATATGTGAATGATTTCCATGTTTTATTTGGCCAAGAATGCTTTAAAAAGAGTGGAACAACCACAGCCTCTGCCGCCAAGAGCAAGGCAAACATAATTTTATAAAAAGTCATAATAAACTCCTAAATAATATTTTTAACCGAATTAATTTTCGACATGTTTTATTTTGAAATTCTTCCAAGTAAAGTTACATCAGCGATAAGAGGAGTGGTTTTTGGCAAAAAGTTTATCATTAAGTTTTGAAGAATTGGTTGCTTAACAACTGAGCGTATGTTACCTTCAAGAGATTCAATCATTCCTCTTGTTGATGGCGCACAATAATATTTCATCAAAACAACACGGTTTGGCTCGAAAATAAACTTGATAACTCTTTTTGATGGAACGTCGATAGGTCGAATATGAATCTCCAACTCTTTTTCACTGTTCCAAGCAGCTGTTGATGCTGTCACATGGCGCAACTTGCCTAAGATAACATTATCCCAGCGTCTTTCACCATCTAAACCAGCGATAACTGAATTGATTTCTTCACCTTCCACCCAAGTGATTTTTAATTCGTTTTCAAAAAATTCTAAGGTTACTTTATTCATGTTACCAGCTTTATCGGACTCCATGAAAGTGCCTGGAAGTGGAATCATGCTAACAGGGAAACCTGCTGCATTACAAATAACAGGGGTTGAAAATTTCATTGATTGAGCATGAATGTGTTTTTCTAAGCTAGATCTAAATTCACTGTAAACGATTGGATAATCTTCAATATGTACTTCATGAGTTTCAGCTTTTTTATCATCGTCGATGAAAGCTTTAGGGAAATATTTCCAAACGATATCTCTCATTGGTTGCTCTTCGATTTCACCAGCTGTAATGATAACGCAAGAATCTAAATCCTCAAAAACGATGCCGAATTGAGAAAATAAACCATCAGAGCGATAAGCGTTTTTATAGCCACCACAGCGTGGGAAACAATAGCCGTAACCAGAAGTTGTGTCGATTTCTTCTGAATAACCAGTGTTATCAGATTGAGTTTTTGAGGCCTCCTCAACCCACCATCTTGGAATAACTTGTTCGCTGTTATATATTCCCATTTGTTGATAGCAAAGGGTAAACTTAGCCAGATCCATTGGCTTAATAACCATGCCCCAGCCGCCAGTTTCAACGCCGATTGGGCAAGTTTCCCATTTAGCGTCTTCGATGCCGAGTGGCTCAAAGAGTCGAGGTGTCAAAAATTCGAGAACACTTTGATTAGCCATTTTGTGAATCATTGAGCAAAGGACATACATGTTTTCACTAACATATGCAAATTCTTCACCAGGAGCTGCGTACCAAGGACTATCAAAAATTTGCTCAAGCCAGTTATCCTTAACTCTATCCATGAAAACGCTAACAGCTTTACCGCTTGTCATGTTTAGCAAGTGGCGTACTGTCATATTTTCAAGATTGTTGTCACGCTTTGGTTTTCGATATTCAGGGAAGATGTCTAAAACCTTTGTTTCAAGACTGAAAAGCCCCTCATCAATTGCAAAACCGATTGCAGTTGAAGTGAAACTTTTGCTCACTGAATAAACCATTTGGGCTTGATTTTCGTCAAATGGTGCTCTGTACGCCTCACAAGCAATTTTGCCGTGACGTAAAACTATGATGCTGTGGAGTTCTTTGTCAAGTTCTAAGCATTCGTCAATAAAACCTTGAACAGTTTTTGAGCATACACCGACAGATTCTGCAGTTTTTGCTCTAGGAATTGTCTTGTCTTTGGAAATTACCATAATTTTCTCCTTTTTTAAATTTGCAAAACTACATAATAGTTTCCATTATTATAGTATACAAAAAATATATATTAACTTCCAGCTAACTCAAAAATCTCCACAGCTGATTGTTGTTAATTTTTTTTAGTCTTTTTATCTTGTCTTTTATGCACATAAATTTGAACGCCAACAATGATACCACCCATAATTAAAACTGCAATAACCTTGCTAACAGTGACGTTAAGTGCACCTGTTTGTGTGTCAGTCTTTGTTGAAAAAACAAGATCGTTAATGCCAGAAATTAGCATCGAACGTGCGTCTTGAAGTTCATCTAAGCAAGCATTTGTTCCCAGAGCATTTGCAGTTTTTATCGCATATTCAAAATTGCTAACAGAAGCATCTGAATAAAGCGAAGTGTCAATGTCAAAATTTGTGAGCATCAACTCATTTATATCATCTGCCACTTGCTCGGTTTGCTCAATATATAAGCAAAGCTGCTCAATGTTATCAGTTTCAATAATAGAATACCCTTGAGAAATAATCTCGTCCCACCCACGAGTGCTGTCTGGACGTTGACCGCTTTTTTCTAAGTCATAAGCCACAGCAATTGCTCTAGCGTTATCGTCTAAAGAATAATTTTTGGTGAAAAGATTTGTGTACATCATACTAAAATAGTTAGCACTTTCATATTGCACCGCAAATTGCCCAGCATCGGTTAAGTCGTTTAAATGCGACATCATGGTGAAAACCACAAAGCTATCATAAACACCGATAACCATCACGTCTTCTTCAAGTGAACTCGTCCACTCGTTTATCACGTCAGCTTCTTCATATGTTCGAAGCATAACGTTTTCAAATTTATCCATTTGAGAAATTAAAGCGTAAATTTCATCTTTAAACTCCCAAGAGTTATCAATAATTAAAATGCCATCGCCAACTTCTTTAATTGCATCTTCAAGAGTTGCCAAGTCGTATTTACTAGCAGCTGCGGTTGCATCTAATAGTTTTAAATCTTCAATTTGATCAAAAGTGAGAGTTGAAGCATCAAGTAAATCTGTGTCAAAAATATGGTTTAAGGTGTCATCTTCGCAAAGAAATAACACGCCGTCACTCGTCATTTGCACGCTAACACTCACCATGTCTGCACCAAAATCAATGGCCGACTCGATAGCTTCAAGCGAATTTGCAGGGTACTCACTAGTGTCACCACGATAAGCGATTGACATTAGACCGCCTTGGTTGTCGCTGAGTTTGTCGTAAGCAGTTTGATCGGAGCTTGCAAAAGCCGTCATGCTGAAAATAGCAACAAGGCAAATGCATAAAAATGGATAAGCGATGAGTTTTTTGTTTAAAGTCATAATTGGGGTTTACCTTTCAATTTTGAGGGGTTTATGTGTCTGTTTAAATCTTTCGAGCCGTACATTTTTTCGCTGTGCGAAAAAAGCGAAGCCCACAGTTTTCGTTTTTATTGTGAGCGAAGCAGTTCGCTTCCTTTTTGCCGTTAAAACGGCAAAAATTGTACTTTCAACATCAAAAAAACTATTTATATATAATTAGATTTCAAACGCACATTCTCTAAAATATATTTTACCACAAAATCAATAAAATTTCAATACAATTTTGTTAGTTTTTGTTATTTTATGCAATTATTTTATTTAATTTTCATATATTTAAAAAAGCACCCGAAAAAATGTTCGGTTACTATTGCAATTTTTAAAAAATTCTGCTATCATAAAAGGCATACTACATTAGGATAGAGGGAAAATTTATGAAAGTTGCGATTATTGGCTCAAGAGGCTTAGATGGGGATATTCCAGAAGAATTAATACCTCGCAAAACAACACAAATAATTTCTGGAGGAGCAGTGGGTGTTGACACTAAAACTCGAGAATTTGCGTTGAGTCATGGCATTCAAATTTTAGAAATTTTGCCTGATTATGATTTATACGGAAAAAGCGCACCGATTTTGCGTAATAATGTGATTGTTGACGCTAGTGATTTAGTTATCGCTTTTTGGGACGGAAAAAGCCGTGGCACTGGGTATGTTATCAATCGCTGCTTAAAAGTTAACAAGAGTATTATTGTATATAAAATGACTGAAAACGGCTATGAAGAGCATATGTCTGAGGTTCATGTTCTGTAAGACAGTTATGCTTGGAATTTATCACTTTAGTGCGTAAAAATAAAAATACATAAATTCAACAAAAAGTATTGACAAATCTTGAAACTTGTGATATTATAACTTTAAATTGAATAACAAAACCGATGATTGAGAGTAAGTAGGTTATGTAAATCTATCGCAGAGAGTTGCTGGCTGGTGTAAAGCAATATAGAAACATTAATCGAATGGACTCATGAGGGTTGGCTGAGCGGAATTATTGAATATATCCGTTAGGTCAAACGTATTTCCAACGTTAGAGGGAAACATATATGTTAGTATATGATAAAGAGCGTCACTGACGAACTTAGGTGGTACCGCAGGAATATTTCTTGTCCTATTAATTTTAATTGTAAAATTAATGAGGGCAATTTTTTTATACCTTTTTTGAGTTTGAAGCTTAATTTGCTTTAACTATAATTATCAACGAGGAGGAAATTTTATGATGAGGAAAAATCGATGGCGAAGCTGAATTTATCTTTCGTAGTTTAAACGAAATAAATTAGCTAGTCATTTTAAATAAATCAACAACTTAAATTAAAAAACGAAATGGAGTATTTAATCATGAAAAAATCTTTAAAATTAATCGCATTAGCTTTAGTTGCAGTTTTAGTTCTCGGCGTTTTCGCTGCTTGCTCAAGCACTGAAACAGACGAAGACACAACAGACGCAGCAGAGGAAGTAATCACAATCGGTATTTTACAATACGGTTCACACCCAAGCTTAGATAACTGCTATGACGGCATCATCGAAGCTCTTGAAGCAAGCGATCTTAACTATGAAATCGACTATCAAAACGGTAACTTCGAATCAGCAACTTGCGACACTATCGCTAAAACAATGGTAGCTAGTGGTTGTGATGTTATCATTCCAATTGCAACACCAGCAGCAACAGCAGCATATTCAGCTTGCGCAGAAAAAGAAATTCCAGTTGTTTTCTGCACAGTTTCAGATCCAGTTGCAGCAGGTCTTGTGGAAACACTTGAAGATGTTGGCGGTCACGCAACAGGTACAGCAACAGTTATCAACTTCGATACACAACTTGACATGATCATGGCTCTTCAACCAGACGTTGAAACAATCGGTGTTCTTTACACAACAAGCGAATCAAACTCAGTAACAGACCTTGTAAGAATCGAAGAAGCAGCTGAAGAAAGAGGCCTCACAGTTATCTCTTCAGGCGTTCAAGCAGCATCAGATATCCCAGCAGCAGCAGTTGCACTCGCAGCTCAAGTTGATTGTATCAACAACTTCGCAGACAACAACGTTGTTAACAACTTAAGCGTTGTTATTGAAGCAGCAACAGCAGCTGGCATTCCAGTGTACGGCTCAGAAGTTGAACAAGTTGAAAACGGTTGTTTAGCATCTGAAGGCATCGATTATGTTGAAGTTGGCAGACAAACTGCTTACATGGCTATCGAAGTTTTAGAAGGCACCCCAGTTTCAGACCTTGCTGTAATAGTTCTCGATGATTCAACACCAGCAATCAACTTAGAAGTTCTCGAAGCTTTTGACTTAGATCTTCCAGAGTCTTATGAAGATGCAGAGTTAATCACAGAAACAACAGACGAAGAATAATCCTTAAAATCCATTAAAATAAACAGTGAACAGAGTGTTTTAAATCACCTGTTCACTGTTTGAAAGTCAACTCGAATAGCCAATTGTAAAAGTGACAATGCAAGCGAATTTGTGTTTTTTTGCGTACATCGCTACGCTTTCACTGGCGAAATGTAAGCTTTGCATTTTTACAATCGGCTAATCAGCTATAACAATAAACACATAAGGAGTAAATGATGGACTTATTTATCAGCGTTTTAAAAGTAATTCTTGAAGAGGGACTAATGTATGCGATTTTAGCAATTGGCGTATATATTTCCTATAGTATTCTCGATTTCCCAGATCTTACAGTTGACGGCTCAATGCCTTTTGGTGCAATCTTAACAGCAATTGCAATTATCAATGGTGTTAACCCATGGCTTGCTCTTATTATTTCATTTGTTTTTGGCTGCCTTGCTGGCACAGTGACTGGCTTGCTTCACGTCAAATTTAAAATTAAACCGCTGCTTTGTGGTATCTTAGTTAGCACAGCGTTAATTTCGGTGAATTTGGTCGTGCTTCTCGAGCTAAATTCCGGAATCACAACAGCAACATTTTTTAATATGGATACAATCTTTAAATCAGGCATAGCAACCTTAATTCCAAACGATATCTTCGGTTATAACTTTAGAGTTGCAATCATGTCAGCTATCATAGTTATTATCGTTAAGGTTATCTTCGATATTTATCTCAAAACAAAATCAGGTCTTCTTATCAGAGCAACTGGCAACAACGAAAAATACGTTGCAATGCTCGGTCAAGACCCTGGCACAAGCAAGATTATCGGCTTAGCTCTTGGCAACGGATTTGCAGCCCTTTCAGGCGGCATTATCGCACAATCAAAAGGCTCAGCAGACACAACAATGGGCACAGGCATGGTGGTTTTAGGCTTAGCTTCTGTTATTATCGGCATCAGCTTATTCAAAAAAGTGAAGTTCATGAAAGCCACAACAATGGTAATCTTAGGTAGCATCTTATATAAAGCTTGCCTTGCAATCGCTCTCAACATGGGTCTTCCAACTGAGTACCTCAAAATGTTGATGGTTGTCATCTTCATCTTTGCGCTTGTGGGCAGTGAAAAATTCAGCTTTTTATCAAAAAGGAGGGCGTAACAATGTTAAAATTAATCGATGTAGATAAAACATTTAATAAGGGTACGCTGGACGAAGCTGTGCTTTTTGAAAAGTTCAATTTAGAAGTTAAAGACGGACAATTTGTGTCAATCATCGGCTCAAATGGTAGCGGTAAATCAACACTATTAAACCTCATTTCTGGCACTTTGCCAATTGACAGCGGAATAATCGAGTTTTGCGGCAAAAACATTGCAAACATGGCAGAGCATAAATGCGCAAAAAGAATGGGCAGAGTTCTTCAAGATCCAAAACTTGGCACAAGTGGGGAATTAACTATTCTTGAAAATATGTCGCTCGCAGATAATAAGGGCAAAAGATTTGGCTTAAGCATGGCAACAAATAAAAAAAGAGTTGAGCATTATAAAGAACTGCTCAAAACGTGTAACATGGGTTTGGAAAACAGACTTGATGCAAAAGTAGGGCTTCTCAGTGGTGGTCAACGTCAAGCATTGGCGCTAGTTATCGCAAGCATGACAGATATAGACATCATTTTGCTTGATGAGCATACAGCTGCGCTCGATCCAAAATCATCAGAAACAATAATGCAACTAACAAAACAATTAGTGCAAAACAAGGGCTTAACAGCTTTAATGGTAACGCACAACTTGCGCCATGCTGTTGAATATGGAAATAGACTTGTTATGATGCACCAAGGTGAGATTGTTAAAGACGTTGCAGATGAAGAAAAAGACAATGTTGAGATTGATGATTTACTTAAAATCTTCAATGAAATCAGCATTGAATGCGGAAATTAAAATAAAACTATTAACCAGCGTAATGATAATTCAAAACGCTGGTTTTGCGTTGCTAATTTACAAAACAATAAAATTACCGCTACAAACAACCTTTTTATTGCTTTTATATTGACAAGGTTGTATTAAAGGTGATAATATAATAGAAAGAAAATTATTGTTTGAGTAAAATTTGAAATAAAAATTCTTTTTAAAAATTTAACTGGAGGAAAAAACAATGCAAAAAAAATTCTTCAAAAAATCCCTTAGTGTGTTCATGGCTCTTTTAATGCTATTAGCAGTACCTTTTGGTGCGCTTGGAACTGGTGACGTTGTGGGAGTGCAAGCGTGCGCAATCGAGTCAGAGCAAAGCGAAGCTTCAATTGAGGTTTCAGAATTTAATTTAGAATCAATATTAGATTGCTTATCAGAGTGCATTTCACTAATGTTTGAAAAAGTATTTTATGTCCTAACAAAAATTCTTGAATTTTTCGGCATGGATTCAAGCATTACAGATCAAGACTTTGATATTACTCTTGAAGAAATGTATTATTATTCAACAGATGAATATATCTTATCTCTCTATGATAATTACAACATGGTACTTACATACAATTTAGAAGATCCATATTATGATACTTATTATATCGACAGTGATTATTTTATAGTTTCTTATGATGAGGCAAATAATTTTACAGTTATGTACGATAGAGTAAATAATTCATATTATTACTGCTTAGATGGTGAATATAGAACTTTAGCTGGTGATGTTGAAAATACTTATAGTTACTTCTTTACAGATAGTTATGTTATGGGTATAAGTGATACTGAATATTTAATTAGTACTGAAATAAGCGATGATAAAATCTTAGTTGTATCACAAATTGATGATCAAGAAATTATTAACGAAGTTGCTTCAGGCTATTATTATGAAACTAGTGAAGATATTGTAAGTTTAAAATTTGAATATGAGTTAAATAGTGAAACATATGTAATAGAAAAAATGATTGCTTACGGTGTTTATGCAGACGGCACAGAATATATGTATAATATACTTGAAGTTACATATGACAGTATCTATACTAGTAGTATTCATGCTGACATTATGGAAGAATTTTCTTCAGTTAGTGAATATCGCACAATTACTATAATTATTTCTAGCGGTACAGAAGATGAATTTACATTTGAAACCCAAGTAGCTGATAATTACCTTGTAGGTATTTATCTTCCAGAAAATTGCTATTCAGGTCTTTTTACTGATCCTGAATGTACAGAATCAACAGGTAATAATAGCACAACAGGCGATGTAACTTACTATAGCTATTTTGTTTCTTAATTAGAATTATTTTATAAAAAGTGCTAGGGGCTGTCGTATTAAGACACAACATATAAACATGACGAGTGTTATATGCTATGTAATTTAATGCGGCAGTCCTTAATTAAGGCGGTAACCATGAAAAATATATATAGCTTAACATTAAGTAAGCTAGAAAATCATTTCGAATCAATAAACGAAAACAAGGCAAAGGCAAAAATCCTCTTCAATCACCTATATAAAAAAGGCATATCAAGCTTTAAAGAAATAGATGAACTCTCGCCAAGAGTAAAGCAAAAATTAAGTGAAGATTTTTGCATTGATTTGCCAAAATGCATCAAAAAATCAAGTGATGAGCAAGTGGAAAAAGTCTTGTTTTCCCTCAGCGATGAAAAGCTAATCGAGGCGGTTTTAATGCGCCAAAAATACGGCAATAGCGTGTGCATTTCAACTCAAATTGGCTGCAATATGGCTTGCAGTTTTTGTGAAAGTGGAAAACATAAAACGCAAAGAAATCTCACAGCTGGCGAAATGGTTTCTCAGCTCATGTTTATGAAAAATATTCTTAAGCAAGACATTAAAACAGTAACAATAATGGGAATTGGCGAGCCGTTTCAAAACTATGAAAACGTCATGGATTTTATCGATATCGTAACAAGTGATCACGGCTTAGGTCTTGGAAAAAGGCATGTAACAGTGTCAACTTGCGGAATCGTGCCAAAGATTGTTGAGTACGCAAAGCGAGAAAATGTTAACTCTTTAGCTGTGAGTTTGCACGCTTGCAGTGACGAACTTCGCTCAAAACTCATGCCAATCAATAAGCTTTATTCATTAAATGAGCTGAAAAAATCGTTGGAGTTTTACACTTCAACAACTAAAAACAAGGTGCTTTTAGAATATCTCATGCTCGAAAACATTAACGACAGCGAGCAAAATGCAGTGCAGCTGTGCGAGTTTTGCAAAGACTTAAAATGCACAGTGAATCTCATATCGTACAACGAAACAAACACCCTAGACTTTAAACGAAGCAGTTTCGAAACAATAATGAAGTTTTATGACGTACTCAAGAAAAATGGAGTCCATGTCACAATCAGACGTGAATTTGGAAGAGAAGTCAAGGCAGCTTGTGGTCAATTAAAAAGTGAATATATAGATGAAATCTAAAAACACGCAAGTTTATTTTCTTGGGTGTTTTTATTTTTCACAAAGCAGATATTCAAGGCTTATATTTAAGTTTGATTTTAAGAAAAATAAGCAACAAAATGCTACAATTGTAAAACATTAGTTAACACTAACTGTATTTGTTGACTACTATGACATATATATGGTATTATATAGGTAATGGTTAGTTGCATTTAACTAACTTAATATAGTTTAAGGAGTAACTTATGAAAAACAACAATAGTTCGTTAAAATCAGGATTAATTTATGCACTTATCGCACTTTTAATTTTTGCAAGTGGCAATTTAGTTGGAAGTTTAACCAGTTCAAAAACTGACGTAAACTCAACAACAACTCAAACCACAACTGTGCAAGAATCAACAACTCAAACTCAAACTCAAACCACAACACAAGCTCAATCAAGCACTCAAGCATCTCAAGATGTTACACAAGAAAATTCACAAACTCAAGAAGAGTCAACTTTTTCAACCGAAGAAATAGCTGAGCTTTTTAATACCGCAACAAACAATGCAAAAACAAAAGCAACTCAAATCACTCAAGAATATAAAAACGTTTTTGTTGACCCAGAAAAACTAATTATGCCATCTGCAGTTCAAAGCATTAGCGAAGCTGCAATGAACAACTTCGTAACTGGAGAAAGCGAGCCTATCAGTTACACCACAAGCGAAGAAATTATTGCAAACTTTCCAGTGTACGACTCAGCGGTTGGCTCAAGCGTTCAAGCTAGCGATTTAACAAGCGCAACTTGCACCGATAATGGTGACACATATTCAGTTGAACTAATTTTCGCTGATTGCACAAATCCAGCAGCTGATGAGGGAACAAACTCAGCTTTTCCAACACTCAACCTTGAGGGAATGGGAAATGCGCCAGTGATTAATAACCTTGTTGTGGAGTACACAAATTGCTCAATCACCGCTGAAATAGACAAGGCAACAGGCAATTTAATCAGCGCAACTTACATTATGCCATTTTCTATGCAATTTGAAGTTAGCATTGGTTTTAGCTTCGATGTTGGTGCTGGAATCGATTACGAATATAACTACTCAATTACATACTAAACTTCAAAAATAAGGAGTTAAAATGATAAATAAAAGACTAATAAAACTAGTGCCAGAATCGATGAAACACGTTAAAAATAATGTGGTACTTCAAATAATTTCGCTCTTGTCAAACATCGTGATGATGTTCACTTTTTCAAGTGCAATAGCAGATTTAATCGCAAAAGATATCGATAACAATAAGCTGTTAAGCTATGCAGCAATTATTTTTGTGTGCATCATCTTTCGAGTTTTTTGCGTACAGCTTGCGAGCAGAGAAAACTACAAAGCCTCAAAATCTGTTAAAGGCATTTTGAGAGCAAAGATTTATGACAAAGTTATCAAACTTGGCAATAAATATAATAAGAAAATCTCCACAGCCGAGCTTTTGCAACTCAGCGTTGATGGAGTTGAGCAACTAGAAACGTATTTTGGCAGCTACTTATCACAATTTTTCTATTCAATGATTGCACCGTTAATTTTATTCGTGGTGATTTCATTTATCAACTTTAAAATCGCTATAGTGCTTTTGATTTGCGTGCCACTTATCCCAGTTTCAATAATTGCAATTCAAAAGTTTGCAAAAAAACTTTTAGGTAAATATTGGGGTGAGTACGCAGGCTTAGCAGATAACTTCTTGGAAAATCTGCAAGGCTTAAACACACTCAAAATTTATTCAGCAGACGATTTCAAACACAAGCAAATGAACGCTCAAGCTGAACGCTTTAGAGTTGTAACAATGAAAGTGCTTTCAATGCAGCTCAATTCAATCATCGTCATGGATATCGTGGCTTATGGTGGGGCAGCACTTGGAATTATTCTTTGCGCATATGAACTTATGAGCGGCAGCATCAGCTTTGAAAATGCTTTTGTGATAATCATGCTTTGTGCTGATTTCTTCTTGCCACTTCGCATTTTAGGAAGCTTTTTCCACATTGCAATGAATGGCATGACAGCAAGCAAAAAAATCTTCGAACTTCTTGACATGGAAGAAGAAGACCCAAAAACAAAAACCATTGAAGATATCGACATCAAAATCGAAAACCTCAGCTATAGTTATGACGGCGAAAAACAAGTTTTGGGTGGAGTTGATATTCAAATCCCTAAAAATAGCTTTGTTTCTGTTGTTGGTAAAAGTGGGTGTGGCAAATCGACTATCGCTGGCATTTTAACTGGATCAAACATTGGTTATGGTGGCTCGATTAAGTTTGGCGAAGCCGAGCTTTGCGAGATAAACGAGAAAAACTTAGCAAAAAACATAACTTTAATCAGTGCAAACAGCTATATTTTTAAAGGTACAATCAAAGAAAACCTTCTCATGGCAAAAAAAGATGCCACAGATGAGCAGCTTTGGGCGGTACTAACTGACGTGAACCTCGCAGATTTTGCCAAGAGTGAAAACGGCTTAGACACCAAAATCAGCGAAAAAGGCGAAAATTTTTCAGGTGGTCAATGCCAAAGATTAGCTCTCGCAAGAGCCTTGCTGCATGATACTGACATCTATATTTTTGATGAAGCAACAAGCAATATTGACTCTCAAAGCGAAAAACAAATCATGGAAGTTCTTCACAATTTAACGAAAACAAAAACAGTGATTTTGATTTCTCACAGATTAATCAACGTTGTTAATTCAGATATGATTTATGTTTTAAATTCTGGCAAACTGCAAGAGCAGGGAAGTCATGAAGAGCTGATGAAGCAAGCAGGATTTTATGAAAACTTATTCACTTGCCAACGGCAATTAGAAAATATTTAAGGAGGTTTAAGCATGAAAACACGTTCATCTTTAACAGTGATGTTAAGGTTAATCAAATTGGTTAAACCTTTAAGCGCAACAATGTTTCTCGCCATTTTCATGGGAACATTAGGCTTTTGCTGTGCAAGCTTTTTAACAGTTTTAGGCGGCTATGCGCTGCTTGAAATTTTGAATGGAACTACTTCAATTGCCATCATTTGCATAGTGATTGGTGTTATCGCAATTTTGCGTGGTATTGTGCATTATATCGAGCAATACTGTAACCACTATATCGCTTTTAAGCTTTTAGCACTTATTCGTGACAAGATTTTCACTTCACTTAGAAGCTTAGCTCCAGCAAAACTTGAGGGCAAAGACAAAGGCAATTTAATTTCAATTTTAACAAGTGACATTGAACTTCTCGAAGTTTTTTACGCTCACACAGTTTCTCCAATTTGCATTGCAATAATCACAAGCTCAATAGTGTTCGGCTTTGTTTCATATTTTAGCCCATATCTTGGCTTAATTGCTCTGCTTAGTCATATCACAGTTGGTCTTTTAATCCCACTTTTTAGCGCAAAAAACAGCAAAAATAGTGGTCAAAATCAAAGACAAGCAAATGGCGAATTAAACACTTATTTCCTCGATAGTTTAAGAGGCATGAAAGAAATCATGCAGTTTGACTGCGTACAAAATAGAAAAAATGAAATCTCCAATCTTGGCGAAAAAATGGAAAATTCAAACGAAAAAATCAAAAAGCAAATGGGCAAAACTTATTCGCTCACAAGCTTTGCAATCTTAGTTTTTTCAGCGCTAATGTTTTTCGTTTCATCGTTTTTATACATTAATAACGCTTTAACACTTCAAGGTGTAATCATTCCAACAATCATGATTTTTTCATCTTTTGGCGCTGTTACCTCTGTCGCTAACCTCGGTGCTGGACTTTCGCAAACAATAGCAAGCGCAAATAGAGTGCTCGACATCTTAGATGATATCCCAGTTGTTAAAGAAGTTGAAAATGGCAAAGACATCAACTTTGAAGATGCTGAGTTTAAAAACGTCAGCTTTAGCTATGAAAACAATGAAATTTTAACCGATTTTAATTTGCACATTGCTAAAAATGAAATCTTAGGTGTGTCAGGTAAATCAGGTTGCGGAAAATCAACCATGCTTAAGCTTTTAATGCGTTTTTGGGACGTACAAACTGGCGAAATCAAAATTTCAAATGAAAACGTGAAAAACATCAACACAAAAAGCCTTAGAGATAATCAAAGTTTCGTCACTCAAGAAACTCAACTTTTTCACGATACAATCGAAAATAACATCAAAATTGCTAAGCTAGACGCAAGTCGTGACGAAGTTATTGTGGCTTGCAAAAAAGCATCAATTCATGAGTTTATTGAGTCTTTACCTAACGGTTATGACACTCAAGTCGGCGAACTTGGTGACACTCTTTCCGGTGGTGAAAAACAAAGAATTGGCATCGCAAGAGCATTCTTGCATGAATCTTCATTGATTCTTTTAGATGAGCCAACAAGCAACCTCGATAGCCTTAATGAAAGTGTAATCTTAAGATCGCTTAAAGAGGCAAAAGATAAAACGATAGTTCTCGTTTCTCACAGAATATCAAGCATTAAAATCGCAGATAAAATTCTAAACATGGAAAGCGAGAGATTGAGTTGACAAAAGAACAAATCGAATTAAAACGTGAAAAAGAAATCAAAAACGTCGAGTTTATGATAGGCTTATATTGCAAAAAAAATCACAAATGCAAAAAAGAATTATGCAGTGATTGCCAGCGGTTATTAGAATATTCAATATTTCGCACGAGTAAGTGTCCGCATATGCAAGACAAAACTTTTTGTGCCTTTTGCAAAACGCCTTGTTATAAACCAGACATGAAAGAAAAAATGCGTGAAGTGATGCGCTTTTCAGGTCCACGCACAATTTTTTATCACCCAGTTTCAGCAATCAAACATTTAAAATTACAAATTAAAGAAACTCAAAGAGTCAAAAAGGAGCAACAACAAAATGAAAATTAAGAAAATCCTCCTCATAATCATCGGCTGTATCGGTGTCGGTTTAGGTGCTTTTGGCGCTGTTATGCCATTAATTCCAGCGTTTCCATTCTTGCTTTTAGCCGCTGTGTGCTTTGGCAAAAGCAGCGAAAAACTCGATAACTGGTTTAAGGGCACAAAGCTTTATAAAAACAACTTAGAAACTTTCGTTAAAGGTCAAGGAATGCCAAAAAAAGCTAAAATCAAAGTTATGCTTTTAGTAACTGCCCTTATGGCTTTCGGATTTTTCATGATGGACGGCGTTGTTGTTGGCAGAATTGTTCTGTTTTTCGTCTGGGTTTTCCACATCGTGTATTTCACATTCATCGTTAAAAATGCGCAAGAAAAAAACGAACTCCCATTAGCAGAATAAATCATTTTTGAGCCGTACAGTTTTTTCGCTTTGCGAAAAAAAGTACCGCCCCCACAACTAAAATAAAGATATATCTAAAAAGACAAAAATGATTTTTAGATATATCTTTTTTATTTTATTTGCATTTTTTATTGTGATGTGGTAGTATGAAAGCAATAAAAAGAAAAGGAAGATCAAAATGCCGCCGATTGTGATTATGATTAAACCAGCCTCAAGTTTATGCAATTTGAGATGCAAATATTGCTTTTATTTAGACACCGCCCAAAATCGTGAAACAGCAAGTTATGGAATTATGAGCGAAAACACCCTTGAAAATGTGGTGAAAAAAGCTTTCGAATTTGCCGATATGAGCATATCATTTGCCTTTCAAGGTGGCGAGCCAACACTGGCAGGTTTGCACTTTTTTGAAAAATTCATCGAGTTTCAAAAAAAATACGCAAAAGAATATGCAAAAAAAGACATCGAAATAAACAACGCAATTCAAACAAACGCAGTTAATATCGATGCCGATTTTGCAAAGTTTTTTCATGATAATAATTTTTTAGTTGGAGTTTCTCTTGATGGTGCTAAGCAGTATCATGACATATATCGAAAATTTGCTGACGGCAAGGGAAGTTATAACAAGGTTATTTTAGGTATTAACCTGCTCAAAAAATACGAAGTTGACTTCAATATCTTATGTGTTATTAATCGTATCACGGCAAGAAACATAAAAGAGATATATAATTTTTACAAGAAAAACGGCTTTAACTATCTTCAATTCATTCCATGTTTGCAGCCATTTGGTCAAGAATCTCAAAGACTATCTTTCACTCTTAGCGCCAAAGATTGGGGCAAGTGCCTTTGCGAACTTTTCGATTTATGGTATGCTGATTTCATAAAAGGAAATGAAATTCATATAAGACAATTCGAGAATTACATCGAAATGCTCCTCGGTTATCCTCCTGAATCATGCGGCATGAGCGGAGTTTGCTCATATCAAAACATAATCGAAGCTGATGGTTCGTGCTACCCTTGCGATTTTTATGTTTTAGATAAATTTAAACTCGGCAACTTAAACGAGGTGGGTTTTGAAGAGGTTTATGAAGTGAGAAAGCAAATTAATTTTCTTGAAGATTCTCTTAAAATCAATAAAAAATGCTTTGAATGCAAATTCTCCGGAATTTGCAGAGGTGGTTGCAAGAGATATTGCGAACCACTAAACGATAAAGACGAGCGTTCAATCAACATTTTATGCGAAGGCTATCGCATATTTTTTGAGCACAGCTATGAAAAAATGAAAAAGTTAGCTCAATATGTAGCACAACAAAAATAACAAGCATAAGTAAAAACGCACCTCAGTTAAATCCAGCTGAGGTGCGTTTGTTTATTTAGTTATCTAACACTGTGCCATTAGTGGCAATAGTGACCACTTGCCATGGAATAAATTTGCCACTATTTTTTAGAGCCGTAACAGCGGCATTTTCCAAACCGCCGCAACAAGGCACTTGCATTCGAGCCACAGTTAAACTTTTAATTGAGTTGTTTTTGATGATTTCAGTTAATTTGGCATTATATTGCCCCTCATCTAGTTTAGGGCAGCCTATGATAGTAACCTTGTTTTTCATGAAGCGATTATGAAAATCACCACAAGCAAAAGCTGTGCAATCAGCCGCTACAAGTAAATTTGCACCGCTGAAAAATTCAGCATTTGGTGCAACAAGCTTAATTTGAACTGGCCATTGACCAAGCTGCGAAACAATTGGGGCATGGGCGTCAGCCTGTACGGCAAAAGCGTTAGGCTTAAATGATTTTGCAGCACTTGAAGAGCAAGCAGCGTTTGGTTTTACGTCAGTAGGTTTATTGTTTTTGATGTTTTTATCTGAAAAACTAATAGCACCAACTGGGCAAACTGGCAAGCAGTTACCAAGACCGTCGCAATAATCATCACGAACAACTTGAGCCTTACCATTTACCATTTCGATAGCACTTTGCTGGCAAGCATTGGCACAAAGTCCACAGCCCACACATTTATCTCGATTTATTTGAATAATTTTTCTTGACATTATTATCTCTCCTAGTTTTTGTTTGTCTTATTATACTATGGTGATGTATAAAGTTACTTAAATTTGAGTTTTAAGCGTCGCTATAAATTTAAGTAGCTCGAAACTTTTAATGAAATTGCTACGCAATGAAATAATGCTACGCATTATGAAATGTTACTGCGCAACATGAAATTAAATCCTCATGCACCGCAGTGCATTTCATTCACGAAGTGAATTTTTAATGAAATTGCTACGCAATGAAATAATGCTACGCATTATGAAATGTTACTGCGTAACATGAAATTAAATCCTCATGCACCGCAGTGCATTTCATTCACGAAGTGAATTTCATTTGGCGAAGCCATATTTCACCCGAACAAAGTGAGGATTTAATTGAAAAAAGCCAAGCAAAGCTTGACTTTTTTCTGGTGCAGACGATGGGACTCGAACCCACAAGAACATACATTCACTAGAATCTGAATCTAGCGCGTCTGCCAATTCCGCCACATCTGCTTATTAAATTTTTGCTTATAAATTATATCATACTAATATATTATAGTCAATGATTTTTTTGCTTTATTTAGCTTAACACTTGAATTAAGTCTGTGATGAAACATATTTTCACCTAATTTCATTAAAATTCAATAATTTAGCTAAAAAATGCTTAAAATTTACTTAAAATTTATAAAACAATTTTTTAGCACTTTATTGTGCTACAGTGTATTTTGTGGTATAATTAAAAGCATAAAAATTATTTGGAGGTTGTTCACATGACAAAAGAACAAATCTGTATTGTCCTTGCCATTGTTTTGTACCTTGGTATGATGATACTTGTCGGACTCTACTTTAGTAGAAAAAACAAAGACGCATCGGCTAATGAGTTTTATCTCGGTGGTCGTAAACTCGGACCTATCGTAACAGCAATGAGTGCTGAAGCTTCTGATATGAGTAGCTGGCTTCTCATGGGTCTTCCAGGTCTTGCATATATCTATGGTATCGCAGAAGCGAGCTGGACAGCTATCGGCTTAGCTGTAGGTACATATGTAAACTGGCTCATCATCGCAAGACGTCTTCGTCGCTACACAGTTATCACTGGTGACTGCGTAACAATTCCAGAGTTCTTCTCAAGACGTTATAGAGATAACAAAAAAATTCTTAACTTTATCGCTTCTTGCGTAATCATCATTTTCTTCGTACCTTACACAGCTTCAGGCTTTAGTGCAGTAGGTAAACTCTTCGAATCACTTTTCGGTGTTGATTATCACGTTGCAATGGTTGTCGGTGCTGTTATCATTATCGGTTACACTGTTTTAGGTGGCTTCTTAGCTGTTTCAACAACTGACCTTATCCAAAGTATCGTTATGAGCATTGCTCTTTTAGTTATCCTCGGCTTTGGCGTTAGCGTTGCTGGCGGTCTTGATGTTGTTATGGAAAACGCAAAAGCACTTCCTAGTTATTTAAGTTTAACTAGCACTTATGATGGTGCTGGTGGTACATCGCCTTACGGCTTCTTGACAATAGTTTCAACTCTCGCTTGGGGTCTTGGCTATTTCGGTATGCCTCATATCTTGCTCCGTTTCATGGCAATTAGAGATGAAAAAGAGCTCAAAACTTCACGCAGAATTGCTACATCATGGGTTGTTATTTCAATGTTTGTTGCTATCTTCATCGGTATCGTTGGTTACAGCGTATCACTCGCTGGCAGCATCGAAACATTCACAACAACTTCAGAAAGTGAAACACTCATCATTAAACTTGCTTATTTACTCGCTGAAAATGGCGTGTTCTTAGCTCTCGTTGCTGGTGTTGTACTCGCTGGTATCTTAGCTTGCACAATGTCAACAGCTGACTCACAACTTTTAACAGCAGCTTCAAGCGTATCAGAAAACTTACTTCAAGACTGCTTTAAAATTAAACTTAGTGCAAAAAAATCACTCATGGTTGCTCGTTTAACAGTTGCAGCTATCGCAATTATCGGCATCATTGTTGCTTGGGATAGAGATAGCTCAGTGTTTAGCATCGTTTCATTTGCTTGGGCTGGCTTTGGTGCATCTTTTGGTGCTGTTATGCTCATGGCTCTCACATGGAAACGCAGCAACAAATACGGCGCAATCGCTGGTATGATTTCAGGTGCTATCATGGTTTTCGTTTGGAAATATGGTATCGCTCAACTCGGCGGTGTGTTCACAATTTACGAACTTCTTCCAGCTTTCTTAACTTCAATTTTCTTCATCGTTGTGGTTTCACTCGCAACAGGAAAACCAGAACAAGAAATTTGCGACGAGTTTGACCAAATGGCAAAAAAAGCATAATTAAAAATGCAAATTAAAAATTCACATAAAAAGAGCAGTCGCAAAAGCGGCTGCTCTTTTGCGTTAGTAGCGACTTGGTAATCAAAAAATCACATCAAACCTACTAGCGAACACTAGCCGATCCCAATGCAAGCAACTTAAGGGAAAATAGATTGATAATCAAAAATTGTGGTGATGGAAAGAGTTCGCTATCGCTCACAATGAATAATGAAAAATGAAGAATGAAAAATTGTGGTGGCGTGCGTTGCACGCATTATAAATGTAGGGGCGACCTCAATGCAAGCAACTTAAGGAAAAAACATGTAAAATTTTACTCAATTTTTTTAAAAAATTGCGGTTTCTTAAGGCAGAGCCTTAAGTCGTTCGCCGCAGCGAACGAAA
>JAWXUR010000124.1:0-4585 GCA_044426265.1 Clostridia bacterium
TTCTTTTCGTTCATTTAATCTGGGCTCCTTTCTTTTCCCAGACTAAATTCTACCACATTTTTCTTCCCAGACTAAATTCCACATCAAATTCCACTGTGGAATTTACTTTGGGAATTAACGTTTGTTTTTGGCTCGCTTTTCACGCTTCAAATTATATTGACTTAAAAGGAAAAATATGATAAAATTTAATTAGCAACAATGGAGTTACACGCCATAGTTGCGTTTTTTTTAGAAAAACAGTTGTTTTTGATTTTGGTGGTACAAATTTTTGGCTTTGCCAAAAATTGCGGTTAGTTTTTTGTTATCGATTTTACATTGATGTGATGGAAAAAGTTCGCTATCGCTCACAATGAAAAAGTTCGCTATCGCTCACAATGAAGAATGAAAAATGAAAAATGAATAATTGTGGTGGCGTGCGTTGCACGCATTATAAATGTAGGGGCGACCTCAATGCAAGCAACTTAAGGATTTTTCTTTTGTTTTATGGCTTGATTTATTAGTTAGCCTCGTCTACGCTCGCCGCTGGGCGTAACTTTTGCTCGCACAAAAGTAACCAAAATGCGTCCTTGTGCAACACACTGCATTTAGGTCATTTTATTTTTGTCGCCGTCGGTGGGGAATATTTTTAGCCTGCCTTGCAGCCTAAAAATCTTGCACACCCCGACTATCTTATCCTTTGTCTTCTTTGCCTTAGTCTTTTTTAAAGTGGGATATCCGCACCTGCGGTGCTCCTTACGTCCAACTTTTTACGTTTTTCTTCGTTTCGGTTGGTTTTTTTGTTTGTTTTTTATTTGTGTTAGTCGAATTTTCTATTTTATATTTAAATTGAGATTTTTTCCTTAAGTTGCTTGCATTGGGGGCGACCTGCGGTCGCCAGTAGGTTAAATGTGATAACCTTATACACTTAAAAATCCACATTTATTGCAATTTATTTTGTTACACAAAGGAGTGATTTTCATTAAAAATATAATCTTAAGTGCTGGAATTGATGTTGGCACTTCGACAACTGGCGTTATTTTTAGCCAAATGAAAATCGCTAATACTGGCGGTTTTGGCTCTGTGCCAAAAATTGAAATTGTTGATAAAAAAGTTATCTATCGCAGTGAAATTCATTTCACTCCACTTTTAAATGAAAATGAAATTGATGCGATTGAAGTTAAAAATACAATTGAAAACGAATATATAAAAGCAAATATCAAAGCTGATGAAATTGACACTGGTGCTGTGATTATCACTGGTGAAACTGTTAAGAAATCAAATTCAGCAGTTGTCGCAAATGCACTTAGTGAACTTGCTGGTGACTTTGTTGTGGCAAGCGCTGGGGCGGATTTAGAATCTGTTCTTTCTGGAAAAGGTGCTGGAGCTGATAAAATTTCAAGCGAAACTAACAAAATCATCGCAAATTTTGATATCGGCGGTGGCACAACAAACATCAGCGTTTTTAAAGACGGCATAAGCGTTGACACCGCTTGCCTTGACCTCGGTGGTAGGCTGATTAAACTAAATGAAAATCGTGAAATAATTTATATATCAAAAAAACTGCAAAAACTTTTAGCCTTGAGCAAAATCGAAGTTTTTGTCGGTCTTACTCTTGACAGTTTGCTCGCTGAGCAAATTTGCCTTGAAATGGCGAATGTTATCTCTAGTATCTGCGAAGCAGATTTGTACGACTTGCAAAAAGTTGCGGTTTGTGAAAAACTGCAAATAAAACGAGAAAAACTTGAGCTTATGATCACTAACCACGGACTTAGCGGTGAGTTTTTGCCGCAGATTGTAACCTTTTCTGGTGGCGTGGCTGATTGCATTTTTGGCGAGTTTGAAGATGAGTTTGTGTTTGATGATATCGGCGTTTTTCTTGGACGTCGGCTTGGGAAAAATGAGCGGCTGATGAGCAAATGTCAATCTAGGGCGAGTGAAACTATTCGTGCAACTGTGATTGGCGCTGGCAATTTTTCGATGGACGTTTCAGGCAGCACAATCGAATTTGACGGCTGTGATTTACCCTTAAAAAGTGTGCCAGTTTCTCGCATAAATCTTTGCAATGATGAAGATATTTCTTCGCTCGAAACGCAGATTAAAAGCGTTTTTGAGCGTGCAGATAGTGATAAGTTGGCTCTTTCAATGCTTGGACTTGCCTGCCCATCATTTTTGCAAATTGAAAGCATTGCTGATGGCATTTATCGTGGTGCAATTAAACAAATTGAAGAGGGCAAAATTTTGATTATAGCCGTTGAAGCTGACATAGGCAAAGCGTTGGGGCAAGCGCTTAAGCGAAGAATCAAGGGCAAATGTAGCCTTGTTTGTATCGATCAAATTAGCTGTGGGAACGGCGATTTCATTGACATTGCAAAGCCTGTTTATCAAGGCAAGGTGCTACCGGTTATCGTGAAAACATTAATTTTTAATTAGAGGTGTGAAATGGAATATAAAGTTAGACTTTTTGGACAAACCTATATTTTTTATTCAGTTTGTGAGATTATGGCTAAGGCAAATGAGGCAAAATCTGGCGATTACCTCGCTGGAATTGGCGCTGCAGACACGAAAGAAAGAGTTGCGGCAAAGATGGCGCTTAGCAATTTAACTGTGCATGAAGTGCGTGAAAATCCAGCTGTGCCTTATGAACTTGACAGCGTGACTCGCATAATTCAAGATGGGCTCAATCTTGAAGAGTACAAAAAAATCGAAAGCAAAACTATCGCTCAAATGCGTGAGTGGATTTTGGATTCACGCACAAGCGGCGATATGATTCTTCGAGCTGGAAGTGGCATGACTAGCGAAGTTATTGCGGCAATTTGTAAGCTCATGGGCAACTTAGATTTGGTGTACGCAACGAAAAAAATTGAGATTGTCACTCATTGTAACACTCGTTTGGGTCTGCCTAATACGCTTAGTTCTAGGCTTCAACCTAACCACCCAACGGACGATTTAAAAGGCATTGCGACCTCAACTTTGGAGGGTCTTTCGTACGGCATGGGCGATGCACTTATCGGCTTGAACCCTGCAACGGATTCGGCAGATAGTACGGCGGCAATCTTGCACCTTTTTAAAGACATCATGACAAAATACGATGTGCCAACGCAAAACTGTGTGTTATCGCACGTTAGTACGCAAATGAAAGCAATCGAGAAGGGCGCACCGGCTGATTTGTGTTTCCAATCAATCGCTGGATCTGAAAAATCGCTTGACGCTTTTGGCGTTAGCGTTGATTTGCTTGGTGAGGCTAATCAAATGATGAAAGAATTTTCGACAGCTAAGGGCGAAAATCATATGTATTTTGAAACTGGACAAGCTTCGGAGCTTTCATCTGATGGGCATAACGGCTGGGATCAGCAGACAATGGAATCTCGTTGTTACGGCTTGGCTAGGCACTATAAACCGTTTGTGGTGAACACTGTGGTTGGCTTTATTGGGCCTGAATATTTATATGGTAGTGACCAGATACTTCGTGCTGGGCTTGAGGATAATTTTTGTGGGCATATGCATGGACTGCCTATGGGTTGTGATGTTTGTTACACTAACCATAACACTTGTGATCAGAGTGCTATGGATAATTTGCTGTTGATGATTGCTGCGGCTGGGTGTAATTTTGTTATGGCTATACCTCATGGTGATGATGTTATGTTGATGTATCAGACTACTGGGCATCATGATGTTAAGGCTGTTCGTGAGGTACTTGGTATGTCGGCTACTGCTGAGTTTGAGAAGTGGATGAGGAAATGGGAGATTGTTGATGAGAATGGGCTTTATACGGCTCGAGCTGGTGATTTGACGATATTTAAGTAGAAAATAGAAAAGAAAAATAAAAAGAGAAAAGAAAAAAGAAAAAAACAAGCAAAGCTTTACTCAATTTTTCACGAAAAATTGCAGATTCCAAAGGCAGAGCCTTTGGTCGCTCTCGCAAGAGCGAAACACCCCTGCAAACTAAAAAGAAAAAAGAAAATTAAAGCAAAGCAAATGCGACAAAAAAATAAAACAAGCAAACTAAAAAGCGAAAAAATCCCCAAAACAACAAACCAAAAGAAAACAATATCGCATTTGCGTTAGTAGTAAAAAGAGCGATAGCGATTTTTTACGGACTGATTTATGAAACTAGCCAAAACAGACAGCGACAGCTGGCTATTTTGGTGAACTGACAACGTCAGAAAAAGTTTTATCGATTTTATATTGATGTATTGGAGGAGTTCGCCGCCGTTCTTAGGTCGATGTGGGCATCGACCCCTACGCAGAGGGTGCATGAACTTTGTTCGTGATTTTTTGTTATCGATTTTATATTGATGTAATGGTGGAGTTCGCCGCCGTTCTTGGGAGGAGTAGAACCCATGCGTGTTGATTAGGGATGTTTTTAATTAAAAATCATTTTTTCATTTCGTAGGGACAACCCCAATGCAAGAACTTAAGAGAAAATAGATTGATAATTAAAAAATCGAGGTGAAAATCAAAAAACAAAAAGAAAACCAACAAACCAAAAATCCAGTACCAAACCCAAAGAAAGCTACCGCAGTGCGAGAGGATTTTCAAGGATACTTCCTTGAATGCTTTTTTTGTTTTTCTTTTTTTCCAGAAAAAAAGAAAATGCCATTTTTTT
>JAWXUR010000125.1:0-4549 GCA_044426265.1 Clostridia bacterium
TTGCTTGCCCAAAAAAAGTAACCAAAAAAATGGCATTTTCTTTTTTTCTGGAAAAAAAGAAAAACAAAAAAAGCATTCAAGGAAGTGTCCTTGAAAATCCTCTCGCACTGCGGTGGATTTTTTTTGGTTTGGTGGTGGATTTTTGGTTTGTTGTTTTTCTTTTTTTGGGTTTTGTGTTATCGATTGAACATTGATGTAATTTGAAAATTCACCGCCGTTCTTGGTTTTTTGGCTGTGGGTAATTTTCGGTTTATATTTACTTTTGTTGATGTGGTTAGTCACGTTTCTGCTGCCGCAGGGGCGTTACGTTTTTTTGCTTGCCCAAAAAAGTAACCAAAAAAATGGCATTTACTTTTTTTATGAAAAAAAGTAAAATAAAAAAGCATTCAAGGAAGTGTCCTTGAAAATCCTCTTGAAGTCTGTGCTTTTCTTTGGGTTTGGTACTGGATTTTTGGTTTGTTGTTTTTCTTTTAGTTTTTTTTGGTTTTGTGTTATCGATTTGGATTGATATAATGGAAAATTTTTTTGCCGTTTCTCGGGCGGATGATATCCGCCCCTACGGTTACAAAAATATTTTTCAATAAACATCAAACCAAAAAGCTAGGTAGAAACAACAAGCGACAGCTTGACGTTTCGGCTCGGTTCATCAAACCTAAATCAAAACCACCCAAACTCGAGCAATTTAACTGCTCGGTGTAGCCGCTCCCAACTAGAACAAACCAACACGGCGTGCGTGTCGAGGCAGCTCGACAGAAAACGAGAACGACAGTGAACTTTTTCGACCCAAATAGATTAAACCTAAATCAAAACCACCCAAGTCCGAGCAATTTAACTGCTCGGTGTAGCCGCTCCCAACTAGAACAAACCAACACGGCGTGCGTGTCGAGGCAGCTCGACCGATTTATTCTACTGTTACTGATTTTGCTAGGTTTCTTGGTTTGTCTATGTCGCAGTTTCTTTGTTTGGCGGTGTAGTAGCTTAGGAGTTGTAGGGGGATTATTTGTACGCTTGGCATTAGGAGTGGGTGAATGTCTGGTAGGATTATTTTGTAATCTAGGTCTTGCACCTCTTTTGCGTGGGTTTTGGTTGTTACGATTAAAATTTTTGCTCCCCTTGCGGTTACTTCTTTTATTCCGCTCATTGTTTTGGCGAAGACCGCATCATTGCTGGCTAATGCCACTACTAGTGTACCTTTTTCGATTAGGGAGATTGTGCCGTGTTTGAGTTCACCTGCTCCGTAGGCTTCGCTGTGAATGTAGCTGATTTCTTTCATTTTTAGTGAGGCTTCAACTGCGCAGGCGTAATCTAGGTTTCTGCCGATGAAATATGCGTGTTCTAGTGGTGCGCATATTTTTGCTAGTTCTTGTATGTTGTCATGAGAAGCGGCTAAAATTTTCGAGATATGATCTGGAATTTTTTGTACTTCTTGTAAAAATGATGATACCTCGTTGTCGCTTAGTTTGCCTAGTTGGTTTGCAAAAAATGCGGAGAGTAAATAAATTAGGCTCACTTGTGTCGAGTACGCCTTGGTGGTGGCAACGGCAATTTCTGGACCAGCTACAGTGTATAAAACATCATCACTTTCGTGGGCGATTGAGCTGCCAACAACGTTGACAATCGACAATATGTGAGCACCGCTTGACTTCGCTTCACGTAAAGCGGCAAGGGTGTCTGCGGTTTCGCCGCTTTGGCTTATGATGATGCATAGGGTGTTTTCGTCAACGATTGGATCACGATATCTGAATTCTGATGCAATGTCAACTTCAACGCTAATGCGTGTCATTTTTTCAAAAACGTATTTTCCAATGACTCCAACGTGATAGGCTGAACCGCAAGCTACAATGTAAATCTTGTTGAAGTTCTTGATTTTTTCAGCGGTTAAACTTAGATTTTCAAAGACGATTTTGCCATCTTTGATGCGTGGGCTGATGGTGTCTGCAATTGCTGTTGGTTGTTGCATGATTTCTTTAAACATGAAGTGTTCGTACCCGCTTTTTTGAGCATCTTCAACTGACCAGTTAACTGTCGTCACTTCTTTTTCAGTGCGTACGATGTCACTATCAAAAAATTCTAGGCTGTCTTTTTTGAGTACGCAGTAATCACCAGCATCAAGTTTGTAAAATTGTTTGGTGTATGGCAAAATTGCGGTGATGTCGGAACTTATGAAGTTACCGGTTGCACTTTCGCCAATGATGAGGGGGCTGCCAAAGCGTGTGCAAATGAGAGTGTCAGGAAAATCACGGCACATTACGCCGAGGGCGAAAGCACCATCTAACATTGCAGAAGTTTTTTTCATAGTTTGGAGTAGGTCGCCATTGTAATTTTTTTCTAAGAGGTGGGCGATAACTTCGGTGTCTGTTTGGGAAACGAAAACGTAACCATCGTGAATGAGCTGTGTTTTTAGCTCGGCATAGTTTTCGATGATTCCGTTGTGTACTATTGAAAACAAGCCGCTTTGGCTGGTGTGCGGGTGTGAATTGATGTCGCTTGGTTCGCCATGGGTTGCCCAGCGAGTGTGACCGATACCACAATTTGAGTATAAGTCTGGTGTTTGGGCTAGTTTGTCTTTTAGGTTTTGTAAGCGACCTTGGCACTTGATGACGCTGGTGTGATTTTCGTTTAAGATTGCGATACCAGCGGAGTCGTAGCCTCTATATTCGAGTTTTTCTAGTGAGTTTACGAGATATGGTACGCAGTTGTATTGACCGATGTAACCTATAATTCCACACATAATAAAAGCTCCTTTTTGTTTGAAAATTTTGTGATCATGTTGAAAAGAGAATAAATCCAAATCATAATAAAAAAACAACATGATCCATAACGCTATTATATGCAAAAATCATATCAATTTACATCTTTTTTTAAAAACTATCTATTAAAAATTATCTTTTTATGGTAAAATATTAATATCATAAATGAAAATCATATAAAAAGGAGAAGCAAATGTTGATTTTTGCACTAATATTATTATCCATTTGCACCACAAGTTTAACAACAATCATAATTTTAATAATTAAAAAGAGTAAGCAAAAACTTGAATTTACTCCGGATTTTTTGTTAATTCTCGGTTGCAGAGTGAAAAAAGATGAAGTTAGCAAAACCTTGCAAAGCAGAGTTGATGCAGCGGTTGAATTTTTGAAAGAAAATGAAAATGTGATCGCTTTTTGCTGCGGTGGAATAGTTCAACCAAAGCAAATTAAAAGTGAAGCGGCAGTGATGAAAGACGAATTAATTCGCCAAGGCATTGAACAAAGCAGAATAATTTTGGAAGATAAATCAAAAACTACCCAGCAAAACTTTTTAAATGCAAAGGGAATTCTAGCCGAGTACGACCTGAAAAACGAGGCAAAATTGGCGTTTTTATCGAGCGATTTTCACATTTTTCGAGCCGAACTCATCGCCAAGCGTGCTGGTGTGCCGTGCTTAGGAATTGCGGCAAAATCGCCAAGACAAAGAAAAATCAAAAATTATATTAGAGAAGTGGCGGTGCTGCCATTTGTTTATTTGAGAAAGTGAGAAAAAATATGTCAAAAATTTTGGAGCAGTTAAAAGATGAACAGTTAGATTTCACAGTGAAAATCAAGGATACCGACGGAGTTATTGGGAAATACGAGTTTTTAGACATAGTATTTCTCGAAAAAACCGAATATTTAGTTCTTGAACCGCTCGATGATGAGGGTTACCTAAACTTTTTCAAGGTGATTTACTCCGATCAAGACGAAGCTTACGAAATAGTTAATGACGAAGATTTGCAAGAAACTTTGTTCGAAATTTTCAAGCTGAAAAATGAGGACGAATTCGACTTCGATTAATAAAAAAACGCTACAGTATGACAAGCAGTCAACACTGTAGCGTTAATTTTTTTATTTAATTGTCACTTGCACCATCTTCAGCGCTTCGAGAGCGGTGTCGTGGCTTTGAGATGTTACACCAGCGCAGCAAGCGCCATCAACGATAATTTCAGTTTCTAAAAACCGAGCCTTGAGCAGCATCGCATTGGAAATCACGCAAATATCGGTGCAAAGACCAACAAGCTCAATCGATTCAATTTCGCCCAAAGTTTTGAGATGTTCAAGCAAATCAAGCGAGCCAAAAGTCGGTTTATCAATGATTTTATGCTCACCCACAGCGAGTTTTTCGCTGATTTGCCAACCCAAACTGCCCTTAATGCAGTGCATAACTGGCAAATTTTTGCCCTCTTGCGTGCTTAAATAATTTTCTTCATGGGTGTCACGAGTGAAAATCACAGTGTCGCCATTTTTTGCGTACAGTTCAAGCTTCGCTTGAACGTTTGGCACGATAGCCTCTGCCATTTTCGAACCGAGTGAACCATCGATAAAATCGTTTTGCATATCGACTATAATTAAAATTTTCATTTTTTTTACTCCTTTTGTGGATTTTAGTTTTTTGTTGTTTTTCTTTTTATTTTTTGGGTTTTGTGTTATCGTTTTTGCGTTTGCGTAGCGGTTGATTTTTCTGCCGTTCTTGAACCCTCCGTCACGAACAAGTTCGTGCCACCTCCCTCGAGAGGGAGGCTGTTTTGGTTATC
>JAWXUR010000126.1:0-4530 GCA_044426265.1 Clostridia bacterium
CACTACACCCCAACCAAAGCAAAAAACAGTGAAAAACCAACAACAAAACAGCAAAAAATCCCTATATATATAATAGAAAAGAAAAACATGCACAAAAATAACCAAAAATTCAATTGTAGGGAACGGTCTTGACCGTTCCAAAGTTCGGTTTCGTGAAACACGAAACAAAAATCGCCATGTTTTAAAAAACGAATAAATCTTAACAACGGCACGACACAGGGGTCACCCCCTACAAAGTTTCGTGCGTGGTTTCACAGTGTAGGGCAAGGGCTCTGCCCCATACTCGGGAACTTAAGAGATTTTCAATTAGTTTAATCGTATAATTAATTGAAAATTGAAAATGGAGAATTGAGAATTATGGGAAAAATCAAAGATTTTTTGGATTTTAACCTTTTTTGCAGAGCAAAAATTACAATCGGAGCGAATGCGACCCTTAATTTTCCATTCTCAATTCTCAATTTTCCATTGTTGTTTTTTATTGTTTCCTTAAGTTCCCAACTATGGGGCTCTGCCCTTGCCATGTTGGGTTACTACAATCTATGAAAAATTGTAGGATCGACCTGTGGTCGCCAGAAAATCACATCAAACCTACTGGCGACCACAGGTCGCCCCTGCAATTTGCCTATTGTAGGGACATGGCTTGCCATGTCCGCAAGCATAGCACAAACCTAGCTCCTGACATGGCAAGCCATGTCCCTACATATAAAAATTCTAAAGTTCCAAATTAAGGGTTATTCCTACAAGCAAAAACAAGTAAATCACAAGAATAAAGGTCAAACAACAACAATAAACAAACCAAAAACAACAATTCAAATAGAAGCTTGTAAAACTGCACAAAACAACTGTCTATAAATAATGCATTTTACCATATCAAAAATGTTATACCCATATACTATAAAAACATTATCTTTTTATCAATTTATCTGTTATAATAACAAATGAAGTGAGATATTGTTGAAAATTTATATAGAAATTGCATAAAAATATAAATTTGATGTTTATTGTATAAATCTGTATGATTTTTAATGTATGCTTATTTTGAAGAAAATATTTATAAGAAATAAACAAAAAACAAAAAACTATTTTTATTTAACGGAGGAATTTATTATGGGTCGTTTTACATTACCTCGTGACTTATATCACGGCAAAGGATCTCTTGAAGAACTCAAAAATTTAAAAGGCAAAAAAGCTATCGTTGTTGTTGGCGGCGGAAGCATGAAACGTTTCGGTTTCCTCGATAAAGCTGTTGCTTATCTTAAAGAAGCAGGCATGGAAGTTGAGCTTTTTGAAAACGTTGAGCCAGATCCAAGTGTTGAAACAGTTATGAAAGGCGCTGCTGCAATGACAGCTTTTGAGCCAGACTGGATCGTTTCAATGGGTGGTGGTTCACCAATCGATGCTGCAAAAGCAATGTGGGCATTTTATGAATATCCAGACGTTACTTTTGAAGACCTTTGTATCCCATTTAATTTCCCAACACTTCGCACAAAAGCACAATTTTGCGCTATTCCATCAACATCAGGAACAGCAACAGAAGTTACTGCTTTCTCAGTTATCACTGACTACGCTAAAGGTATCAAGTACCCATTAGCTGATTTTAATATCACACCAGACGTTGCTATCGTTGACCCAGACCTCGCTGAAACAATGCCTAAAAAACTCACAGCTCACACAGGTATGGACGCAATGACACACGCAATTGAAGCGTACGTTTCAACACTCAATTGTGATTACACAGACCCTCTTGCACTTCATGCAATTAAAATGGTTCACGAGTTCCTTATCCCATCATTTGGTGGTGACATGGACGCTAGAGATAGAATGCACAACGCTCAATGCCTCGCTGGTATGGCTTTCTCAAATGCACTTTTAGGCATAGTTCACTCAATGGCTCACAAAACTGGCGCTGCTTACACAGGCGGTCACATCGTTCACGGCTGTGCAAATGCTATGTACTTACCAAAAGTTATTAAGTTTAACGCTAAAAACGAAGTTGCAGCAAAACGTTATGCAGATATCGCAAAATTCATGGGACTTCAAGGCGAATCAACAGATGCTCTTGTTGACGCTCTTATCGCTGAAATTCGCAAGATGAACGCAGCTCTCGACATTCCAACTTGCATCAAATTCTATGAAGATGGAATCATCGACGAAAAAGAATTCCTTGAAAAACTTCCAACAGTTGCAGATCTTGCAATCGGTGACGCTTGCACAGGTTCAAACCCACGTATTCCAACTCAAGAAGAAATGGAAAAACTCCTTCTTGCTGTTTATTACGACAACGAAATTGATTTCTAAACATCTCATGTTTTTCTTTTTTACTCCAATGCAAAAGGCAGAGCTTCGGCTCTGCCTTTTCGCTTTTTGCAATCATAATAGTTATACTCTTTTAAATAAGTTTAAGAAAAACTAAATGCTTGACAAAACTTAAAGTTTAAAGTATAATGTAAAGTGATTTACTTTACAAATTCAAAGCTAAACTAAGCAAGGAGGTCAATCATGGCAAAAAATCTTGACATAATCTTACTTTTTGATTTTTACGGCGAAATGCTAACCCAAAAACAACAAGATTTCATCTGCTACTATTATGATGAGGACCTTTCACTAGCTGAAATTGCTGAAAATGAAGGTATCACTCGTCAAGGTGTGCGTGATGGAATTAAGCGAGCAGAATTTCAGCTTTATTCATATGAAAAACATCTCGGACTTTGCGAGAGATTTAATAAAATTAAAGAGTCAGTGAAAGAAATTGACGAGCTTACAGAAATTATAAGCGAAATTAATCGTCACGCTATGGGTGCAAAAGAAGTTAGCGAGGCAATTGAAAAAATTAATGCGATAACGAAAACTATCGCTGAGCAATAATTAAAATATTAAGAGTTTTTAGATAAAAAGGAGTGGTTAAAATGGCATTTGAAGGTCTTTCAGATAGACTCGAGTCTGCGTTTAAAAGCCTGAGAAGTAAGGGCGCATTAACACAAAGTGACGTTAAATCAGCAATGAGAGAGGTGCGTTTGGCACTTTTAGAAGCTGACGTTAACTATAAAGTTGCAAAAGATTTCACAAAAACTGTAACAGAAAGAGCAATCGGCGCTGACGTTATGGAAAGTTTGACACCATCACAAATGGTTATCAAAATCGTTAACGAAGAGCTCACCAACCTCATGGGCGGTACAAAGTCACGCCTCAATTCGGCAAACAATCCGCCAACCATCGTAATGATGTGCGGACTTCAAGGTTCTGGTAAAACCACACACAGTGGCAAGCTTGCCTTGTACCTCAAAAACCAAGGGCATAGACCTCTTTTAGTTGGTTGTGACGTTTATCGTCCAGCTGCTATCAAACAACTTCAAGTTGTCGGTTCAAAAATCGATGTTCCGGTTTTCGAAATGGGTCAAATTGATCCAGTAGAAATCGCAAGACAAGCGGTAATGTACGCCAAAGACCATGGTCACGACTATGTTTTCCTCGACACTGCTGGTCGTTTGCACGTTGATGAAGAACTCATGCAAGAGTTAACCAACATCAAATCAACCGTACACCCTCATGAAATCATGCTCGTTGTTGATTCAATGACTGGTCAAGATGCGGTTAATGTTGCAACTTCATTCAACGAAACTCTCGGCATTGACGGCTTACTTCTCACCAAACTTGACGGTGACACTCGTGGCGGTGCGGCACTTTCTGCAAGAGCGGTTACTGGCAAACCTATCAAATTTGTGGGTACTGGCGAAAAACTCGGCGATCTCGACGTTTTCCACCCAGACCGCATGGCATCAAGAATCCTCGGCATGGGCGATATGCTTTCTCTCATTGAAAAAGCTGAAATGGAACTCGACGATAAAAAAGCTGAAGAATTAGAAGAAAAACTTCGCAAAAACAAGTTCGACATGAACGATTTACTAGACCAATTCCAACAAATCAAAAAAATGGGTTCAATGAAAGATTTGCTCAAAATGATTCCAGGTGTTGGCAAAAAAATTGACGATGTTGAAATTGACGATAGACAATTCGACAGAATGCAAGCGATCATTCTTTCAATGACAAAAGAAGAAAGAGCAAAGCCGGCAATCATCAATCCAGCACGCAAAAAGCGTATCGCAGCTGGTTGCGGAATGCAAGTCGAAGACGTCAACAAACTTCTCAATCAATATAAGCAAATGCAAAAAATGTTTAAGCAATTCTCAGGCAACAAGGGCAAGAAAATGCAAAAACGCATGAGAAATATGCCAGGCATGGGCATGGACATGAATAATTTCGGCGGAACTGGCGGCGGTTTCCCAATGTAAAAATCAATAAAAGATGTAAACTTAGGTTTGCATCTTTTTTTTTGTACATTTTTTTCGCTAAAGCGAAAAAAAGCTACGCCCCACACAAGGGGTTGTGCTCAATGTAAGCAACTTAATGGAAAAATCATGTAAAATTTTACTCAATTTTTTTAAAAAATTGCGGTTTCTTAAGGCAGAGCCTTAAGTCGTTCGCCGCAGCGAACGAAACACCCCATCGTCAAAAACCGCAGGAAGATAGCAA